>JAXKAR010000018.1:0-7279 GCA_036305845.1 Emergencia sp.
AAACATTTACAGATGGCTGTCAGGACGAACTGTATATTCTTTATCCAGAAGTGGAATTTAGTCCTACACTCACAAAAAATTCGCCTAAAGTCCGCTTTCTTGGCATACAAAGAAATATGCATAAATCCTTAGAATCCAGTCCTCAGCTGTATAAAGTGTAACACTTAATTCTATTTTTATAAACAGTAAAAGTAGTAATTTCACTTTTCCGCAAGAGTAATTGCTACTTTCTTTTATCCGTTTTCAAAGTGGAAATGAACTTTTCACTTCAGCACATTTTTCTACAGATGGCCGCGCGGTATAATTAAGAAAAGGTATTAATGAGAAATTGTTTAGGCGCCATTGTTGCCGCGGTGGGCATGACGATTTTATAAATATCTGCGACAGATTATTCCTTAAAAGCACCTATATTCAGATCAACTCCCTTTATCAAAGAAGAGAACTGTTGCAAATGTTTGTTTTTTACTTGTATCCCACCATCTTTGTCTATATTCCAAAGAAAAATGTCGCAGATTTAAAAATACTGTAAATGCCCACCGGATTTTCCCTTTTCCCAAGAAAAAATGTCGCGGATTCTTGTTTTTTTCATAAATGTAACCGGATTACCATGCTGACCGCCTGCCGAATACTTTTACCCGTCAACCATCCCTGGTAGAACCAAGAGGTTATTTGCCGCTAAAGCACCAGTAAAAATCCCCGGCGGACAAGCTGTCTGCCGGGGCTGATAAAGCGCTGTGCGCCTATTCAAAACAAGTCTATTATTTATTGGAACGTCTCCAGATGCCCATCTTTTCTGCATCCTTAATCAGTTCTTCACGGAAATCAGGATGTGCGATGTTGATCAGCTGTTCAGCTCTTTCCCATGTAGACAGACCTTTTACGTTAACCATACCAAACTCGGTAACGATGTAATGCAGGCAGGTACGCGGATCTGTTGCAATGGATCCCGGAGTTAAGGTCGGTACGATTCTGCTCTTCAGCTGACCGTCCTTACCTTTAACTGTGGAAGACATGCAGATAAAGCTCTTGCCTCCGTTGGACAAGTATGCGCCCAGAGCGAAGTCAAGCTGTCCGCCTGTACCGGAGATGTGCTTGGTTCCTGCGGATTCTGCATTTACCTGACCAAACAGGTCGATATCGATAGCGTTATTGATGGACATGAAGTTGTCGATCTGACCGATAATGCGAACATCATTGGTGTAATCTACCGGTGCAGCCTGAACTTCCGGATTGCGATTCATGTAATCGTACATTCTCTGTGAACCTGCTGCGAATGCATATACCTGACGGCCTTTATCCAGGGTCTTGTATTTACCGGTAATCTTTCCGGCTTCCGCCATGTCAACGAAACCGTCCACATACATTTCTGTGTGTACAGACAGGTCTTTCAGATCTGACTGTGCAATCATGGAGCCGATAGTGTTTGGCATACCACCAATACCCAGCTGCAGGCAAGCGCCGTTAGGAATCTGCTCAACAACCAGATTGGCAACAGCTCTGTCTACATCCGTAGGCTCTCCGCCTGCGCCAAGCTGCGCTGTCGGTGTGTTCTCACCTTCAACAACCATGTCCACATCCTTGATGTTGACTTCACTTCCGGTTAAACCATATACCCACGGCAGACTTTCGTTCACTTCTACGATAACAACTTTTGCTGTATCCAGCATGTCTGCCAGGTGAGATGCACCCAGAGCATAGCTGAAGTTGCCGTGTTCATCCATCGGTGTAACCTGAATCATGGCTACGTCTACGCTTACGTTCTCCCGATAGAATCTCGGCAGTTCAGAATAACGCATTGGGGAGAAATAACCCATGCCCTTAGCAATGATCTTACGGTCTACGCCGCTGCAGTGCCAGGAATTCCATGTAAAATGGTCGCCTGCATCATCTGCCTTTGCAATTTCCGGCATCCACATGGTAACGCCGCCGCGGAGCTTAACGTCGAAAAGCTCGTCCTTACGGGCAGCCAACGCTCTGTCCAGTACTACCGGGTGGTTTGTGCACCAGCCGTAGTCAACCCAGTCTCCGGATTTAACAACCTTGACTGCTTCCTCTGGCGTGGTCAACTTCTGCTGATAAAGCTCTTTATAGTTCATCTTTTCTATCCTCCGTGTGATTTTTCAGACTAAATTATTAGTTATTATAGCATTATTTTCTTATCAATTCAACAATTCTGTACATTTACTATAGAAAAATGCCCCGTCAAATTACGAGGTATTTCTCTTCCTTTTATTTTTAATCCCAATAATCTCTTATCGATCTTAATTGACGTCGTTTCTTGCAAGAATTTCTGCCGGCGTTTTCCTCATGGTATTGAATACCGGAAGAAGTCCTGCCAGAAGATTAAACGCAAACACAATAGCAAAGCTGATAAAGAATACAAACGGATTCATCATATACTGCTCTCCCAGATATGGCACCTTGGTAATGCCGGTCAGTATATACCCCATCAGCAGCATACCCGGAATTGTCGTCAGTGTTGTCATGGCGATAATCTCTCCGGTAAACATCTTGTAAATGTCTTTTTTCTTCAGGCCGATAGCACGAAGAACACCTACCTCCTTGATGCGGGACAGGAAGGAAGACCGCAGCATCAGATACATCTCAATCAGAGAGATCAGCAGCAGAACGCAGGAAACCAAAATAGTTGCCATAATCTGCTTCATCATACCGTCAATATAGTCTTCTCTGTCACGGGCATAATTATCTGTAACCTTTACCTCTTCTGCAGAAAGCCGGTCAAAGGTTGCCTGCTTATCCTTCGGCGAAAGGGTAACCTGTTTCTGGGTACTGATCAGGTTATATTCCGCCATCTTCGGGCTGACATAAATAGCGTTTCCACCTCGCTTATTCTCATAGAATCCGCAGACGGTCAGTTTCTTCCCGTTAATCTTGATATCCAGTTTGCTGCCAAGGCCAACCTCGTACTGTTTATCCAGGCTGACCAGAGCTTCATAGTCACCTTCCGGGGCATAGCCGCTGAAAATGGTGACTTCATCATTGTCTTTAACCAGATCATAGCTGACAATTTTCTCCTCGTTCGGGTCTCCTGCTCCCATAGTTATGTCCTCGTCACTTTCAATGGCCTGATTCTGCAGGATGCTCAGCAACATGGATTCCTCTGCATAGATGCATGGACTGTTTTGATCGGTTATTCCGGTAATGACAAACTCACCCAGAGCCGGCAGGGTTGCCTTTCTGCCCACGAATTCTTTTGGTGTATCCAGTCCGATCATGGTTGTCATACCATTTTGTTCAAGGTTTTTCAGAATCTTCTTATCGACAGCGATTTCGTTTTTCTCCGTCGGCATTTTACCGGCAATCAGTTTATCCTCATCGATCAGCCCATGAGAAGCCAGAGAGCCTTTCAACATATCTACAGTCGATACGGACTGATAATAATCATCCAGCGGAAGCGCAAACTGTACGGAAGAATCGCCCGGCAAAACATAGTCCAGATCCTCCATATTCTTGTACTTTTCATAGGTATCCACGCTCAGCTTTCCGGTTTTTACGGTCAGATAGTTGTGGTTAATCTGAACAAATTTGTCATCGGTGATATTGGTAATACCACATACATTGCTTACCGCATAAAGGGTAAACATAGACGCCAGAACAAAGCCGAGAAGCAAAATTTTCTTAATGATAGAATAGGAAAAGACCTTTTTGTATCCGTTAATCACCAGGTTTTTCAACCCGAAAATGGATGTGTAGCGCGGATGAAAATCTTCATTGATCATCTTATCGTAGTCAAATTCATATTCTTCATAAATATCCTTGGAAATCTTCTTGTAATGGTCGTCTACCAATTCCACTGCATCGGAGCCTTCACCTACAAAATCAGGCGCTTCGATATAGATGTTGTTGTTTTTGATGACCACTTTAACTTCCAGAGACTCATCTTCCCTGTCACTGTAGTAGCGAATATGGACATTATCCTGGGTCAGCTCCTTCTGCACCGGCATATCCTTCAGATAAATCTTGTTTTCAAGCCGATAATCCAGTTCATCGTTATGCAGGTTCTCCCTATCGCTAACGATTTTTCCATCCACGATTTCGATAATTCTGGATGCATAGAACTCAGCAATTTCTCTTTCGTGGGTAACCAGAATAACCAGCTTTTCCCGGGAAATCGCCTTGATAATGTTCATGATCTCGATGGTGTTGCGGCTGTCCAGGTTTCCTGTCGGTTCATCTGCAATGATGATCTTCGGGTTCTTTACGATGGCTCTGGCAATGCCGACCCTCTGCCGTTCACCGCCGGAAAGCATCTTAGCCGGACGATTTTTGTACCGGTCAATGCCCACTCTTTTCAGAATATACATGACTCGTTCTTCGATTTCAGTCTTGTCTTTTATGCCCATCATTTTCAGTACGATAGCCACATTGTCAAAGACCGTGTCGTCTTCGATCAGGTTGTAGTTCTGGAAAATGTAACCTACGTTAACGTTTCTGATCTCGTCTTTCTTCCCGTTGGATCTGGTGGTAATCTTCTCATCGTCGATAAAGATTTCTCCGCTGTCCACTTTATCCAGACCGCCGATTGCGTTGAGCAAGGTGGTTTTACCACAGCCCGAATTTCCTAAAAAGGTCACCAACCCCTTGTTTTCCAGCTCCAAAGAGGTATCGTTGATGACATGAATCTCGTTGCTTTTCTTCTTATTAAAAAACTTGTTTACTTTAACTAATCTAATCATCCCTTACACCTCCTCTTTGTATGCGTTCATGGCCGTTTTCTTAAAGAGCTGTCTCGCATACCGCATTGCCAGCAGAATTGCCATTACACAGAGAATAACGTACAGAATAATCAGGTCTGTTCCTTTCAGGAAATCCACCAGTTGCTGCAAATATGCATTCTTGATGACGTCCATCTTGGTCAAGCCCAGCACACCCATGCAAATCAGGAAAGCAAGGTTAAACACAACGAACAGTTCTGTCTTCAGCAGGCTGCTGCAGTTCCCTTTCGTTGCGCCCAGCATACGAATCGTTGAGAAGTAAGTATTTCTCGACTTGAGAATCAGCTTGGTAATAAAGTAGGTGATGAAGAACAGCACGGCCATCATTCCTACAAGGAGTACCTTAAAGAAGGTGTCCCGAATAATTTCAAATCCGCCCATGTAGCTGATGACGCCATCGTTGACACGGAATGCCGTGTATCCTGCCTTTGTAATCTCTTTGGCCGTCTGTTCTGCAATCTTATAATCTTTGGTCAGTACCGAAGACTGGAAATTACCTTTTTCGAACATCTTGTCGTAGTCGGCAGGGTTAAGAAACAAACTGCCGCTGATATCATCAAAATTGTCTAAATCAAGATGGTAAGCCAAGTTATCCTTGTTATATACTGCGCCTACAGTAAAGTCGAAGGTGTCCTCAAAGTAAATACTCTTATTCGTCAGCTTCAGCTCTCTGCCTACCGGCGCATAGCTGGACAGAGCTGCAAGATCCTCCGGAATGTAAATCTGTCCCTCCGGAACAAGTTCAGAAGTCCTCAGCTTGAATATGCTCTGTGCTGAATTTCCTGCTGTAATCGTAGAGGCAAAATCTATTTCCTGGGTGCAGTATGTCTCAAGGGAAGCTTTTCTAATGTCGTCGAGGGTTCCCTCGTTCATACAGGTATAGCCTTCACTGTAATAGGATGTGGTCTCATTGAGCTCGCGGGCCTGGTCTTCCGTCAAATATCCATAGCCTACAATCGTTACCTTTTCGTCTAAAAGCTGCGTGCCGCTCATGCTGTTTGAAAGAAAGATTTCCTTACCGATCAGCTCTTCAGCATAATCGCTGATATAACCTTCTCTTGGGATAAGATAAGCAACTTCTCTGTCATTCTCCGGCAGCCTTCCCTCGGTAATCTGAGATTTATACGCATCTACCTCTCTGATCCTTGTTGTAGAGTAAAAATTGGTATACTCCGGATCGTCCATCCCATCTATAACCAAGTCCCGCATCAGATCGTTTTTTACAATCTTGTCTACGTTTTCTATAGCGGAAAGCTTCTCATAGTCCGCTTCTGTAAATTCGCTGCGGTCAGGTTTTGTCACCAAAATCCGATCCTTGCCCGTATCCATAAAGAAATTGTTATATCCCTGTCCATCCATCATGTCCGTCATATTCATTACAGATGTATACTGCATGATGACGCCGGCACATAGGAACACAAATACGGTCAGCAACAGGAAAAATTTGGCCGGAATGTTAAAGGTATTCCGCACACCGAGCCTTGCCATGCTACCGAAGGTGAGTGCGTCGGCTTTTGCCGTCCGTACCGGTTCTTTGCCAACCTTCCTCTGCACCATTTCGCTTCCGATTTTCTTATCTTCTGCCACCTTACCGTCATGCATAGCAATTTTTCGCGTGACATACGGCTCCACCTGGTCGTAGTTATGGGTAACGATGACAATCAATTTGTCCTTTGACAGCTCATGCAAGAGCTGGATAATTTCCGCAGCCGACTTGCTGTCCAGATTTCCCGTCGGTTCATCGGCAACGATAATCGGCGTTTCTTTAGCCAGCGCCCTTGCAATAGCCACTCTCTGCTTCTGTCCGCCGGAAAGCTTGGACGCTTTGGTTTTTTCATAGTCGCTCAGGCCTACTTTGGCAATGATCTCCCTAATTTTATCCGGTATTTCTTTTTTGTCATAGCCGCTCATCAAAAGAACCAGCTCTACGTTCTGATAAACCGTATAGCTGTTAATCAGGTTAAAGGTCTGGAAAATATTTCCGATATACTTCTTTCGGTACTCCTCCAGATCTTCCCGAGAGAACCCACTGGTCGGTTCTCCGTTAATATACATTTCCCCTTCTTCATAAGAGTCCAGTCCGGAAATCACGTTGAGCAGGGTGGATTTACCGCTTCCGCTCTCACCGGTAATGGCAACAAATTCGCCAATTTCAAACTCCAGATCCACCTTGCTGAAACCGGTAGATACCAGTCCGTTTCCGGAATAGAATTTCGAAACACGTTCTAATCTTAACATCGTCTCTCCCCTTTCTTTAGCTTCCTAAAATATACCATATTCTAACTTGGCAAGTCTATGGGCAAGGCGCAAACTTAAGATTTGTAAGGAAAAATTAAGAAATTTATCCGAATTGTTCCACCACCCGCAAACAAGCACCTTTCCGCCGACTTTCCGTCAAAAGGTGTCAATAACAAGGTAAAATGTCACCCCTAAAAGAGTTAATTATCGAGCGAAAATGTCACCCCCCTCAAGTGTTTTGAGGGGAATAGCTTTAATATTTTGCACTGAAGATTTCATGTACCATTTCTACGGTTTCCGTCCAA
>JAXKAR010000019.1:0-59976 GCA_036305845.1 Emergencia sp.
TAGGCTCCTTCAAGAGCCATAAGCGTAAATAGTACAGTACGCAGCTGGCAGACTGCTTACGTGTTCGACACGTCTGCGAAGAACAAGGGCTTTGCCCGCAGAAGACAACAACCCCGCGTTCGACGCGGGGATGGTTTTTTCTGCCATCATTTCCGGAAGCGCCCTGCCTTCCCCTATAGAAAAAGCCCGTCCTGCTTAACGATTATAAGCAAGGCGGGCTAAAATGCAGCTGTCTGCAATATTGTCCATTAATCCTAGTTGTCTTTTTTCTTTCGGCTTGCAATATCTGCTGCTGCAGTAAAGAGCACGTCTGTAGAAGAGTTGAGGGCAGTTTCGCAGGAATCCTGAATTACGCCTACGATGAAACCTACGCCTACAACCTGCATCGCAATTTCATTCGGAATACCGAACAGAGAGCATGCCAGCGGAATTAACAAGAGAGATCCTCCTGCAACACCGGAAGCGCCACAAGCGCTGACAGCGGAAAGCACGCACAGAATAATTGCTGTAGCAAAGTCCACTTCAATACCCAGTGTATGGGTTGCAGCCAGTGTTAAAATGGAAATTGTGATTGCCGCACCACCCATGTTGATGGTTGCACCCAGTGGAATGGAAATGGAGTATGTATCCTTGTCCAGTTTCAGCTCCTCGCAAAGCTTCATATTTACCGGGATATTAGCAGCTGAGCTTCTGGTAAAGAATGCGGTAATACCGCTGTCTTTCAGACATTTCAGCACCAGTGGATATGGATTTTCTCTCGTGGTGATGTACACAATAATCGGATTGACAATCAGCGCAGCAAAGAACATCGTGCCTACCAGCAGTAAAATCAGTTTTCCGTAGCTGAACAGAGTTTCGATACCACTTGTTGCAATCGCATTGAATACCAGACCCATTACGCCAAGAGGCGCCAGTTTGATGACCCATCTGACAACCTGAGAAACAGCCTCTGCAACCTCAGATAAGAAATCCTTTGTTCCCTCACCTGCATGTCTCAGCGCAATTCCCAGCAGAATCG
Source organism: Emergencia sp. (assembly GCA_036305845.1). GTDB lineage: Bacteria > Bacillota > Clostridia > Peptostreptococcales > Anaerovoracaceae > Senimuribacter. The sequence goes on from JAXKAR010000019.1 coordinate 1,019, forward strand.
CCCAAGTCAGAATGCCGATATAGTTGGCGTTCAGCAATGCGTCAACCGGATTTGCTACAATGTTGAACACCAGGTTCTTCATGACTTCTGTAATGCCGCCCGGTGGAGTCACATCTCCGGCAGCCGTAGTCAGAATCAAATCCACCTTAAAGATAAAGCTTGCGATTACGGCGATAGTACCTGCCAGGAATGTGGCAATCAGATACAAAGCAATAATCTGTTTCATGTTGGTTTTCTGTCCTGATTTATGTTTGGAAATTGCAGACATAACCAGGAAAAATACCAGAACAGGCGCAACGCCCTTCAATGCATTAACGAACAGGTCGCCCAGAATAACAATGCCGGACACCTTGTCAGGAACAGTCAGCGCCAAAATAATACCAATAACAAGCCCGATAATAATCTGCTGAACAAGGCTAAGTCTGTTCCATGCTTTTAAAGCATTTTTCATGTTTATTCTTCCTCCTCAAATAATTTTTCGCAGTCACAAATTTTATTATGCCATTTCTCTGTTGAAAAAGCAAGAATTAACTGTTGTTTTCTACCGCTTCCTCTCTTCTGTCTTTCAAAATGGGAATCATGACAGCTGCAAGAATCATCATGCAGCTGATCAGCTTCACAACCGTCATCCCCTCGTGCAAAAAGATAATTCCGCCCACAACACCGGAAACGGGCTCAAGCATACTGAAAATCGCCGCATTTCCCGCGCCGATCAGCTTTACCCCTTTGATCAGCATCACATGACCCACTGCAGAATTTGCAATGGAAACGATGAACGTATAAAACATTGCTTTTGGTCCAAGATCAAAGACCAAATTCCCCGAAGGCAGGTCCCAGAGAAATACGACAGCCGAACTGACAATACACATATAAAACATAGCTTTCATCGAATCGATGGATTTAACCGCCGTCTGCTCAATGCCAATCATATATACCGCATACGTGGCAGCAGAAACTACCGCCAGGAAAATGCCTTTCATGGCAAACGCCTGGCTTTCTCCCGTTGCAATAACAATGCCGGCCGTGGCTAAAAACAAAGCGATAATCTTTGCTTTATCCAGCCTCTTTTGAAAAAATATCCGGCAGAGCACCACCGTACATATGGGATAAAGAAAATGAAGCGTAGTGGCAAGTCCCACGCCGATGTAATTGTATGCATCATACAAAATGAGCATGGTGATCAAATTGAATAAGGCAACCAATCCTGTAACCATCAGCTCTCGAAAATTTATGCGAAGATCAATCTTTCTGACCAGAAGCACGATCAGCAAGACGGGTATTGCCATCAAATTCCGATAAAAAGTCAGCGTAAGGGCATCGCTGCCAAGGGCATAAGAAAGGCTGACCAGTATGGGGGTCAGCCCGAACACCAGCGCAGAAAGAATAGAATAGCTGGTTCCTTTTCTCATCTCGACGCTCATAATGTCTGTCTTGCCACATCCACAGATGCTTTGGCGTCCTTCACATAAAAATCTGCACCGATTTTCTTCGCGTACTCTTTGGTAAGTACTGCGCCACCTACCATAACTTTACAATACGGCGCCTCTTTTTTCAGTAGAGAAATCGTTTCTTCCATACTATGAAGCGTGGTGGTCATCAGTGCCGAAAGGCCGACCAACTGAATCCGGTCCTTCACAACAGCGCTGACTACAGCCTCAGGCTCTACATCTTTGCCCAGATCAATAATCTGATAGCCGTAGTTTTCCAGAATCACCTTGACGATATTTTTTCCAATATCATGGATATCACCCTTTACTGTAGCAATTACCACGGTTCCTCTATCCGTACTGCTTTCTCCTGCGGCCTGAATACGTTCTTTCACCACCTCAAAAGCAACCTGGGCAGTAGATGCGCACAGCATCAGCTGAGGAATAAAGATCTTCCCGGTCTCAAAATCCCTTCCGGCCTTATCCAGCACAGGAATCAGCTTTTCATTAATCACGTTCTCCGGCGCGCTGTCTTCCAATTCTTTTTGGATCAACGTCCTGCATTTTCCGGCAAGACCATTTGTGATCGCATACTGAAGTTCATCCATAGACTCCCCTTCAGCCACAGATTCTTTCGAAGCAGTCTGCGGAGTTTTTTCTTCAAGCTCACTGCTATAACGGGCAATGTAATGATTTGCTCCCTTATCCAGATTCATGATCAACTTGTAAACATCTATGGCCCTGACCATATCCGGCGCGCCGGGATTCATGATTGGTAAATCCAATCCAGCAGTCAGCGCCATCTGCAGAAAATTACTGTTAATCAACGGTCTGTTGGGCAGACCAAAGGAAATATTAGATACGCCCAACACTGTCTTCAGTCCCAGTTCTTCCTTTACCCGGCGAATCGCAGAGAGCGTATTTGCTGCATTCTCCTGCTCAGCCGATACGGTTAATGTCAGGCAATCAATATATACGTCCTGCTTTGGAATCCCCAGAGAAAGGGCTCTGTCTAAAATTCTGCGGGCAATTTCCATCCGCTTTTCCGTGGTTTTCGGAATACCCTCTTCGTCCAGTGTAAGACCCACTACAGCAGCGCCATACTTCTTGACAAGAGGAAGAATTGCAGACAATGACGCCTCTTCCCCATTAACCGAATTAACAATGGCCTTACCACTGTAAATCCGCAATGCGGCTTCGATAACCTCCGGATTATTGGAATCAATCTGCAAAGGCGCATCAGTGATTCCCTGAAGCGCTTTTACTATGTTGACAATAATACTCTTTTCGTCTATTCCTGGCACACCTGCATTGACGTCTAAAATCTCAGCTCCATCTCTTATCTGATCGGCCGCCTGCCCCAGAACATAGTCCATATCTCCGTTTTTCAACGCTTCTTTCAGCTTCTTTTTCCCAGTCGGGTTAATTCTTTCACCGATGATTCTCGGCTCATCAAGAATAACCGTCTTTTCCGGCGTACATACTGCTGCCGGAATTTGCGGATGCTGGGGCTGATAGTTTCTTCCGGTAAATGTCTTTTTCAGCGCACGGATAAAGTCCGGCGTAGTTCCGCAGCAGCCACCAATCAGTTTAACACCATAGGGAATCAGTGCCGCAGTCTGTTCTGCAAATACCTCGGGTGAAATTACATATGCGCCTGTCTCCGGATCCGGAAGCCCTGCGTTAGCCTTTGATACGATAGGCAGCCTAGTCCATTTTGAGAGTTCTTCAATCAGCGGTTTAAATTCTGCCGGTCCCAACGAACAATTGATACCTATAGCATCTGCGCCCATGCCTTCTATGGTAAGCGCCATAGAGGAAACACAGGTCCCCGTAAATGTTCTGTGGTTTTCTTCAAAACTCATGGTACAAATCACGGGAAGATCGCAGTTTTCTTTTGCCGCAAGAAGCGCTGCTTTCAGTTCATATAGATCAGTCATGGTTTCTATGAGAATAACATCTGCACCACTTCCGGCTTTAATCTGACGGGTAAAGGCCGTATAAGCCTCTTCAAAACTCACATTACCGTTAGGTTCTATCAATCTTCCCATCGGACCGATGTCCAGCGCAATTTTTGTATCGGTTCCCGCTGTCGCAGCCTTTGCATTTTTTACGGCGGCCTGAATCAATTCCTCCACCGTATAGCCACAGTCTTTGATTTTGTGTTCGTTTACGCCAAAAGAACAGGTACAGATCAGATCTGCACCCGCCTCGATATATGCTTTATGAATGCTCTGCACCACTTCCGGATGGGTCAGGTTGAGGACTTCCGGCACTTTGCCGATTGGAACACCTGCAGACTGCAGCATAGTACCCATACCGCCATCCATGAAGATAAATTCTTTTCCCTGAAATAAAGTAGTTAATCGTTTATTCAATATTGCTCCTCCTAAAACAGACTTCTAACGTTTTCGCTGATTCGTCTTGCGATATAAGGATTGTTCATGGTGTAAAGGTGAACGCCGTCTACGCCATTGGAAACTAAATCCACAATCTGATCTACCGCATAAGCGATTCCGGCGTCCCGCATAGCCTCCGGATTATTCTCATATCTGGACATCATTTTTGTAAACTTGGCAGGAAGGCTTGCGCCACAAAGAGAAACCATACGCTCTATCTGTTTTTTGTTGGTTACCGGCATAATTCCCGCCTCAATGGGAACATCAATACCGGCAATTCTGACCTTGTCCAGAAAATCGTAGAACAAACGGTTATCAAAAAACAACTGAGAAATCAGATGCTGCGCTCCTGCATCCACCTTCTTTTTTAGATTCAGTATATCTTCGACCTGGGTAGCGCTATCCATATGCCCTTCCGGATAGCATGCGCCGGAAATGCCGAAGTCGTGACCTGTTTCCTTAATAAAGGAAATTAACTCGCTGGCATGATGAAAATCCTCTTTTGGCGGCATATCGGGAACCAGGTCGCCCCGAAGCGCCAGAATATTTTCGACGCCGTTGTCCTCAAGCCTGGTCAAAACTTCTGTTACTTCTTCTCTTGTAGAATTGACGCAGGTCAAATGCGCTGCCGACTCAATTCCATATTTGTGCTTGATGGCCGATGCGATTTCGCAGGTGGAATTATCGGCCAGACTTCCGCTTGCGCCATAGGTTACGCTGATAAAGTCCGGCTGAAGATCCTTTAGGGCATCCAGTGTATTGTAAATCGTCTCTATGGGATTATTTCTCTTGGGCGGAAAAACTTCAAAAGAAAAAACTGTCTTGCTGCTATTAAATAATTCTGCTAATTTCATATGTTTACCTTGTCTTACCTTCCAATTTTGCCTGATATATGTTCTGTCGTGATTTCTACCATGATGAAGCGACCTTCTTGTGCCTGACAGATTTTTTCCGTATTGCCTGCCTGCTCCGGCGCCAGTCCTGCCAGAAACATTCTGACCGCTTCTCTGGTTTCCTCCGGTGTAGAAAGAATTCTTGCCCTGCCGAAAACGATAACGCTGGTATACATGGTATCCAGCTTTTCCGAAATCATATCGTGTTCCGTCACCACGGTAAAGGAAACCTTCTCATTTTTTCTGATTGCTTCTATCTTATGACTGGACGCTGATGTGCTGTGGAAGAAAATCCTTCCACTGTCATAGACATAGTTTACCGGTACGCCATAAGGATACCCTTCGTCACCGATGACTGACAAAACGCCGTAATTCTCTGACCGAAGCAATTCTTCCGCTTTTGCAATATCTGTAGCTTTTTCGCTGCGCCGCATATTTCTAAACATAATTCTTACCTCCCTGTCTTTCCTGACATCTGTGTTTTCGTTATGGTTTTCATCCTTTGCTGTTCTTTCTTCCGCATTTGTACCTTATATTTTATCTTTTTCGCCGGCATTTTTCAATCATTTTATCATCTGCCAGCTTTCTATAAGCCGGTCTATGGAATACGCTGCATTAGCGGGGCTTGTGGACGGCAGCTTAACGGCTTTCATTCCGGCTTCCTTTTCCATAAATCGGTCATAAAGTTTCTTGGCCAACGCGCCATTGACAAAAACCTTTTCTATGGGCGCCAATCTGAGAAGCTTTGCAATATCTACCGGCGTCACATTTTTCACCGAGCTGTCGGAAGATCCCATAATCTCACAGCTTTGAATGACATCATAAATTGCGATGTGGTGAGAAAGAAGCATAATTTTTTTCTCTTCTATGGTTTCCGGTACCGGACAATCAAGGACTGCCGCCAGCACTCTCCAGAACCGATTCTGCGGGTGACCGTAATAAAAGCCGTTTTCCCTGGACTTTACCGAAGGCAGGCTGCCGAGAATCAGCACGCTGCACTGTCCGTCAATGACCGGAGAAAAAGTCTGTTCTACATATTTATACTCCATAAGACCCTCTCTTACTTTTCTATCAGATACACATTCAGGTCTACGCCCCCGGAAATACCGTCTACATATCCGCTGTCTGTATACTGCCACATCCTAAACGAATAGGGATAATCCGTCTCTGTTCCGTAATGGGCAAGCCAGGTATCATATCTGGTCAGATAGGATAAATCGATATAGTTATAGAGCCAGTGGGGATTGCCGTAAACCATAGGGCGATATCCGTTTTTTTCGATAATCTGGCAAAAGGCATCGGCGATCTCCGTCCGCTCCATATCAGTCAGATCAGTAATTCTGTCCGCCCCTTCTATAGGTTCCATATCAAAGACCACGGGCATATCCACGCCCTTTCCCCGAATATGACGTACCACAAACCTGGCCTCTTCGACAGCCTCTTCAACAGTCACTGCCTGGGAAAAGAAATATACGCCCACATCAAGACCGGCGCTCCTTGCACCGCGCAGATTTTCTCTATACCTGTCGTCTATAGCCAGTTCTCCGTTATCGTAGCCCCTGAATCCCAGACGAATCATCGCAAAATCCACCCCGGAGTCTGCTACCTTCTGCCAGTCAATATCTTCCTGGTAATAAGAAACGTCTATGCCAACAAGGGAGGTGTAAGTTTCGTCCTCGTAATGAAGAAATCCGTCTTCCTCATAAAATCCGGATAAATCATACTGATTGTATCCGATTTCCTTTGGCAGTCCCAGACCGTCATAACTGCCCAGCACCACAAAGAAAAAACAGACTGTACTAATCAGCATCACCGATGCTGCCGCACAGATTGTCAGCTGCGCCTTTGGGGAAATGACAAACTTCCCGATTTTCCATGTTTTTCTGCTTCTTTTTTTCTTTCTTTTTCTTTTTTTCATGACTTTATTCTACCATATTTCTCATTGTCTTGAAAGAACAATTGACGGATATCCATTTGTTCGCTATGATGATATTAAACGTAAGGAGGCATTTACTATGATCGATTACCAACAGCTTTCACAAGAAATCATTCAGTACCGCCGAGATCTGCATCAGATTCCCGAGCTTGGGTTCTATGTCTACAAGACCAGCGCTTACGTCAGAAATATCCTCAGCAGCCTTTCCTGCCAGATTGAAGAAATCGTTACCACCGGGCTGATTGCCTACTTTGATTTCGGTCAAAAAGAAACTCTGGCCTTTCGTGCTGATATGGATGCCCTGCCCATTCAGGAAGTGACCGGAGCAGAATACGCTTCTGTACATGACGGCTGTATGCATGCCTGTGGTCACGACGGTCATATGGCAACTATGCTTGGCTTTGCAAAAGTTGTAGATGACTATAAAAAGAGCGGTACTCCGCTTTCTCATAATGTGCTTTTGCTGTTTCAGCCGGCAGAAGAGACAATCGACGGCGCATTGAGAATCTGCGGTACCCATATCTTTGACCAATATCATATTGCCGCAATTTTCGGTATGCATCTTTGGCCTATGCTTTCCAAAGGCGAAATCGCTTCTCGACCCGGTCCGATGATGGCTCGCTCCACATCGGTAGAAGTAGAGTTCGAAGGCGTCAGCGCCCACTGCGGCGAGCCGGAAAAAGGAAAAGACGCTTTGGAGGCAGCTTGCCGTTTTATCAGTGAAGTCTATTCTTTCAAAACCATGTGCATCCGTGACCGCTGTGTACTCAAATTCGGTAAAATGCGCAGCGGCAATGTGCGCAACGCAATCTCTCCCCATACTCGATTAGACGGTACCATGCGAACCTTCAGTGACGATACTTGGGCAGACCTTGTGGATATTATGGAGACTTTCGGCCACCAAATTGAAGAAGAATACGGCGTAACTTTCTCGCTGGACGTCAGCAAAAGTCACCCTGCCGTTATCAATAACGAAGATTTATACCATAAGGTCAAATCTTCCCTGCTCTCCCTCAACTACGTTGAGCTGAGAAAACCGGTAATGATAGCCGAAGATTTTTCTTTCTTTGAACAGCAGCTGCCGGGCATTTTCTTCTTTCTGGGAACAGGAAGCGGCATCCCGCTTCACAGTGATAACTACGATTTCGACGATACCGTACTAATCGACGGTGTCAAACTATTCGATACGCTGCTAAAGAGCGGGTTATAAACAAAGGTAAACAAAACGCTTTTATTCGCTTGCCTCTGCAAGGATATAAAAGCGTTTTTTCTTCCGGTTCTCTCCCCGGTTCTTCCCCTTGACCTTTTAGCCTACTTTTTCAGATTTCTTTCGAGTAATCCATAAAATTTCCGGCGGTGCATTTTTCTGATTCAGCATATTGGCATACACCACATGGAACAAACTCCCCGGCAGCTGCTCTGCCCAGTTCATCAATGCCGATTTCTCCTTTGCGCCTTCCGTATGACCACTGTAAAGCACTACTGTCACAATACCTCCGATTCGGATCATGCGCAGCGCCTCTTCCACTGCAAAACAAGTATCTTCGGCTTTTGTTGTAACGTCTTTATCCCCACCCGGAAGATATCCCAGATTAAAAACCACTGCAGACGGCGCCTTATCACCGCTGACTTCCTCACTTAAACGGCGGAGAAATCGAAAATCAGACTGTACAAAGGTCACATTATCTATCCCTTCCTGCACAATCAAGCGCTTTGCCTTTGTGATTGCCGGTTCCTGAATATCTGTGGCAAGCACCATACCTTTACTGCCTACCATTTTGGCGAGCGCATAAGTGTCATGACCGTTTCCACAGGTTGCATCGATGACAAAATCACCTTCCCTTACATATGCTGACGTAACCGCCATGGCTAATTCAGTCGTCTTTGTCAAAAGATTATCCATATTCTTCTTGTATGATGTATGGAGTCCAAATACATCAATACGTTCCTCCTGTATTTTTATTGCCGCTCGCATAACTCGCGGGACACAAAAGCATAAGGTCTGCCTTGCCAATCACTTCGCTCTTGGGGCAGAACCATTTCACCGTAAGCGCTATGCTCTGTCTTCGCTATCGCTTGCCAATCGCTGTGCGCACTGGTATCTGTCATACATCCCCTCTGTCTTCGCTGTCGCTCGCCAATCGGCGTGTACGGACATTATACCTCATAGGTGTCGCCGTCTTCAAGATATAAAACTCTATTCTGTAGGCTGCCCAGGCGAATATTCTCTGGTTTTTCTGTATGGATTGGCAAGACTTTTCGGGGTGAAAGAATCTGTACCGCCTGCCAGATCATTTCTTGGGAGCTGTGACCGGAGGTATGCAGCTTGACTTTATAGCGAAATCCCTCGGTCAACTTTTCTAAAACTTTTTCGTGTTTAGCCAGATAACCTTCCGGCACAGCATAGATGAAGAGGCATTTTTCCCGATGCGCATCAAGAAATGGTTTCATCACTTGCCTGAATACCTTATCATTTCGCACAGCCATAACAAATCCATGGGAATTTTGCCCCATTGCTTCTACATAAACCTGCGCTTTGTTAAAGCCATAATACGGCGAAAGATGTGATCCCCTTTCCCTGACAACATCTAATATACCCATCTGATAGGCATCGCAGAAAAAAGACGCTCTTCCCTCTGCGCTTTGATGAAAAACGGCAAGTCTGTCAATATCTGTTGCTCCACAGAGTACAAATACATAAGGAAACCTTTCCATCACAATTTCTGCAGCCGAAACAAGTGACAGCTCAGGAGTAGTCACCGGCTGACGAAAGGATAGATTAGTGCTTTCGCAGATAAATAGATCTACTTTATTCCGCAGATTTTCCAGTGCCGGTAAAACCAATGGGCTGCGTATGCCATGCCCCCTGAAATCACCGGTATGTAAAACTCGTTTTCCCTCTCCCTCGATAAGAAGCATATAGGCGTCAAACGCAGAGTGATCCGTAAGAATCGGCGTAACTCCAATATCACCAATATAAAAGGTTTTCCCATCTTCATAAGGCTGCATTCTCATTACCGCATTTCTAACGTCAGCGTCATCGTCGGCGCTTGTCAGAAGAAGAATTTCTTTTGCTGCACTGCCGATATACAATGGCACCGATTTAGCTATATACTCTGCCTGACTGACGTGATCCCGATGATAATGAGTAAAAACCACTGCATCGTAAGGCTCATCTATGACAACGGGACTGCCCATATCAATGATTATTCTGGTTTTCCTTGTCGATACAGCCACCACCGCTCCACCAATCTGGTGGGTTCCTCGATATACTTTAATCTCCAATAATAACCACCTCCTATAATCAGTTTAGCCGCAGCAATTACAATTATGACCGGTAAAGGCCGGACACCCCTTGACTTTTTTGCAGAACGTGATAAATTATAGTATATGGATTTAGCACTCTACTCTTGCGAGTGCTAACACAACTATACTGGAGGCGAGATTATGGCAAAGAAACAATTTAAAGCAGAATCCAAAAAGCTTTTGGATCTGATGATCAATTCAATTTATACCCACAAGGAGATTTTCCTTCGTGAGCTGATCAGTAACGCCAGCGATGCGTTGGATAAACTCTATTATCAGAGTCTGCAATCCGAGGATACCGGTATCAAGCGAGCAGATTTTTATATCGAAATCAAAACTGATGCAGATAACCGCACGCTGACCATTACTGACAATGGTATCGGCATGACCCAGAGCGAGCTTGAGGCAAATCTGGGCACCATTGCAAAGAGTGGAAGCTTGGCTTTTAAACAGGAACAGGCTGAGGGACTTTCTGAAAAAGGCAGTCGTCCCATTGACATTATCGGTCAGTTCGGCGTAGGCTTTTACTCCGCATTTATGGTCGCAGATGAAGTTACCGTAACATCCAGAGCCTATGGTCAAGAGGACGCATACGTCTGGAATTCCAAGGGCGCTGACGGCTATACCGTTACCCCTGCCGAAAAAGATACTGTCGGCACAGAAATTGTTTTACACATCAAAGCAGATACGGATGACGAAAATTACACTCAATTTTTAGAGGATTATACGATTCGGAATTTGATTAAAAAATACTCTGATTATATCCGCTATCCGATTCATCTTGGCGAGGAAACCCTCAATACCATGGAACCAATCTGGAAGCGTCAGAAAAGCAAAGTAAAACCCGAAGACTATAACGAGTATTACAAGTCCAAGTTCGGTGACTATCAGGATCCGTGCAAGGTAATCAGAACCAGTGTAGAAGGCGTATCCAGCTACACGGCGCTGCTGTTCGTTCCCGGTCATACCCCATTTGATTACTACAGCAAGGATTACGAGAAAGGTCTGCAGCTTTACTCTTCCGGCGTAATGATTATGGAACAGTGTAAGGAACTGCTGCCTGACTATTTTAACTTTGTCAAAGGTCTGGTTGACTCCCAGGATCTTTCCCTGAATATTTCCAGAGAAACCCTGCAGCACGACAGGCAGCTGAGAAATATCGCCAAAAATTTGGAAAAGAAAATCAAAAAAGAGCTTGCGGACTTTATGAAAAATGACCGTACAGGCTACGAGGCTTTCTTTGAAAACTTTGGTAAACAGCTGAAATACGGTATCTACGATGATTTTGGCATCCACAAAGATCTTCTTGCCGATCTGGTTCTTTTCTACTCTTCCCAAGAAAAGAAGATGATTTCTCTCGATGAATATCTGGCAAAGATGGGTGAAGACCAGAACTACATTTACTATGCCGCCGGAGAGTCTGTAGAAAAAATTGACATGCTGCCGCAGACGGAATTCATCAAAGCTAAAGGTTACGAAATCCTCTATCTGACTGATGAGATTGACGAGTTTGTCCTTCAGATGATGAGAGACTATAAGGAGAAGGAGTTTAAGTCTGTCTCTGCCGAAGATATTGCCGGCGAAGAAACTGCAGCAGAAAAAGAAGAAATGCAGAAAGCTGAAGATGAGAACAGAGAGCTCCTTGATTTTGTCAAAGAAGCACTCGGTGATAAGGTAACAGAAGTCAAGCTGTCCCCTCGCCTCAAGTCTTCTGCTGTTTGTCTGACCTCCAAGGGCGGTATTTCCCTGGAAATGGAGAAAGTCCTCAATGCTATGCCAACGGATCAGCAGATCAAAGCCGAACGTATTCTGGAGCTGAACCCGGCTCATCCGGTAATGACCACATTGAAGGAGACATTCTCAGGTGGAGATGACGGAAAGGACATGGTCAAAACTTATGCAAACTTGCTCTACAATCAGGCCGTACTCATTTCCGGTCTTACTGTAGACGACCCTGTTGGTTTTGCCGAAGACATCTGCAAGTTAATTAGCAAGGAGTAAGCATGATCTATATAGACCGCATTTACGAAAAACGTAGGTGCGGTTTTTCTGTCTCTTGGCATAACCATACAAAGGCATGTGCACCGGTAGCTAAATAAAAAGTTTCAGGTATAGAAGACGATCCTAAACGGCATAACTAAAAGAAACAGAATCTCTTTATCTGAAAAAAGGAGCGAAAACATGCTAAGAAATAAAGTTGCCGTCATCACCGGCGGAACTCGTGGAATTGGTTATGCCACTGCAAGAACCTTTCTGCAAAACGGTGCAGCCGTGGTTATCTTCGGTTCACGAGAAGAAAGTGTAAAAAAAGCAATAACCCGTTTAAAAGAAGAAACCGGAAACATGAAAACAGCTACCATTCACGGTATGTGGCCAGACCTTACCGACTTCTCTGAGCTTGAAAAGGCGTTCGCAAGAATTAAGGATGAACTGGAACACATTGACATTCTGGTAAACAATGCGGGTATTTCCACGAAAACCTCTCTTTACGATTACACTGCCGAAGATTTTTACAAAATCATGGCGCTCAATGTAAACGCTGTTTTCCATGGTGTTAAAGCTGTTGCGCCAATCATGAAGGCACAAGGTTATGGCGTTATTCTCAACACCAGCTCAGTCGTCAGTTTATATGGTCAAGCTACCGGCGCAGGCTATCCCGCATCCAAATTTGCTGTCAACGGACTGACAAAATCCCTGGCTCGTGAACTGGGTTCTGATGGAATCCGCGTTAATGCCGTTGCACCGGGAATTATTAATACTGATATGTTCCAGTCGCTGCCCGAAGAGCTTCAGCGGCAGGTAACCACTGCTGTTCCACTGAAACGACTGGGAAAGCCCCAGGATATTGCCAATGCTTTTTTATTTTTGGCAAGCGATCTTGCAAGTTATGTGACGGGAGAAATTCTATCTGTGGACGGCGCGGTAGTATTATAAACGCACCCAGCCCACCATATAGACGTAATTTTGTTACGCCCATAAAAAAGGAGCATACCGCTCAGTCTCTCTGCTGCGGTACGCCCCTTTTCTGATTTAAGTTGATTTATTTCGCTGAATAAGTTGCCTTGAATAATTCTGCATCATCTCCATTGAGATAAATTACATCTACGGTGATGCCGGTAATTTCACTCTGTTCTTCACAGGTTTTGGCTATATCTTCGAATTGTGCACCTAAGTCATCCATATATTCCTCAAAGTAAGTCTTCATCTGCTCAACAGCAGCGCTGTCATAGGTCTGACTATATTTATAAGTATAAATAATCTTGTTTTCTTTAACTTCGACTGTCATTGCACCGTAGTCGTCAGACTGTGCAATACCATCAATCTGTGTCTTCAATTCTTCGTTGGAGTTAACAAATTCTTCGAAAGTCTCCGGTCCGCCGCAGCTGGTAAAAATCATTGCTGCTGATACGATCATCACCAGGGTCATTGCTAATGCAAAAATTTTAGATGTCTTCTTCATAATTATGTTCTTCCTTTCTGTCGCAAAATTCAGCTTTTGCATATTCTATATTCAGATTATACAATGAATTTTCAGAATTTGCAATAAAAACACGGTGAAATGATGCTGGTCATAAGCACACTGTCAACTTCAAATTTTCCGGCTCAAATAACTGGGTGTTATTTACTTTCCCTACGTATACGGATCAGTCTTAATACATCTTGATATACACAATCATCGCTTTTCAGATCAATCATAAGCCATCTTTGTCCGTTTCCTTCTTTTGTATTATGATATATTTTCTGAACTTCTCCTGAAAGCTGCGGCAATATTTCTTCGACTTTATTCTTCTCTTTATTTCCGACCACAACCAACACGGTAAAATAATTCTCTCTTGGATAGATGACACATAAACCTTTTCCGGCTTTTCTTAATTTCAAGTTCCATCCACGAGCCCAAACATCTTTGCTATATTCAATTTTATACAAGACTTTATATTCGCTATTCATATATTGGAAAAATTGATCAAATAGCGAATTCCCGATATAATCACTTATATCATTGATATCCGGTACATCGTTTATATCTTTTAAATCTAACATAATTTCATCCTCTTATTATTTGTGAAAATATATCAAAGTTCTTCTAGTTGCTACTATATTGTACCGCACGTTCGTCATACAATGTGGCCAGCATATTTCATGTTGATAGAAATACTCCGCTTTCTGACATTTACTTATCTTTCCTATACAGAAGACAAATACATTCTGTATGTTTTGTCCATGGAAAATTATCAAATGCCTTGGCATATTTGACCTGATACCCATGGTAGGCAAACTGCTGCAGATTGACGGCTAAGGTTTTCGGGTTGCAGGAAATATAGACAATCTGCGGCACACCATAACCGGAAATCTTCTCAACTGCATCTAAACTCATGCCTACTCTTGGCGGGTCAACTACGATGACCTCCGGTTTTTCGCTGACAGTCTGCAGCACCTGAAAAACATCTCCCGCAATAAAGTTACAGTTATCCAGATGATTCAGCTCCGCATTGACTCTGGCCGCATCAACCGCCTCTTCTACAATCTCTACGCCCAGAACCGATTTTGCCTTCAGCGCCAAAATCTGACTGATGGTACCGGTACCACAATAAAGGTCAAAAGCCGTCTTGCCTTCGAAATCATCGATCAGCGCCAGCGCCTCACTGTAAAGACGCTCCACAGCCTCCACGTTGGTCTGGAAGAAAGAAAAAGCGCTAACCTTGAATTTCAGTCCCAGAATCTCTTCCATATAGTAATCGCGACCATACAAAATTTTCAATTCCTCGCAGGTCACCTTATCGGCAATGTTATCGTTAAAGGTACGCAAAATGCCCACAATCTCGTTATCCAAATTCAGATTCTGCAGACCTTTGACATAACTTTCTTCGTCAAAACCTTCTTCTCTGCTTGTCACAATATTGATCAGAAGTTCTCCCGTTCTGATTCCCTTCCGAATAATCAAATGGCGCAGAAGACCTCTGTGGCTTTTCTTGTGGTAATGGCGGTATCCCCGTTCCTCTGCAAAATTCAGGGTAAAACGAAGCACTTTATTAAAGTCCTCATCCACAAGCTGACATTGATCAACCGTGACGATAGACATAAAGTTCTTTTTCTTATGCATACCCAAACAAAGGGGACCGTCTTTTACCATATCCCCAAATGTATATTCCATCTTGTTTCTGTACCGGTACTTATGATCTGAAGGACAGCCTTCAATAACGTCAAAGACCTCCGGCACAATGTTCTTTTCTGCAAATAGCCGTCTGACCTCTTCTTCCTTGGAGGCAAGCTGTTTTTCATAAGGCACACCCTGATGCACACAGCCTCCGCAAAATTCGTCATGTTCACAAATTTTAAAATCTACCATATTTACTATAAAATTCCTCTTTATATTCTAAAAATCTATCTTCTTCGATGGCCGTTCTGATGTTTTCCATCATTTTCAGCAGAAAATGAATGTTATGGTTGGACAGCAGCATGGCCGAAAGCATCTCGTCAGCCTTAAATAAGTGACGAAGATATGCTTTGGAATAGTTTCTGCAGGTGTAGCAGTCACATTCCGGATCAAGAGGTGTAAAATCACGCTCATATTTGGCATTTTTGATGTTTACTCTGCCATGGCTTGTGGTGCAAAGTCCGTGTCTTGCGATTCTGGTCGGCAAAACGCAGTCGAACATATCCACGCCTCGTTCCACTCCCTCAAAGAGATAGTCCGGGCTTCCTACGCCCATCAAATATCTGGCTTTATCTTCCGGCAGATAATCCACACAATCATCCAGGACTTCCAACATCAGTTCCTTTGGCTCACCTACAGACAGACCGCCGATGGCATAACCCGGAAGATCCAGCTCAACAATTTCCTTGGCGCTCTGCGCCCGAAGATCCTTGTACATACCGCCCTGCATAATACCGAAAAGGGACTGCCTCTCTATATCTTTGTGGGCTTCCTTGCACCGTTTCAGCCATCTTGTTGTACGCTCCAGAGAATTCTTTACATAAGTTCGGTCTGTCGGATAAGGGGCACATTCGTCAAAAGCCATCATGATATCAGAGCCGAGGGCATTTTGAATCTCTATGGCTTTCTCCGGCGTCAACATGTGACGAGAGCCGTCGATATGGCTCTGAAACCGCACACCTTCCTCCGTAATCTTTCTAAGCTTACCCAAGGAAAAGACCTGAAATCCGCCGCTATCTGTGAGGATAGCCTTATCCCAGTTCATAAACTTGTGCAGTCCGCCTGCTTCTCTCACGATATCGTGGCCGGGACGCAGATACAAGTGATACGTATTGGACAAAATAATGTTCGCCCCCATCTCCTTCACCTGCTCCGGTCGCATAGCCTTGACCGTGGCCTGGGTACCTACCGGCATGAAAACCGGCGTCTGAATGTCGCCGTGAGGCGTATGCAAAACACCGCGCCTGGCCTTGGTTCTTTTATCTTTTTTTATTAAATCATAAGTCACTGCGTGGTTCATCTGTTTACCTTCCTTTTCTGTTTACTCAATCAGCATGGCATCACCATAACTGAAGAAACGGTATTTCTCCTGTACGGCAATTTCGTAGGCTTCTAAAATCTTTTCTCTGTCATAAAGGGCTGAAATCAGCATCAGCAGCGTGGATTTCGGCAGATGGAAATTGGTAATCAGCGCTTCCACAACCTTAAAGGTATAACCCGGATAGATGAAAATGCCTGTACTTCCGGCGCCGGTTTTAACCAGATACCTACCCGACTTTTCGTCAAGGTATGCGGCGCTTTCCAGGGTTCTCGTAGAAGTAGTTCCCACTGACACAATCCTGCCGCCCTTTAAAATGGTGTCGTTGATCACGTTTGCCGTCTCTTCATCTACAAAATACTCTTCGAAGTGCATATGGTGGTCTTCCACGTTTTCGCACTTTACCGGTCTGAATGTACCGATACCAACATGCAAAGTCACATAGGCAAGCCGAACCCCCTTAGCTTCCGCCTTTTTAAGCAGTTCCTCCGTAAAATGAAGTCCGGCCGTCGGCGCAGCCACGGACCCCTCTTCTTTACAGTAAACCGTCTGATACATATCCTTGTCATCAGCCGTGCTTTCTCTGTCTATATATGGCGGAAGAGGCATCTTTCCCAGCTCTTCCAGCCGTTCCATGAAAATGCCCTCATAATCAAATTCTACAATTCGGGTACCGTCTTCACTATAGTCCAGAATATCTGCGCTGAAATGATCGCCAAATGTAACCCTGTCCCCCGGCTTCAATCGTTTACCCGGTCGTACCATAGTCTCCCATTTATCACCTTCAATTCGCTTAATCAGCAGAAATTCGACCTTTGCGCCGGTCCCCTCCTTGACGCCAAAGAGTCTTGCCGGTAAAACCTTGGAATTATTCAGCACAAGGCAATCGCCCTCATGTAAATAGTCCAAGATGTCATAAAAATGTTTATGGTCAACACTCTTCTTCTGCCGATTGACAACCATAAGTCTGCAGATATCTCGCTTTTCTGAAGGGCGCTGCGCAATCAGCCCCTCAGGTAACTGATAATCAAAATCATCTATTCTCATCTATATCTTACTCCGTTATTAAAAAATGCTTTCCTGTTTTTCGCCGGTCGTCTGACCGTTCGTTGCTCTTTCTTCTGCTTCTGCCTGATCTGTCAGATCCGATTCTTTATCTCCCGGATAAGCGATTCCCATGTGCTTGTATCCCTGTTGAGAGACCATCCTTCCCTTCTGGGTTCGGTAAAGAAGTCCGGACTGAATCAGATACGGCTCATAAGCATCTTCAATGGTTACCCGTTCTTCCCCAATAGAAGCTGCAATCGTGTCGATACCTACAGGTCCTCCGTTAAACCGCTCTATAATCGCAGACAAAATCTCCCGGTCAAGTCTTTCCAATCCCAGCTCGTCTACACCTAAAGCGGCCAGTCCTTTTTTTGTAATCTCCCCATCGATACTGCCGTCTCCCCGTACCTGGGAAAAGTCCCTGATTCGTTTGAGCAGCCGATTGGCAACGCGGGGAGTTCCACGAGAGCATCTTGCCATTTCCATAAGGGACTGCCTGTCTGTCTCTACTTCCAAAAGCCGGGCAGAACGCTTGATAATCTCTGCAAGCTCCTCATGGGTATACAGCTCGAATTTACTGATGACACCGAAACGATCCCGAAGGGGTGCAGATAAACTGCCTGCTCTTGTGGTTGCGCCGATCAGCGTAAACTTTGCAATATCCAGTCTGATGGAGCGAGCTGATGGTCCCTTTCCGATAATAATATCCAGTGCATAGTCCTCCATGGCAGAGTACAACACTTCTTCTACGGATCTGTTGAGCCGGTGAATCTCATCGATAAACAGCACGTCATTTTCGTTGAGGTTAGTCAAAATCGCCGCCAAGTCTCCCGCCCGCTCAATGGCAGGTCCTGAGGTAATCTTAATATCCACGCCCAGCTCATTGGCGATGATTCCGGCCAAAGTGGTCTTGCCCAGCCCCGGCGGACCGTAAAACAGCACGTGGTCCAAAGGTTCTCCACGCATCTTGGCCGCCTCGATAAAAATCTTCAGATTCTCCTTGGCTGTCTTTTGTCCGATGAAGTCATCCAACCGCTGAGGCCTCAAAGTCGTCTCCTGGCGCTCCTCTGAAAACCCTGCCGTGCTTGACTGTGTAATTCTCTCTTCCATAAACCTATCCTCTAAAATAAGCTTTTCAGCGCCTGCTTGATGTAATCTTCGCAGGTCAAGCCTTCGTCTTTAACTTTGTTCACTGCCGAGGCAGCCTCGTTCTTTGTATAGCCCAACGCCATAAGCGCTGTAACTGCTTCGCTGCGTTCATCGCTGACCGGCACATACAAGCCCTCTGCATCTGCAACATCCTCATCAAAGGTG
Organism: Emergencia sp.; assembly: GCA_036305845.1. GTDB lineage: Bacteria > Bacillota > Clostridia > Peptostreptococcales > Anaerovoracaceae > Senimuribacter. Next base: position 19,814 of record JAXKAR010000019.1, read on the forward strand.
CCGACCTTATCCTTCAGTTCCAAAATAATCCGTTCAGCAGTCTTCTTACCTATACCGTTTGCTGCGGAAATGGCTTTCGCATCGCCTGTTGCAATCGCCCTTTTCAGCTCCGCTGGGGGAAGCGTGCCCATAATGGACATCCCCGCTTTGGCACCTACTCCGTTAACGGTAATCAAAAGCTCAAACAACTCCAGATTCTCCCTGTCAGAAAAACCGAATAGGCTGATGTCGTCTTCTTTGACAATCATGGATGTATATACCTTGACTGTATCTCCCTCCAGATTCTTATAAAGGGGTGAATTCGCCGGAATATGGATTTCCATACCTATGCCGGAAGTCGTCTCTATCATTACACTGCCGTGTATCCCCGGGTGAAAAACACCCTTAACTGATCTAATCATGTTCTTTTACCTCTTCTCTATTCTTGCGAACAATGGCCTCGCTAACGGCGGCATAACGCCTACCGCAGTTTCAGATTTCTGATTCGGTTCCCTGCCGCATGACCGTGACAGATGGCTGCAGCCACCGCATCGGCAGTATCGTCCGGCTTAGGCACTTCCGATAAGTTCAAAATAGCCTTGACCATCGCCTGAACCTGTTTCTTATCTGCGCGACCGTATCCAACCAGAGCCTGCTTAATCTGCAGCGGCGTATACTCGCTAATCTCAAGACCGCCGTTAACGCAGGCAAGAACTGCAACGCCTCTGGCCTGCCCCACCATAATCGCCGTCTTGGCATTATTGTTGAAAAACAATTCCTCTATGGAAGCCGCCTCCGGCCGGTACTGTTCGATGATTGAAGAAAGCTGAGCATAAAGATGCTGCAGCCTATAAGGCATCTCCATCTTGGCATCGGTGGTGATTGCGCCGTAATCTACAACGGAAAAGCGATTTCCTTTCATATCTAAAACACCCCAGCCTAAAATTGCGTAACCGGGGTCTATACCTAAAATTCTCATCTTGAATCCTCATTCCTTATTCTCGTTTTCCAGTATACCATAAGAACGCATGTTTGTCCACTTATTCTCCCCTATTCTTCCGATACAGCCGGTGATTCAATCTTCCTTTTAACATATAATTATGATATAATAGAAACGAAATTTTATTAATTGAGCGAAGGAGAATTTCATGCGCTATTCAAGACAAAACAAAATTTTAGAGCTGATTGCCAATAACGAGATCGAGACGCAGGATAAGCTGGCTTCCATGCTGAAGGAAGAAGGATTTGAAGTTACACAGGCAACAATTTCCAGAGATATCAAGGAGCTGCAGCTGATTAAAGTACTTTCCGCTTCAGGTAAATACAAGTATGCGGTAAGCACCCAGCAGGATGCGCCGATTTCCGACAGATTTGTAAAGATTTTCAGAGAGACCATCACCTCTTTTGCTTCTGCACAGAATCTGATTATCATCAAGACTCTTTCGGGCTGCGGACCTGCTGCAGGAGAAGCTGTGGATTGCATCGGACTTCCCCATGTAGTTGGCTCCATTGCAGGTGATAACACGTTGCTGCTCATCGTAGATAAAGAAGAAAATGTAGAAGAAATTCTTGCCATTTTCAATGATATGCTGGTTATGAGGTCAAGAGGTCAATGATAAATCACATCAGTATCCAGAATTTTGCCATCATCGAGAATACAGAAATAGATTTTGAGGATGGGCTGAATATCATTACCGGAGAAACCGGAAGCGGTAAATCCATCGTCATCGAGGCTGTCAGTCTGGCTTTGGGAAGTCGAGCTGATTCTTCATTTGTTCGCCACGGAAAGGATAAAGCCATTGTCCAACTGGCCGGTGAACTGGACGGAGAGGATATTATCATTACCCGGGAAGTTTCCTCTGCAGGCAAGAACTTATGCAAGCTGAACGGACAGTTAGTCACCTTAAGCCAGCTCTCAGAAACCTGCCGCAGACTTGCCGATATTCATGGTCAATACGATAATCAGTCCCTGCTTAATCCTGAGAATCACCTGCTCCTTGTGGATCACTTCCACGGAGATGAAATCCAGCCGGTAAAACGTGCGTTTGAAGAGGCATATGCTGCCTACCATTCAGTCAAAATACGTCTGGATAAGCTTCTTTCTCAAGAAGCGGAGCAGCGGCGAAAACTGGACTTTTACCGTTTCGAAAAGGACGAAATCGATCACGCCAACCTGAAACCGGGAGAAGATACTGCGCTGAAAGAACGGGTTTCCCTTCTCCAAAACAGTGAGAAGATTTTCGCCGGAATTGAGACAGCTTATGGCTCTCTGAACGAAGGCGAGGGTAACGCTATGTCCGCTTTGGGGGTCTGTCTTCATGCACTGGAAAGTATCAGTAGCTACAGCCGAGATATCTCCACTGTAACAGAGGATTTCTCTGATCTTTATTATCGATTAGAAGATATTTCCGCTTCTCTGCGCCATATCCGAGAAGACATCACTTTCACACCGGAAGAGCTTGACCTTGCCATTGAGAGACTGGATCAGATTGAAAAATTAAAGAAAAAATACGGCGCTTCCATCGATGAAATTCTTGCCTACGGGCAGCGTATCGGCAAAGAATTGGAAGACATCGAAAATTTTGATGAAATTAAAGGCGAACTGGAAAAGGAAACTGCAGCCAATTACCAAACAATGAAGGCTCAGGCAGAGCTTCTTACCCAGGCAAGAAAAATGAGCGCCGAAAAACTGGAAAGCGCCATAGAAAAAGAACTGCACGATTTGAATTTTGGCAGCGCCAGCATTTCCATCGATTTCAAAACGCCCCATGAAATTACCCCTTCGGGTAACGACATCGTAGAATTTCTGATTACCACCAACAAAGGCGAACCATTGAAGCCGCTGATCAAGATTGCTTCCGGCGGTGAAATTTCCCGTATCATGCTGGCAATCAAAAATATAACCGGGACTTATGACCGGATTCCAACGATGATTTTTGACGAAATTGACGCCGGAATCAGCGGTATTACAGCCAGTATCGTGGGACGCAAGCTGCATCAAATTGCAAAGAGTCATCAAATTATCTGCATCACCCATCTGCCCCAGATTGCAGCAAGCGGCGATGCCCACTACCGCATTCACAAGGAGTCGGATGACAGCAGTACATTCACCCAGGTAGACAAACTGAACAACGACGAGGCTGTAGACGAAATTGCAAGACTTTTGGGCGGAGAAACCATTACGGAAACTACCCGAAAGAGCGCAGAAGAACTGATTGCAGCAAGCCGTCAGTAAAACAGCAGACCCGAAACATCGAAATAGCCAAAAATATAGAGGATATGCACAGCGCGTGGATATCCTCTTTTTCTTAATATATTCTCTTAATGCAGCCCTGTCTGACGTAGTACAGACCAATCTGCTTATCTGTTCATCGCAAGATCCCAAGCCTCTAAATCCGTGTGGAGCAATTCGTGGGCCCTCTTGGAATTTGGTTTATCCAGATACTCCTGATAAGTCAGCTGCACAGCGGTATTCTCGTGAGAAAACCGCAGGTTGGAGAATTTATCCAAACCGTAGAGAATCTCTCCTCTCGTTTCAGCAAACTCACATCCGTCTTTTACCGGCTGACCGCCGCCGCCTACGCATCCGCCCGGACAAGCCATAATCTCAACAAAATCGTAGCTGACTTCGCCGCGTTTAATGGCCTCCATCAGATTTCTGGTATTCCCCAGTCCACTGGCCACAGCTACACGGACTTTCATTCCTTTGATTTCAAAGGTTGCTTCCTTCCAGCCATTCATTCCGCGAACACTTTTGAAACTGTCGGTTTCCGGGTTTTCTCCGGTAATCAGGAAATATGCGCTTCTAAGAGCCGCTTCCATAACACCGCCGGTAGCGCCGAAAATCACGCCTGCACCTGACCCTTCTCCGAAAACTTCATCAAAATCTTCTTCTTTTAGATCGTGAGGCCGGATGTTATCAGCTCTAATCAGTCTATCCAGCTCTCTGGTGGTTAAAACAAGATCCACATCCTTTCCGTGTCCGCTGTTATCTACCTGCTCAACGCCCTTTTCATATTTTTTGGACAGGCACGGCATGATAGAGACAGAGAATATTTTATCCGGATCTACACCAATTTTCTGGGCAATAAACGTCTTGGCCATAGCGCCGAACATCTGCTGCGGCGATTTTGCCGTAGACAGATTCTTTACAAAATCCGGATACTGAGTTTTTACAAACCGAACCCATCCGGGACAGCAGCTTGTAAACATTGGCCACTGATACTCGTCCTTATGGGTAAACCGTTCAATAAACTCACTGCCTTCTTCCATAATCGTAAGATCCGCCGTATAAGTTGTATCAAAAATATAGTCAAATCCGATTCTTCTCAATGCACTGACCAGCTTTCCCGTCGTCGCTTCTGTCTTTGCAATGCCGATTCCTTCGCCCCAGGCAGTTCTGATGGCCGGCGCAATCTGAACCATAGTAATCTTTTCCGGATCTGCCAATGCATCCCGAAGAACATTCAGGTCATCTCTTTCCCTAAGCGCCCCGACAGGACAATGGGTGATGCACTGACCGCAAAGCGCACAATCCGCCTCAGTAATCCTTTTATTCTTTGCTACACCGACAGTAGCTCTGTAGCCGGAGCCGTTAATATCCCAGACGCCAAGGCCCTGCACTTTTTCGCAAATCTGCACACAGCGCATGCACTTTACGCACTTGGATGCTTCTCTGATCAGTGGAAGGTCAAAATCCCACCGGGTTTTCTCATATATATTTTTGTATGGCTGTTCGATGATGCCCAAATCATTGGCAATTTTCTGCAGTGTACAGTTTCCGCTTTTTACACATTGTACACATTTGCAGTCATGGTCAGAAAGAATCAGCTCCACGTTAATTCTTCTCACCTCTCTGACCTTTGGACTGTTGGTCAGAATCTCTACGCCCTCTTCTACCTCTGTATTGCATGCTGTAACCAGTTTATCCATGCCCACCTTTTCTACAAGGCAGACTCTGCAAGCGCCAATCTCGTTAATGTCTTTCAAATAGCAAAGATGCGGAATTGTAATGCCGACCTTTGTAGCTGCTTCCAGAATGGTTGTTCCGGTAGGTACAGAAATTTTCTGGCCGTCTATTTTTAAATTTACCATTTTTCTATTCTACCTCCTCTAAATGCCCCAAATCCACAGACGTCACAACGCAGACATCTTGAGGATTCTGACAGTGATTCTTCTCTTGTCATTGGAAGTTCTACAGCGCCAAAGTCGCCGCCTCGTTCAGAAGCATATCTTTCTTTCAGATCGACTCTGCCGCGAGCTTTTTTATCCTCGTTCAACGGTGTTGGAATATCTACTTCTACCGTAATCTCATGGTTATAGCCCAAGTAAGCATCGATATTGGCTGCCGCTACCTTTCCTGCTGCAACCGCATTGATTACCGTAGATGGTCCCGTTACGCAGTCACCGCCCGCATAAATACCCTGAACCTGATCCACCACATTGGATTTCTCGGTTTTTACATTTCCGCGGAAAACCGGCACGCCGTATTTCTGGAAGAAGGTAAAATCTGTCGCCTGCCCAATGGCGGAAATCACGATGTCGCAAAGCATCTTTTCCCTCGGCAAATCTGCATCCACCGGTTTTGGTCTGCCGGATCTATCTGCTTCGCCCGCAATCTGCGGCTGAACATAAAGTCCCTTGACCAGACCTCTTTTATCCACTATGATTTCGCATGGCGCCTTCAGTTCCATCAGCTGACACCCTTCTGCAATAGCGCCGCCGATTTCGTCAGGAAGAGCCGTCATATCGTCTTTTCTTCTTCGATAAACGATGCAGACCTCACTGGCACCCAATCTCTTAGCCGTTCTTGCCACGTCCATAGCCACATTACCACCGCCGATAACCACAACCGATTTTCCGTTAAAGTCCGGCATGGCATCATCACCTATACCTCTGAGCATTTCTACGGCCGGAATCACGCCCTTAGCAAATTCTCCCGGAATACCCAGATTTTTGTGGTTATGTGAACCAATTGCCAGATACATGGCGTCATAATTTTCTTTGATTTCCTTGATGGCTTCGTCTGATTCTACATCATAGCTGGTTTTGTATTCCACACCGGTGGAAATGATGGCGTCGATATCCCACTGCAGTCGTTCTCTCGGCAGACGATAGCTTGGAATTCCGTAGCGAAGCATTCCGCCCAGCTGTGCTCTCTTCTCAAAAACAGTTACTTCATGCCCCATTACAGAAAGAAAATATGCCGCCGAAAGTCCGGACGGTCCGCCGCCGATGACTGCAATTTTCTTTCCGGTTCTGTCCATTCTCTCCGGTACGGGAACTGTCTGCGAACAGTTGTCTACAGCAAAGCGCTTGACAGCACGAATATTTACCGGCGCATCGATAATGTTTCTTCTGCACTTTTCTTCGCAAGGATGTTCGCAAATGAGCGCGCATACCGTAGGGAACGGATTATCTTTTCTAATCAGTCGCACTGCATCGTCATAACGTCCCGCATGAACCAGCGCTGTATACCCAGGTACATCCACGCCTGCCGGACAGCCTCCTCTGCACGGTACCGATTCTCTCTGCTGAATCACGTTTTCGGCACAAGTATGATTCAGAATATGAGACTCATAATCTTCTCTGAATCCCTCCAACCCACGCAGCACCATTGAGGCAGCCTCCACACCAATGGCGCAGTCTGCAGATGCGCGAATCGCCTTAGCCGTCTTCTCCAGTTTGCTGAGCACCTTCAAATCCGTATTTGTCTCCATGGACAAAATGTCCTCAATCATAATCTGAACCTGCCCCAAACCCACTCTGCATGGCACACACTTACCACAGCTCTGAGCATGGCAAAGCCTGAGAAAAGCAGCTGCCATATCTACAGGACACTGTCCCGCCGGGCTGGAAACAATTCTTCGTTCCAGATCCTTATAAAGTCCCTCCACTGCCCGTTGGGCATGGTCTTTAGATCGCATGTATAGTCTTTCCATATTTCTTTTCCTCCATATGTGGACATTATACCATATTTTTCGGGTTTTTCTTGTTGTTTTTCACAAAAATAATGTATACATAATAATTTATAAAAAGAGTATTCCAACAATTCAAAGCTTTCTTTCGACCCTTTTCGTCAGCTTTTGTCCACATGGCTTTTCCCCTTGCAAACAGACACTTTCAAGGCTTATTCACAATAATTTCCAAATTGTATACGATTTATTTCACATTTTCATGTGCATAACTTAAATCTCTGTACTTCACTAATTTCAAAGGTTTCATAAATTTTAGGGTTTGTCAACACGGAAGTTATCCACATATTTTTTTGAAGTTATACACACGAATAAAATACCGCCCATATTTCTACAGGCGGTAAATCATATTAAGCTTATTTAGCTGCAGGCACGGCTTCCGCCGTAGAGCGCAGCCCATCAGCGCTTGCTATGCTCGCCTTCTGGGGCGCTCCTCGCATGAGACGTTCCGCCAACTGCTTATGCAGCTTAGGATAACTCTCCGCTTACGCTTCGTTCCTACAGTCAACATTCTACAATCGAATGTTTCCTTTCGCTGTCCTGCCTCACAATGCTAACTGAAAGTTAGCGTGTTGCAGGCACAACTTCAGGTAGTCTTTCTTCCATCATATTCATCAGCGCATCGGTGCAAGGCAGTACGTCTACAAGTTTAGCGTCTGCTGCTGCAACGAACTTAGCGCCTACAGGTGTCAGAACACCGCCAAGAACTTCGCCGATTTCTGCGTACTTGTAAAGCGGCAGCGTATCGTCCATTTCGAAGGAAATGTCGGCTTCGTCTTCGAATCCGAATTCTTCTTCGAATACGTGTGCAAGCTCTGCTGCGATTTCCCAGTTATTGAAATCCACATCTTCACAAACAGCAGCTTCTACAGGAAGTAATCTTCTTTCTGTATTGGTATAAGTACCGTCTGTGCTTGCAAAGCCTGTTCCCGGCAGGAATACATCAGCTTTCTTTGCTGTTTCTGTCATATAAACATCGGATACCATGAGGAATTCCAGATCAGACAGATCGTAATCCACCGGATCTTCGCCGAAGATAATCAGACCCTTAACGCCTTCCATAGCTTCTGCTCCTGCGCGGATACCCATATCCACAAGACCCTGAGAGTTGTTCTTTGACTTAACAGCTAAGATACCGTCTCTTGGTTTGCCGATATGACCGGACAGCAATGCGATATCTGCAATCAGGGTTGCTGCTTCTACAGAAACCGTATTCTGCTGATATACGAACATAGCCTTTTTAGCCTTTGCATACATTTCTGCGACAGCCTGAACTTCTTCGCAAACGTCTGCGTCTGCAACAGAAGCTGCAAATACATCAAAGCCTTCTGCTGCGGAAGTCTTACCCATATCGATGAGGGCTTTTGCCATGGCCTTTAAGAAGCCTGTGCTGTTATCGGTGTCAATTACTTTAGCTGCAAAATCATATGCAGTCTGTGCCTCCGGTGTATTGATTGCAATAACCTTAACACCTGCTTCTGCAGCCTGCTTGATCTTATTCCAGATTACCGGATTCTTCTTCTTGATGAAACCAGGAACGATGATCACTTCTGTGGACAGCAGCTCATCAATCGTATTTGGAGAAGCGTCTACACCCAGTACATCAGTTAATGCATTATGTCTCGTATTGAAACAGAAGGTCTTTGCACCGACAACCTGTGCAAACTTCTTCATGGCATAAGCTTCTTCGTTGGTGTATCTGTCAGAGATGGCCACAGCGATAGAACCTGCACCATTTCTTACCTTAACAGCTTCCAACTTCTTAGCAGCCATAACGATTGCTTCGTGGTAGTCGGTCATACGGAAACCGTCTCCATCCTTGACCTGTGGATCAACTTCTTTGCCTTCTAATACTGCAGCATCGAATCCCCACTTACCTTTTCCGCAGCAAATACCTGCGTTAACCCAACCTTCCTTGGACGGATTTGCCTTGATCAGCATATCGCCATAGGATTCTAAGTCTAAGGTACAGCCTACGGAGCAGTAAGAGCAAGTAGTTTCTGTAATTTCTGTATCCAGAGGAACTTCCTTCTGTACAGTCTGTCTTTCCTGCAGAGCGCCGACAGGACAAACGCTTACGCACTGACCGCAGGATTCGCATCCGGATTCAGCAAGCGGTTTTTCCAGGTTTGGTTTTACAACCGTATCGAAACCTCTGTTGACAAGACCCAGTGCGCCAACACCCATAACCTCGTCACAGACCCTTACGCACAGTCCGCACAGGATACACTTGTTCGGATCTCTTACGATGAATGGATGATCGTCAACGAATTCGATCATGTTCTTATCGCCTGCAAATCTATCCGGTTTTACATCGTATTCGTTTGCAAAGTCGATCAGTTTACATTCGTAGTAGTCATGGCATCCGCATTCCAGACATCTGGAAGCCTCAGCAAGAGCCTGATCTTCTGTCAGACCATCATATACAACCTCCGAGAAGTTGTCTTTTCTCTCTGCAGCAGTCAGCTGGTCAGCCTTTTCTCTGCAAAGTCTTTCTCTGTCTTCGAAAGTCTTTTCTGTAACATCGTCTCTTTCAACGAAGAACGGCTTTTCATAGCTTACGGCTTCACCGTTTAAGAAAGAGTCGATAACAACAGCAGCCTTATTTGCATCTGCAATGGATTCGATAGCGATGGAAATCTTGTCGTTACCGCAGTCGCCGCCGGCAAATACGCCTGGGATGCTGGTCATGAAGGTTTCCGGATCGTATGCGATCGCATTCTTTCTTGTCTTATCTACGTCAAACGGTGTTGCGTCAACAGCCTGACCGATAGCCAGGATAACTGTATCAACATCGATAGTCTCTGTTTTGCCTTCTACCGGAACAGGTCTTCTTCTGCCGGATTCGTCAGGTTCGCCTAATTCCATAACCTGCAGAACGATCTGCTTAACGTGACCGTTTTCGTCCTTGACGATTTCCAGAGGGTTGGTCAGGTTCTTGAAGATTACGCCTTCCTCTTCACCTTCTTCGATTTCGATCCTGTCAGCAGGCATTTCGTCCTTAGTTCTTCTGTAAATATTGTAAACTTCTTCAGCGCCCAGTCTTACTGCGGTTCTGCATGCGTCCATAGCTGTGTTACCACCGCCGACGATGGCAACCTTCTTGCCGAAGTCGATGTACTCGTTTCTCACAACCTTTCTCAGGAAGTCGATACCACCGATAACGCCGTCAGCGTCTTCACCCGGACAGCCTACGCCTGTGGATACCCATGCGCCGATACCCAGAAGTACTGCATCAAAGTCATCCTGAATGGTTTCGAAGGATAAGTCTTCGCCAATCTTCGTGTTGGTAACCATCTCAACACCCATAGATTCGATGATTGCGATTTCATCATCCAGAACTTCCTTAGGTAGTCTGTATTCCGGAATACCGTATCTCAGCATACCACCAAGCTTAGGCATTGCATCAAAAATTGTTACATCATGACCCTTCTGTCTCAGGAAATATGCTGCGGAAAGACCCATAGGACCGCCGCCGATGATGGCTACGGACTTACCTGTCGGTTCATCGATTTCAGGAACAAAAGCTTCTCCCAGTAAATCGTAATCTGCAGCGAATCTCTTCAGCGCAGCGATGCTGATTGGCTCGTCAACGAGAGCTCTTCTGCAAGCGTCTTCGCAAGGATGCGGACATACTCTTCCGATTGCTGCAGGAAGAGGAATCTTATCCTTGATCAGTTCGTTAGCCTTTTCGAATTCGCCATTGGCAATCAGACCTACATAGCCCTGACAGTCTGTACCTGCAGGACATGCATTGGAACATGGCGCCTTACAATCTCCATTATGATTGGAAATCAGCAGTTCTAAGTTAGTTTTTCTGGATTCCACAACTCTGTCGGTATTGGTCATTACCACCATGCCCGGCGCAACAGTTGTCGCACAAGCTTTGCAGAGTTTAGGGTTTCCTTCTACTTCTACCACGCACAGTCCGCATGCGCCGTAGATGGTTGTTCTTTCATCATAGCAAAGAGTAGGGATAAAAATATCGTTCTCTCTGGCAACTTCCAGGATTGTCTGTCCGGGAAGACCGAATACTTCTTTGCCGTCGATATTCATTCTGAATTTATTCATCTCCGTATTTCCTCCTCCTTACTTCTTTTCGATTGCGTCAAACTTACAGCCTTCTAAGCACTTGCCGCACTTGATACACTTATCCTGATCGATAACGTGCTGACCTTTGACTTCGCCTGTAATTGCGCCGACCGGACATTTTCTTGCACATAATGTACATCCCTTACATGCGTCTGTAATCTCGAAGCTGATCAGTGCCTTACAGGATTTCGCTGTACACTTCTTATTGTAAATATGATCTTCGTATTCGTTTCTGAAATACTTGATTGTCGTCAGAACAGGGTTTGGCGCTGTCTGGCCCAGACCGCACATTGCGCCGTCCTTAATCTTTGCAGCCAGTTCCTGCAGAAGCTCGATGTCGCCGTCTTTACCTTCGCCGCGAGTGATTCTTTCCAGAATCTCAAGCATTCTCTTAGTACCGATTCTGCAGTAGTTACACTTACCGCAGGATTCCTTCTTGGTGAAATCCAGGAAGTATCTTGCCATATCAACCATACAGGTTTCTTCGTCCATAACGATCATACCGCCGGAACCGACAATAGCGCCGGTCTTGTTGATATCCTCGTATGTAACCGGTGTGTCGATCAGAGAAGCCGGAATACATCCGCCGGAAGGACCACCCATCTGTACAGCCTTGAACTCTCTGTCGTTCTTGATACCGCCGCCGATACCGAAGATAACATCCTTAAGCGGCAATCCCATTGGAACTTCAACAAGTCCGCCCTTCTTGATCTTACCGGCCAGAGCGAATACCTTAGTACCCTTGGACTGTTCGGTACCCATTGCGCCGAATGCTGCGCCGCCGTTAGCGATAATCCAAGGTACGTTAGCAAATGTTTCTACATTATTAATATTGGTAGGTTCCTGCCAGTAACCCTTCGCTGCAGGGAAAGGAGGTTTCAGTCTCGGCATACCTCTTTCGCCTTCCAGGGAAGCAATCAGTGCAGTTTCTTCACCGCATACGAATGCGCCTGCGCCGGCTTTGATTCTGATATCAAAGTCATAGCCGGAGCCGAAGATGTTCTTACCCAGGAAGCCTTTTTCTCTTGCCTGCGCCATGGCGATTTCCAGTCTTTTAATTGCCAGCGGATATTCAGCACGACAATAGATGATACCTTCTGTTGCACCCATAGCAAAACCGCCGATGGTCATACCCTCGATCAGTGCATGCGGATCGCCTTCCAGAACGGATCTGTCCATGAATGCGCCCGGGTCACCTTCGTCGGCGTTACATACGATATATTTATTTTTTCCCGGATTTCCCTTAGCTGCGTTCCATTTGAACCAGGTTGGGAAACCTGCGCCGCCTCTTCCTCTCAGACCGGAAACCTTGATTTCTCCAATTACGTCATCCTGACTCATGGAAGTAACGACTTTCTTTGTCGCTTCGTATCCGCCTACAGCCAGGTATTCTTCAATCTTTTCCGGATTGATCAGACCGCAGTGTCTGAGTACGACTCTCTTTTGTTTTTCCAGGAATTGTTCATCTTCTGCGGAGATTGCATATTCTTCTACAACTTTTCCGCCTTTCAGATGTTCTTCTACAATTTTTTCTACTTTGTCCGGCTGTACCTTGACATATCTGGTCATCTCACCGGCGTCGTCATAAACGTCAACGATAGGCTCCAGATAACATGTACCTACGCATCCGGTAAAATCAAGGTCAACAGAAACGCCGTGCTTGGCAATCTGTGCTTCAAATTCAGCCTGGGTCTTCTTGGCTCCGGTAGCGATACCGCAGCTGCCTTGTCCGATAATTACTTTCATTCTCCGCACCTCCTAAGCTCTTTCTCTAATGTCAGCCAGAATCTGTACGACTTTATCTTTGGTAAGATTTCCGTAAGTCTCATCTCCATCGGCACTCTGAATCATCATAACCGGGGCAAGTGAGCAGCATCCCAAGCATGCTACGTTATTCAGTGTAAAGAGACCATCCTCTGTGGTTTCTCCATCCTGAATATTCAGGTACTCGCATACTGCTTCCTCGATCATCTCGGAGCCGTTTACGTGGCAGGCTGTTCCCTGGCAAAGCATGATCAGATACTTACCGATTGGCTGTAATCTGAACTGGGCATAGAATGTAGCTACGCCATAGATCTTTGCCGGCTTGATGCCTGTGGCTTCTGAAATGTGATTGATTGTATCGATGGAAAGATATCCATAGATCTCCTGTGCCTTCTGTAAAATGGTAATCAGACTGCCAGGAACTTTTGCGTACTTGTCCAAAACGGGCTGCAGTTCTTTGAACTGGTCGCAAGACGTTCCGCCGCAACAACATTTTTCACTCATATATGTTTCCTCCTGCTTGCTTTTCGCTTCCCTAAGAAGCTGATACTTCCTAAGCAAAACTTACAGAATATTATACTTTTTTTGTGCATAAAAATCAATCACAAAACGATTTATTTATTTTTTAACAAAGTTATCCCGAAATCGTCCTTTTTCACAAAAGAAAACCCGGGAAATACAGACCCGAATCAGATCCGATTTCCCGGGAAAAATCCTTTAACCCTTACATCCTGGTTTACTATTTTATTCCTTTTGCTTTATTGGTTCTTTCTGTTCCTCTATCGCTGGAGCTTTCTTTTTCAGCAGCGTTTTGAAATCAATTTCTGTCACAAATAAGGCCGCCATCATGATGACTGCGCCGATATAGGATTTGGTGGTCAAGACTTCTCCTGCGGCAAAGAATGCAACAATAGCGGCAAATACCGGTTCAAGGGTAAAGATAATACCTACGTGAGACGCAGTGGTATACTGCTGGGCAATGGCCTGTACGATAAAGGCCATTCCGGTACAGAAAATGGCAAGAAATACTGCGCTCCCCCATACCGCCGGAGTTTTAGGCAAAACAGGTTCTTCAAAGATAAAAGCCAGAATCAGCATAAAGGTCCCCGTTGCAGCCAGCTGAAATACGCCCAGCTGAAAGGCGTCCACCTTCTCATGAGAAACCGCTTTCTCTGTGAGCAATAAATCCACCGCATAAGCCACTGCGCACATGATACAGAGCAGGTCTCCCCGCAGATTCTCTCCATTGATGGAAAAATCATCCTTGAGCGTCAGCAGCATGATACCGATTAAACTCATGGTCACCGCCACAATGGTTTTCCTGTGCGGCATTTTCCGAAAAACAATCAGCTCCAGAATAGGCACGAAAATTACGGTCAACGCGCATAAAAACCCTGAATTGGACAATGTGGTATACTTAACGCCAAAGGTTGCTCCCGTATAGACAAATACCAAAGACAGCGCCACAATAACACTGTACATCAGCGTCACTTTATTCACCGTTCTCAGTTTAGGAAATGCCAGTATTCCGGCGACCAGGAAAGCGCCCAGAAAACGAAATGCGTTTAACGTAAACGGATCCATTTCTGCAAGGCACAAATCCATCATATAATAGGAAACACCCCACCCCAGGGTAACCAGAACTAACATTAAGTCAGCTTTTAATTGTGTTTTCATAGACGTTCTCTCCTCATTTTTTTAAAATCTATCTCTGTTGCAATCAATGCAGATAAAATAATCAATGCGCCGATATAGGATTTGACCGTCAAGACCTCTCCCGCCAGAAAAAAAGCTGAGAGCGAGGCAAATACCGGCTCCATGGCAAAAATAATGCCTACGTGAGATGCTGTAGTATACTTTTGGGCAATCGTCTGGGCAATATAACAAATACCCGTACTGAATACGGCCAGAAACGCCACATACCCCCATACTGCAGAAATCTGTGAAAGCTGTGCACTTTGGGGGTCTTCAAAGAGCACCATAAACAGGGTCATCCATATCCCTGAAACACCCAGCTGAAATACGCCCAGCTGGAACGCGTCTACGTCTTTATGTGACACGGCTTTCTCTGTAAGTAACAAATCCGTTGCATAAGCAGACGAACAGAGTATGCAGAACAGATCCCCCTTTATGTGAGCCGTGTTGATGGAAAAATCGTCCTTTAGGGTCAGCAGCATAATCCCAACCAAGCTGGCAAGCACAGTAATGACCGTTTTTTTCTCCGGAATCCTGCGCAGAAACAGAAAGCTGAGAATCGGTACAAAGACGACGGTCATGCCGCATAAAAAGCCTGCGTTAGATATGGTCGTGTATTTGACGCCGAACGTCGCGCCGATATACACCATACAAAGTGCCGTTCCGACAAATAGACTGTACTTCAATGTGTTCCGACTTACAGACTTCATTTTTTTGATGCCCAAAAGTCCCGCAACGAAAAAAGCGGTGAGAAATCGAATGGCGTTCAGCATAAACGGCTCTATAGAGGTCAGGCAGATATCCATTACATAGTAGGATACGCCCCAGGTCAGCGCTACGATCACCAGAAGCAAATCGGCTTTTAGTTGTATTTTCATGATATTCTCCAGTGCAAACTAAATTCCGGCAATAAACAATTCCAGTGCGGTCTGACTATCCAGAAGACCGGTTTTGATCTGTCTGTCCACTTCGTAAATGGAGGATAGCGTGTGACTCAGCTTGTCTTTTGAATACTTTCCCGCATAAGGAAGCATTTTTTTAATTCGATACTCACTGCCTCCCAATTTCTTGTGCATGGCGGAAAGCTCCATACCGTCGTCACGAAATTCCTTTACGCTGAGCAGCAGTTCAAATTGAGACACAATGGCGCCAATAACGGAAAACGGCTCCCTGCCGCTGTGTAGAATATTATACAAGATACTGAAAGCAGCATCTTTCCGATTACCGGTAATGGCGTCCAGCATATCAAAAACGAAGGTATCCATATCTCCGCAGACTGCTTCTTCAATATCTCGCTTGTCAATACGCCTGCCGTCGCTGTGCGCGATTACCTTCTGAATGTCATGCTCGAAATGATAAAGTCTGTAGTCGCTTTCTTTGTTAAAATAGCCGGTGGCCTCAATGAGCAGTGCCAGCGCATCCGGACTGATTTCCGTACCCGCAGCGCGAAAACGCTTTACGGCAAAGGAGCGCAGCTCTGCTTTGTCAATCCGGGAAAAATCGTAACATTGTCCGTGTTTTTTCAATGCCGACGGTAATATGGCAGAAAGCTTGACCTCCTCTGCCGAAAAAATCAGGATGGTTCCCCCATTGCTGGCACCGACATAATCCGCAAGTTCTTTGACCTGTTCTCGCGTATACCCTCTGGGACTGTCGCTGTTTAGCGGCTTAAAGTTTTTAACCCAAACTATGCGTCTTGAAGAAAACATGGAAAAAGTCTCGCAGGCCTGAATAATTTCGCTGCAGGATACCCCCTCTTCGTCCAGCTGCACAAAGTCCATGGACGCAGCCTGTGGATTGACAAACTTTTTTACCAGAGACTCTACCGCCCACTTGACCAGGTACTGTTCAACGCCATACATCAGAAGCACACTGCCGATATTGTCATTTTTCAGATCCTCTGAAAAAACTTTGAAACTATGTTTTACTGGTTTTCTGTACATACGGAAAACTTTCCCTCTCTCTCATTGATGATGCCTATCGCTCCTGACAGGTCAGTTCTTACTACCATTATACTGCGTTTTTGCAGTTTTTCAATTATCATCTGACCGGGATGTCCATAATTATTCTTGCCCACACTGATTACCGCAAGAGACGGCTGCACTGCATCAAGAAAATCATCACAGGTACTGTAGGCGCTGCCGTGATGGGCAACTTTTAAAATATCTGCCCGGAGGGTATCTGTTCCTTTATAGGTTTGTAAAAGCAGGGCTTCTCCCTCGGCGGTGATGTCTCCTGTAACCAGAACCGATATTCCCCGATGGTAAACTTTAAAAATCAGACTGTTCAAGTTCTCATCTTCTGTATCCGGCTCTGTCTCCAGCGGCCAAAGAATATCAATCCATACGTCCTCCTCAACAGCAATCCTTTCTCCCGCTTTTCCCCGGGTGAGCAGACGATGAACCGGGTAACAGGCAGAAAGCTGCTGCAGTCCCAGATAATGATCGGTATGCAAATGGGTTGCCGCCGCTAAATCAACCTGGCCTGCACCATTCTTTAACAGGTACGGTTTAAGCACTTTCTCTCCGATATTATAGTTCACATTTCCGCCCCCATCGATAAGTAGATTTTTATCCGATGTCTTAAGATGAATACAATCCCCTTGCCCTACATCAACGAAGACAATATCCGCCCGATCAAAGGAGCTTCTGCCTGTCATTCCAATCAAAAAACAGAGTATTAGCAGCACACAAAGTGGAGAAAATAATCCCTTTATCCCTTTCCGATGTAGCCGGAGATAACCGGTTTCAGAACACAAAAAGAAGCCGGCGCAGTAAGCTGCTGCAACACTCCACAAAGGTGGTGATACAACGTCAAAGACAAACATATCGTCCATAGCCAGACTGCGGTTTACGGTAATCAGCATATTGGTCAGCCCCTCCATCGCAGGCGAAAGCAGCGGTACACTCCAGCTAAAAAACAAAAACAACATATAACCGCATATTCCTGCCGGAACCAGAAGTGAAACAAGAAAAATCACCGGAGGATTGATAAAGATTCCGGCTATGGAGATGTAGTTAAAGGTATAAGCCAGATAAGGCAGCAGCCCCAACTGTACAGAAAGCATAATGCCTATGGACTGACCCAGCTTTTTCTCAATTGCCGGTCCCAGAAAGGCCATGGACAGCACCGCCAGAAAGGACATTTGAAATCCTGCGCCAAAGATGACAAAAGGATTCTTGCAAACCGAAAGCAATGCAATAAACGCAAGCCCGGTCAGCATATCATACCGGCGTTCAAGCAAATCCGCCGTCAGTGATATGCAGATCAGTCCTATGGCTCTTGTTACCGATACAGACCACAAGGTGAGTGTACCGTAAATCAGCAGAAACAGAAAAAACAGAAAAACCGGTATCGGCGAATTTCTCCGTCCGGCAAGCTTTCTGTATATGCCGTACAGCATACCGATATGCAGGCCGCTGACCGCCAGAACATGTGCAGTCCCGTTTCTCTGAAAGTCCCGGTGAATTTCTTCATCCAGTCTGTTGGTATCGCCAAAGAGCACACCCCGAACAAGACCCTCTGCCTGCTGCGAAAGACTAAGCCCAGACAAAAATCCTTCTCTCGCAAGGATGATCCGCTGTTTCATTCTATTATAGAAAGACACCTCCTCGGGCAAAACCTGAACGCTGTCTATTTTTGCAGTAAAGAAGATATTCTCCGAAGAAAGATAGAGGCGATAGTCAAAAGTCCTCGGATTAGACGCCCTCTTCGGTCTTTCTATCCGGGCAGAAAATCGAATACTCTGTCCGATCATCAATGGGTAATCTGTGAGAGAATGATCATAACTGCATAAGATTTGCTGTCCCTCTGCCCTGCATAAAATCCGGTATTGTTCTTCATCTATCTGCTCAATCTCCGTAATCCGGCCGTGAAAAATATGGTTAGCCCCCGCATACTGTGCCAGCTCCCCTGACAAATTCCGTTCCGCCGCAGCGCAAAACAGAAGACCTCCCGAAAGAATGCCGATGATCAGAAGGCACAACGCCTGCCTCAAGGTCTTAGCTCTGCGATATCGGTAAGCCACACAGACGGCCGTTCCCAGTATAGCCAAGGGATAGACTCCGGACTGCTGCCCATAATAGGCAGTGACCACCCCGACAATCAAGCAAACGGTAAAATAAAGTAATTTTCGTCTCATTTTTATCTTAGAGACACTGTAATCGTATTTACATTTTATACCATTTTTGAGTAGAGTACAAGGGGAATTATCCTGTCTTACGACAAGAAATATGGGTAAAAAGCAAAATATTGGTTAACTTTAATGGGGAAATATGGTATACTAAAAAGAAGTTTATTCTTTATTCAGGAAAGGACTACTACATTTTATGCGCATTAGAAAAAAGGACAAGAAAGTTAAGGAAGCACAGCAGGACACGCAAGCTGTTGTTCAGGCTGACGGTACTTCATCAAAGTTCCGTAATCTTTCTAAAAGAAAACGAATTTTACTCATCATTTTGGGTATTTTCCTGGCCATGTTTCTGGCGGTCGTTATCTTTGCAACGGTAACTATCCTCCAGGCGCCAAAAATAAATACCGATGACATTTACTCTATTTTAGAAGAAAGCACTGTCATGTATGATGACGAAGGCAATGAGATCGACACGGTTTTTGCCGATAAAAACAGAAGTAATGTAGAATACAAGGATCTGCCGGAGAATCTGGTAAATGCCTTTATCGCCTTGGAAGATAAGACTTTCTGGGATCATAACGGTTTTAACTTTATCAGAATACTGGGTGCAATCAAGGAAGCTGTATTTTCCGGCGGCGATGTCAGCGGAACCAGTACCCTGACCCAGCAGCTTGCCCGTAACGTATTTCTCCCGGACGAGATGCACGACCATTCCATCAAGAGAAAAATCGTAGAGGCCTACTACACGGTTATTCTGGAATCCAAGTTAGAAAAAGACGAAATTATCACCGCCTATCTGAACACCATTTACTTCGGTTATCAGAGTTATGGCGTACAGGCTGCTTCACAGGCTTACTTCTCTAAAGATGTACAAGATCTCACTTTGGAGCAATGTGCCGCCCTTGCTGCTATTCCGCAGGCACCTTCAAGCTATCAGCTAATTGAGCTTGTCAGCAACAACGACGTATCCGAAAAAGACGAAAATATTTTAAAGAGAACGTCCGCCGGTACTTTTCTGGCTAACGATACAGCGAAAGACCGCCGCCAGACCTGTCTGGATCTGATGGAAGAACAGCAGCTGATTACAAAAGAAGAGCACGACAAAGCTTCAGCAGTATCCTTAAAGGAAATGCTGGATCCTAACTATAGCAATACTGCTGCAAATTCTTCTTATTTCGAAGACTATGTCATCGATCAGGTTATCGAAGACCTGATGGAAAAAGAAGACTGCGACTACGACACAGCCTGGAACAGAGTATACCAAGGCGGGCTCAAGATTTACTCCACACTGGATTCCCAGGCGCAGGAGGTAATCGAAACTGAATTTGAAGATGATAGCAATTACCCATATGTTGAGATCAGCACCGACAGCAACGGTAATATGGTCAACAAGTACGGTCAGATTTCCCTTTACGATTACGACAACTACTTCGATGAGGATGGTGATTTCACCTTCTCCACAGATGAAATTGCAAAGAAAGACGGAAGTCTCATCATCAAAGCAGGCAACAGACTTAACATATACGATACAGAAGTCAACGGCAAGACCGATTACAGTATAGAGTTCAAGAACCTCTACACCTATGAGGAAGGTACCCTGTACTCTATCAACGGCGGCTATATCAATGTTCCGCAAAACTACAAAACCAAGGACGAGGACGGCAATGTAGTCATTGCCAAAGAATTCTTCGAAGATGAACAGTACAAGGACTACTTTGTCTTTAATGATGACGGCACTGTAACGGTAACCGCTAACGCCTATACGCTGAATCAAAAAGTGATTCAGCCTCAATCTGCCATGGCAATTGTAGAAAACTCCACCGGTCACATCAAGGCGCTGGTAGGCGGCAGAAAGACAACGGGGAGACGTCTTCACAACAGAGCTATCAGCCCTCGCCAGCCGGGTTCCTCGATTAAGCCTCTGGGCGTATATGCTGCGGCCATTCAGCAGAGTGCCGAAGAAGCCCAGGCAGGACAGAAACACAATTTTATCGACTACGATATCGATAAACAAGGTGCAGATCTGTGGGGTAACTATCTGACCGCAGGTTCTATCGTCATCGACGAGAAAACCCATATTGAAGGCAGAGATTGGCCAAAGAATGCAGGTTCCGGTTTCAGCGGCCCACAGACCATGAGAAGCGCCCTTCAGCTTTCCATCAATACTTGTGCAGTTAAGATTTTCCTTCAGGTCGGCGCTGAATACTCTGCCGATATTGTAGAGAAATTCGGCATCACTACCTTGGATACCGAAGGCGGCACCAATGACCTGAACCCTGCAGCGCTGGCTCTGGGTGGTATGAGCAGCGGTGTTACCCCTCTGGAAATGGCCAGCGCTTATACGGTATTCCCGAACAACGGAACAAGAAAAGATACTTCCGCATATACCAAGGTTATCGATGCCAACGGTGAAACCATTCTGGATAACAGTGATGTCGAAACGCATGAGGTTCTGGATTCCGGTGTCGCATGGATTATGACCGATATGCTGAAATCCGTAGTTTCTCAGGGTATCGCCGGCGGAGCTTCTATCTCCGGCGTGCAAGTAGGTGGTAAGACCGGTACAACCGATGACGAATATGATATCTGGTTTGACGGCTTTACACCAAACTACTCTGCTGCACTGTGGATTGGCGTGGATCAGAATCAGGAACTTTCTTCTATGAGTAGCATTGTTGCCAGCCTCTGGGGAAGAATCATGGATCAGATTCCTAAAGCCAAAAGCGGCTCCTATAAGAGCGCACCTTCTAACGTCATCCATACAGGAGGCGAGTACTATATCAGTGGCACCCAGGGCGGTACCAAAAGTATCAAGGATCTGGAAAAGAAGCTGAAGATTTGTAAGACTACCGGATACCTTGCAACGCCGGAATGTCCGAGCACCGAGGAGAAGAAATTCGTAAACTACGGAGATTCTGCGGACGATATTCCAAAATATTATTGCTACAAACACAACAGTGATCCGGAGAAATATCCGGTAAGTCCTGACGAAAAATATGAACCGCCTGAAGTGATTAAGCCTGAGGAACCGGAAGAGCCGGAAGAACCAACGGAACCGGAAGAGCCGGAAAAGCCTGAGGAACCGGAAGATCCAGAAGATCCTGAGGAACCGGAAACTCCTGAAACCCGAACAGTTACCCCTGGGGGAACACCTCAGCAGTAACTTCATAGGCGTCTTTCATAAAGTATAGTCGAGCAAAATAACCAGTCTCTGTATATGAACGGGGACTGGTTATTTTTATGTTTACTTTCTATCCTGCAAAAGAGGCAGGCGTAATCTTTGATCACGTCTGCCTCTTTTTGCTTATCTTTTCTTTTCCTCAAATCCTTTTTCTCTAAACGAGTCAATTTCAGTCTTTGCTCGTTCACTACCGCATCTTGATTTTATCATTAAATTCTCTGACCCGCTTTTCTATGTTTTCCGCGCCGAATACAGCAGACCCTGCTACCAAAATGTCACATCCCGCTTCAGCAATCTCTCCTGCATTATCGAGGGTAACTCCGCCGTCAATTTCGATCAGATAGCTATATCCTCTTTCTCTGCGAAGCTGATCCAATGTCCTGATTTTGTCCAAGGCATTTGGAATGAACTTCTGTCCGCCAAACCCGGGATTAACGCTCATAATCAAAATCAGATCCACTTCGCCAAGTATGCACTCCAGTGCAGATACCGGTGTAGCCGGGTTTAAGGCGACTCCGGCTTTTACACCAC
Organism: Emergencia sp.; assembly: GCA_036305845.1. Lineage (GTDB taxonomy): Bacteria > Bacillota > Clostridia > Peptostreptococcales > Anaerovoracaceae > Senimuribacter. The sequence goes on from JAXKAR010000019.1 coordinate 42,162, forward strand.
ACCCCCTGATCTTCTGCAGTGTTCTGTGCAAATGTGTGCAGGCTTCTTGATGTACAACGATAAATTCGGTTTTCTCTGTAACAAAATCATCGATGTACTGATCTGCATTTTCAATCATCAGATGAACGTCATAAGGACTGGTTTCATACCGGTCCAACGCTTTCATCACCGGTGCGCCGAAACTGATATTAGGTACAAAATGTCCATCCATCACATCCACATGCACATAACCTGCGCCGGCTTGACTGATCGTCATAACCTGCTGCCCCAGCTGAGAAAAGTCGGCCGATAAAATTGAAGGTGCTAACTTTGCCATAACGAACTCCTTAATATTTCTTTCTTTTTCTGATTTCTTCCATATTGGTCAGATAAGCCTCATACCGAATCTGATGGATATCACCATCCTCCACTGCTGCTCTGACCGCACATTCAGGCTCTCTGATATGCCTGCAATCATCAAATCTGCATTTTCCCTTTAACCGTGCAATTTCCGGATAAAACTCTGCAAGATTGTCTTCCTCTGCCTCTAAAATCTCAAAAGAGGTAAAACCCGGCGTATCAAAGATCAGACCGCCATCAGGGGTCTCGAAGATTTCCACATGCCTGGTCGTATGTTTGCCTCTTGCCGTTTTTTCACTGACCGCTCCGGTTTCCATATTTGCCTGTGGAATAAGCAGGTTTGTAATCGTAGACTTTCCCACACCTGACGGACCGGCAAGCGCAGCTCTCTTCCCCTCCAGATAAGGGTGAAGCTGTTCTATTCCCTGTCCTGTTTTTCCACTGACAAAGACGACCGGATAAACATCTCTGTAAATCTGCCTGATCTTCTCCAAATCCTTTTCTTTCGCAAGATCGCATTTGTTCACACAAATTACCGGATCAATATCATGCATCTCCGCCATAACAAGAAACCTGTCTATAACATTAAAGTTTGGCTTGGGCGCCTTTGCTGCACATACTACAACAAATGTATCCACATTGGCAATAGGCGGACGAATAAAATGATTGCGTCTGGGCGCTATGGCATTGATTATACCGTCCCCGTCGGGAAGCGGCTCAATGTCCACCACATCTCCTACAGCAAGGGTAATTCCGTCTTTTTTGAATATACCCCTTCCTTTTGCCTGAAAGATACCTTCAGCGGTTTTTACATAGTAAAAACCACCAATTCCTTTTATAATTAAACCTTTCATCTCTCGCTGCTGCACTGACTATGCGCCCTCATTCGGATTATTGTTCTCGTTTTCGTCAGGTTCTTCCTCGTCAGGCTCATCTGCCGGCTCATCAGAGCCGGGATCCTCTGGAGGTATCACTTCCGGTTCTCCCTTACTGATTACCACATCAACGGCAGAATCCTTTTTCACTTTTTCACCGCCGCCCGGTGACTGACGAATGATATAATCCTTAGCATAAACATTGCTTTCTTCATAAGAAACGTTTCCGATAGACAGTCCATATTTCGCAAGCTCTGCAGTTGCATCTTCCAGAGTCATTCCGGTGAGAGACGGAACATCCACCTTATCGGTTCCTTTGCTGATGGTCAGATTGACACGAGTTCCCTTTTCTGCAGAAGCGCCGCTGCCCGGATCCTGATTGATAATCTGATTCTCAGGCGCATCACTTTCTACGCGCTCAACGGTTCCCAAATCATATCCGGCTGCTGCCAGTGTTGCTCTGATCGTCTGCTCATCATAATCCTGACCCACTACAGACGGTACTGTTCCATCAGTTTTACCGGCGCTGATCATTACGGTGACAGTATCACCCTTGCTTGCCTTTTCTCCCTCATCTGGAGTCTGAAGCGCAATCTGACCGGTCTCTACTTCATCACTTTTTACTTCTTCGCCCAGTTTCATCTTCAGGCCTTCTTCTTCCAGAACCTTCTCTGCTTCATCCGGCATCATACCGACAACATCCGGCACTCTGATTCCGCCAATAATTCCGGTAGCGTAAAGAATCACTGCTGTACCGATTAAAACCGCTGCGATTACGCCTGCGATAATCAGCCCTTTCTTGTTACCGCCCTCTTTTTCCTTTGTCTTCTTTGGCGTTTTCTTTGCTTTCTTTTTCTTGCCCGACTTTTCTATTCCGTCAAGCGGTTCTCTGTCAGCATCCAGCTCGCCTCTGCGGTTCATCTCCTGATATTCTTCTACGTCTTCTGCCGCAAACACAGAATTTCCTACCATTTTGGTCACAAATTCAATATTGTCCAGTTCTTCCATCAGTTCTTCTGCATTTCTGTAACGATTGGACTGGAACTTATCAGTAGCCTTCATCACAAGTTTTTCCAGTGCCGGCGGAATACCCGGCACCAGTTTTGACGGCGGCGTAACCTCATCATTGATATGCATCAATGCCACCTGCACCGGATTATCTCCATCGAAAGGTACCTGTCCGGTCAGCATCTCATAAAGAACGATGCCCAGAGAATAGATATCTGAACGCTCATCCACATAAGCGCCTCTCGCCTGTTCCGGCGAAAAGTAGTGAACACTGCCGATGACTCTGCTGGTCTCGGTCACCAGCGTAGAATCACTGACCGCTTTGGCTATACCAAAATCAGCAAGTTTTGCAATGCCGTCTCTGGTAATCATAATATTGTGGGGTTTTACGTCCCGATGAATAATATTGTTACGATGAGCAAGACTTAATGCTGACGCCACCTGTTTGGTAATTTCAATACACTGCTTATAGTCCATCGGCGCTTTTTCTTCGATAATGTCGCTGAGTGGACGTCCGTCAATCAGCTCCATTACAATAAAATGAATATTGCCTTCATGACCTACATCATATACGCTGACGATATTCTGATGCTGAAGTCCCGCCGCAGCTTGGGATTCTTTTTTGAAGTTCTCGACAAACTGAGCGTCCTTTGTGAATTCGGGTCGGAGAATTTTAATTGCCACATACCTGTTCAGCAGTCTGCACTTTGCCTTGTATACGGCTGCCATACCGCCTTCACCTATCTTCTCAATTAGTTCATATCTTCCCGCAAGTAATTTACTCATTGCTATCCTCCTCCGTTACCTTTAAGATAATCATCGTAATGTTATCACTGCCCCCATTGTGATTGGCTGTTTCTACCAGACCTGCGCAGATATCCGTCATCGACGCTTCTGCACTAAGCTGGCGAATTAGCTCATCTCTGTCCACTTCTCCGTAAAGTCCATCGGTACAGAGCAGGAGAATATCTCCCTTCTGAACCGCAAGTTCAAAGAAATCGGCCTCTATGGAATAATCTGCACCCACAGCCCGGGTAATCATATTTCTGTTCTCGTGATTTTCTGCTTCATCCGCTGATATCAAACCCGCCCGCAAAAGCGTATTCACATAGGTATGATCTTCCGTAATCTGCGACAGCTGTTCATCTCGCAGAAGATATGCTCTGCTGTCTCCCACATTGACAATATAAACGCGATCTTTTGCGAGAAAAGCCAGAACCACTGTAGTTGCCATCCCCTGGTTTTCTTCAAATTTCTGGGACATTTCCAGAACTCTGAAGTTCGTATCCCGCAAACATGCCGTGAAATACGCCCGAATCTCTTCTGACGTCATATCTGGTGTAAGCGGACTCGTTTCTACATATTTTGCTATTTCGTTGACGCAGGTTCTGCTGGCGATTTCACCGGAATTATTTCCGCCTACTCCGTCTGCCACAATAAAGACGCGATCCTTCTTCATAACGAAAAAAGCGTCTTCATTATTGCTCCGCCTGAGACCCTTGTCGGTTTTAAACCCTACCTCCATCGTCGTCTCCTTTCGGGCTGCCTTTCTTTCTCATCTTGCAGATATAGAAACCGTCTGTTTCGTCCGCATCCGGAAGCAGTTGTCTGCTGCGAACCAGCTCAAACTGTCGATTCGCTTTCAGAAACGAGGTTGCTACCTCTGCATTTTCTATTTTATTGATGGTACAGGTACTGTACAACAGCATACCTCCCGGTTTAACATACTGCCCTGCACAGGAAAGAATCTCCAGCTGTTTCTTCGCCAGATCCCTTCCGTCATCAGAAATTTCTTTGTATTTAATTTCCGGTTTTCTGCGAACTACCCCCAGACCGGAACAAGGCCCATCTACCAGAACCCGATCTGCTGATTCAATCAGATCCTTTCGCAAAATACACCCGTCATTTTCTCCGGTCTCGATGATTGTAACACCCAAACGTTCAGCCTCTTTTTCAAGAAGCTCAAGTTTGTGGGCATAAATGTCGAAAGCCAGAAGCCTGCCTCGGTTTTCCATAAGTTCAGCCATGGCCAGCGTCTTTCCGCCCGGCGCTGCACAGAGGTCAATAACCGTTTCACCCGGTCTTGGATGCAAACACTCTGCTGCCAGCGCAGAAGACTCATCCTGTATGGAAAACAGTCCTTCTTGATAACCGGAGGATGCCAGCAGACCGCTTCCCCTTACGTAAAGAACATTCCGGCTGTACTTACCCGCTGTTACAACAAAGCCTTCTTCTTCTAAACGCTCTCTCAACGCATCCGGGTTTGTTTTTAACAGATTTACCCTGACTGATAGCTGCGGCCTGAGATTTCCTGCACGAAGAAGGGACTCTGCGCTTTCCGCACCGTACTGGCTAATCCACAGCTTTACAATCCAATCTGCGTAAGAATAACGAATGCCGAAATAACGGACTGAATCTCGCTCTCTATCCGGCATCTTTATCGATCCAGCCTTTTTGCCGTATCCTCGGAGAACACCGTTGACAAATCCGTCTCTGCCCGGTATCAGCCGGCGCGCCAGCTTGACGGTTTCGCTTACTGCTGCATAATCCGGTACAGAATCCATATAAAGAATCTGATACAGGCCCATGCGAAGCAGCGTCAGGGTCTGTTTCTTGACGCCTTTCAGTCCCTTAGGAATAAGCTGACTTAAGACATAATCCAGATAACGCTTCGTCTCAAGAACGCCATAAACCAGTTCTCTGACAAAAGCCGGAGAATCCGGCTCCTGCTCCTTTATCTGTCTGTTCAGCTCTATATTGGAAAAAGCTTGATTTCGCTCAATTTCCAACAAGGTAGAATACGCTGTTTTCCGGTTCTTATCCATGATTAATCTCTCCTGCCTCTAATGGCTAAAATTCTGAGGAGATTGGCTACTGCCATAGCCAGAGCCGCCACATAGGTCATGGCCGCTGCCCGCAAAACTTTTTTAGAACCCGGGATATCATCTTCTGCCACAAGGCCCAGCTCTTCCATTTTGTTAATTGCTCTGCGGCTGGCGTCAAATTCTACCGGCAGCGTAATCAAGTGAAATACAATTACTGCAACAAATGCGATTACGCCGATGTTAAACAGCAGGTTGCCGAAGGGCACCATCTGATAATCGCCTACACCCAGAAGCAGGATGCCTGTAATCAGCAAAAGCCAGGAAAACCTGGAAGCAAAATTCACGATCGGTACAATCGCGTTTCTGATTTTCAGCGGTCCATAGCTCTTAGCATGCTGAATGGCATGCCCTGCCTCATGGCAGGCTACACTGACCGCCGCCACAGAAGCTACGCCGTACACATCCTGTGATAAACTGAGAACGCGGGTCCTCGGATCATAATGATCGGTCAGACTTCCCGAGATCTGTCTGATACCTACACCGGAAAGCCCGTTATAGTCAAGCATCTTTCTTGCAGCCTCCGCACCCGTAAGGTTCTTCTGGTTTCTAACTTGTGAAAACCGTCTGAAATTACGGCTTACCATCCCCTGCGCCCACATCGTAAAGAGTATGGCCGGAATCAAGATAAGAAAAGTGCTGTCATAATAATAAAACATTTATTTTTTCTCCTTTCCACATATCCCTATATCCATAGTTTATCCCAATTTCTCTTCTTTTTCAATCTGATTACCACGTAAAAAGGCGTTTATGCTTACTCTTTTTTTCCCGGGCATTTGAATCTCCGTGATGCGAAGAACTCCGCCGCCACAAGCCACGTCCAATCCATCATCAGATACGGCAATAATGGTTCCCGATTCTTTCTCGGTTGCCATTTCCTGTACCACGGCCTTCCAGATTTTCATCGAATCCTCTCTAAACGTACAGAATGCACCCGGCCACGGATCAAATGCGCGGATTTTTCGCTCGATGACTTCCGGACTCTGGGTAAAGTCAACCTTTCCGTCCTGTTTGGTAATCAAACCGGCATAAGTGGAAAGACTATCATCCTGTTTTTCCGGCTGAATTTTACCGGCTTCAATCTTCGGAAGGGTTTCAGCAAGAAGCTTAGCCCCTAAAACCGATAACTCGTCGTGGAGCTGCTCTCCGTTTTTGCTGCCCACCGGCGTCTTAATTCTGCTCAGCATATCTCCGGTATCAAGACCCTCTCCCATCTGCATGATGGTAACGCCGGTTTCCTCTTCACCGCAGAGAATAGCGTGCTGAATCGGTGACGCCCCCCGAAGTCTTGGCAGTAGAGATGCGTGAACATTGACGCAGCCAAAACGTGGCAGAGAAAGCAATTCTTTCTGGATAATCTGACCATATGCCACCACCACGATAATATCCGGTTCATATTCTCTGAGCACATCCATAGTCTGTGGACTATTCTTGATTTTCTCCGGCTGAAGCACCGGAATATCATGCCGCAGCGCTGCCCCTTTTACCGGTGTAAACTGTACTTTCTTGCCTCTGTTTCTTGCCTTATCCGGCTGGGTAATCACATATCCCACCTGATGCCCCGCCTTTATGATTTCTTCTAAAACGGGAACTGCAAAATCAGGCGTTCCCATAAATACGATACGCATTATTCCTGTCCTTCCTCTTCTGGAATTCTCACATTTGTTGCTTTGTCGGTATAAAGAATGCCGTCTAAATGATCATACTCATGACACATGACCACCGCATCCCAGCCTTCAAAATCATAGATCTGCTCTTCTCCATCCAAATTCAGCGCCTTGATCTTGATCTTTTCCGGGCGTTCCACAGTGCCTATATATCCGGGAACGCTGAGACAGCCTTCATCCCCCACCTGAGTGCCTTCCTGATGAAGCATTTGCGGATTGATCATAAAATACACCCGTCCCGGTTCCGGTTCTGCGATAAACATTCTTCGCATAATCCCCACCTGTGGAGCCGCAATACCGCAGCCCTGCTCTTTGTGCATGGTCTCCAGCATATCTTCCATAGTCACTCTGATTCTTTCGGTAATGTCACCCACCTCTCTGCAGTGCTTACGCAGGATATCATCACCTTCAGTTACAATATTTCTAATTGCCATTTTCTTTCACTCCTGTTCTTCTAAACTGACCCATACGGGTTTACATCTATGGTAATACTCAGCGCCTTTTCCTTTTGAAGCTGCTCATCGATAAATTGTCTGACATAGTGAATATACTGATTTCTCAACCCCTTACCACTCTTAATCAGAATATAGTAGCGAAAACTATCTTTCCCTTTGAAATGATAGGACAAGCGAGGCGAAAAAATATGATCTGCTTCGCCGATATCCAGTTTACGCAAATATACTCTGCAATTTTCTGCTGCAGTAATAGCGGTTTTTTCCTCTTCTGCAGTAAATTCTACCAGAATTAAATCAGAAAACGGTGGATATTCCATGAACTTTCTGATCTGAATTTCCTGGGAAAAAAATGCCTGGTAGTCGTAACCGGCTGCCGCCTGCAGCGCAAAATTATCCGGCGTATAAGTCTGTACAATAACGCTGCCTTCTTCGCTGCCTCTTCCCGCTCTTCCGGCCACTTGGGTAACAAGCTGAAATGTCCGTTCTGACGAGCGATAATCGGGAATATGAAGGCTCATATCCGCAGCCACAACACCGACCAAACCTACATTCTTAAAGTCCAGTCCTTTGGCAACCAGCTGGGTGCCAATAAGGATATCTGTCTTTCCCTTGGAAAAGCCGTTGAGAATTCTATGAATCTCCCTGCTGTTTTTGGCTGTATCAAGATCCAGCCGGTCTACGTTTTTTTCGGGAAACAACTCTCTGGTAAACTCTTCCACTTTCTCTGTACCCGAACCGAAATACCGAATATATCCACTGCCACATGATGGGCATACCTTCGGCACAGGGATTTTTCTTCCACAATAATGACAGATGCCAGCATTTTCTTTTTTATGATAAGTCAGAGAAATTCCGCAGCTTGGACACTCCATGACTTGACCGCATTCTCTGCAAGAAACAAAGGTGGAATAGCCTCTCCGATTCAGAAAGAGAATAATCTGCTGTCCCTGATTCAGGGTTTCTACCATCTTGTGATAAAGCCTGTCGCTGAAAATCGTTCGGTTGCCGGCCTTCAGTTCTTCTCGCATATCTACAAGCTCCACCTTAGGCAAGGGCTGCTTGTTATAACGCTGTTTAAGCTCAATCAGCTGATAAATTCCATCTCTTGCCCGCTCATAGGACACCACTGAAGGCGTTGCGCTGCCCAAAACCAGAACGCCGTTATAATACATCAGTCGCTTGAGCGCAATGTCCACCGTCTCATATTTCGGCGTCATATCTGACTTATAGGTCGCCTCATGTTCTTCATCTAAAATGATTATTCCAATATCAGAAAGAGGGGCAAATACGCCTAATCGGGCGCCGATAACAATTCTGGCTTCTCCCTTACGTATGCGCATCCATTCGTCAAAGCGCTCACGCTTGGTTAGCTTACTGTGTAAAACGGCTACGGTTTCCTTGCCGAATCTTCCAATAAACCGATCCATCGTCTGCCTGGTCAGCGCAATTTCCGGAACCAGCATAATCGCCGTTTTTCCGCAATCCAGCGCTTTTGCGATGGCCTGCATGTAAACTTCTGTCTTCCCACTGCTGGTTACGCCATGGAGGAGAAAGTTTTCCTGCCTGCCGGCTTGAACAGCCCGGCTGATTTGAGCTGCTGCGCTGATCTGTTCAGCCGTCAAACGGTCTATGACCTGCCGCTCGCCGTCTTCTCCCTTATAGGGTTCTTTTTCCTTTCCCTCCCGGGCCGGTTTTCCACTGGGCGCAAAACATCTGACGGCATCTAAATACTTGATTCCATATCTGTAACGCATCCACTTGCAAGTTTCGATCATCTCCTCGTTCAAAGAAACGTCTTCGTCTACAGCGATAATCGGCTTTATCCGTTCCGGGCTGCAGTCCGGCTCTATGCCGGTTTCAAAAACGTAAGCTGTTTTTTCTTTGTTTCCCCGGTTAAAAGGTACGCGGACGATATGTCCCGGCCTAAGCGGCTTTTCTGCAAGGTAAGTGTAAAATGTATCGGTATGTCTGCTGTTGTTATCGATAACAACATTTACGTAATCTTTCATTTTATAGAAGGAAAATATTATACTTCTTGCATTCTTCGATCATCTGGTCCGGCCATACGGATACCTGCACTTCTCCAATATGGGCTTTCCGCAGGAAGAACATACAAAGTCTGCTCTGGCCGATTCCGCCGCCGATGGAGTAAGGCAGTTCATCGTTGAGGATAGCCTGATGGAATCCCTGCTTTCTTCTGTCGTCTGCGCCTGCCAGGGTCAGCTGTCGATCCATCGCTTCTGCATCGACACGGATACCCATGGAAGAAATCTCAAAGGCTCTGTCTAAAATATCATTCCAGAGAAGGATATCGCCATTCAGCTCCCAGTCATCATAGTCCGGAGATCTGCCATCGTGCTTTTCTCCTGACTTTAATTCTGCGCCGATTTTCTCAATAAATACTGCGCCGTGGGCCTTACAAATCAGATCTTCTCTCTCCTTAGGCGTCTTATTTGGATATAAATCCTCCAGCTCCTGCGTGGTAATGAAAAAAATCTCGTTAGGAATCTCCGTCTGCAGGTCTCTGTAAAGACGGTTCACATAGTCTCCCAGATTCTTCATTGCATTATAAATGGTTGTCACGGTCTCATGAAGGTATTCCGAAGTTCTCTGTTCCTTCGTGATAACCTTTTCCCAGTCCCACTGATCCACATAGATGGAATGCAGATTATCCAGTTCCTCATCTCTTCTGATGGCGTTCATATCCGTGTAGATACCGTTGCCCGGTTTGATTCCGTATTTTCCCAGAGCCATTCTCTTCCACTTGGCAAGGGACTGAACGACTTCTACCTCCAGCTCATTCATATCTAAAAGGCTGAACGTAACTCTTCTTTCCACACCGTTAAGGTTATCATTAAGGCCTGTTTCCGGCGCAACAAACAACGGCGCGGAAACTCTCCGAAGATTAAGTCCGTAAGCAAGCTCCTGCTGGAAATAATCCTTGATCTTCTTGATTGCCCTCTGTGTTTCTAAAGGGCTGATTACAGGTGAATAGTCTTTCGGTTTGATTAGCTGTGACATAATATGTTTCTCCTTCTGTCTATAAAATAATTTGTAAATTTATCTCTTGGAAAACTGACATCCGCAGTAATTCTGGCGATAAAGGCCATATTCTTTGGATAGCATAATGCTCCGCTGAAATCCCGCCTTTTTCTTAAAATCCAAATCCAGAAATTCTACATCGTATTTCTCTGCCATCTCTTTTCCGATAGCGGAAATCAATGGATAGTTCTTGTGAGGACTGACGGTCAGCGTGGTGGCAAAGATAGGAAAACCCTTCTGGCTGGCAGTTCGCGCCGTCTTTGCCAGACGCTGGTTAAAACAGATGGTGCACCTTGCGCCGCCCTCGGGCTCCTCCGTATGCTCTGCGGTCAGCCTGTAATACTCTTCCGGTTCATAGATTCCCTCCATAAAGGAGATGCATCCTGTCCCGCCTAAATATAAGTTATACTGATCAATAAACGCAATCTGATATGCTTTTCTTTTCTCATATTCCTGTTCATCGGTTATACAGGGGTTATAAAAAAATACGGTAATATCAAAATCCGGTGCAAGCCGTTCAATCACGGAAGTACTGCATGGACCACAGCAGCTGTGAAGCAAAAGAGCCGGTTTAGCGGTCTTCTCCCGGGTGCCGGCCAGCTGCGAAAAGGCAGCCGAGCTACTGTCAATACTCGCCATACCTATATAAGGTTCTGTCTTTTTTTCGGTCACTTTCTCTTCCTCCTCTGCGAAAAATCAATAACACTTATTAACACTTTATTATATATGATTTTCGGGTATTTTACAACAATCTGCCGGGAAAAACTATGGAAAACCGCCATTGACAATCCACGGTTTACCCAGTATCATAATGAAAGCTACAGTATATAAGTGAGGTCAATTATGCAGCCAATGATAAACACAGTCAGTTCTTTCTTAAAGGAACAATTCGGAGAAAAAACCGTTAAACTTTCCATTGACGGCGGTTTTACCTGTCCCAACAGAGACGGCACCAAGGGCACCGGCGGATGCCTGTTCTGTTCTGAAGGAGGGGGCGGCGATTTCGCTTCTACCATCGAAGAGCAAATCGCGCTTCTCTCGGAAAAATGGCCGAAGGCAAAGTATCTGGCTTATTTTCAGAATCACACTAACACCTATGCTCCGGTAGAGGAATTGCGAGAGAAATACTACGCTGCTTTGTCGCATCCCTCCATCGAGGGCATTGCTATTGCAACCAGGCCTGATTGTATTGATGAGGATATTCTGAACCTGCTCAGCGAAATCGACAAAGAACACTTTCTGTGGGTAGAGCTTGGATTACAGACGATCCACGAAAAAACAGCGAATTTAATTAACCGCTGTTATCCATTACCCGTATTCGATTCTGCTATAAAGGCCTTGACAGACCGAGGCATTAAAGTCGTCGTTCACCTGATTTTAGGTCTTCCCGGCGAGTCCAGAGAAGATATGGCAGAATCGCTTAACTACGTCTGCAAAAGCGGCGCATGGGGAATCAAGCTCCATATGCTCAACGTGGTTAAGGGTTCTCGCATGGCAAGGGACTATGCAGATTACAATTCCTTTTCATCTATTGATGAATATGTTAATCTGGTCTGCGATCTTTTAGAAATTATTCCACCGGAAATCGTCATCCACCGCCTTACCGCAGATGCGCCGCGAAAGATCCTCATTACACCGGAATGGAGCTATCGAAAGCGCACTATTCTTAACGGCATCCATGCTGAACTGAAAAGGCGAGGCAGCACCCAGGGCTGTAAAATAGAGAAATAAGCATTCTTCCTACGATCAAAGTGAATTTCCGGGATGTACTTCAAAATTATATTGTTTTCAGACATAAGCTGAAAGGCCGGTAAATCAGTATCCATCTGATTTACCGGCCTTTATTATATGGCTTATTTTATGACGTGATAATATCTAAAGAAATCTCCAAGTTCTTCCTGTCTCTGACCACCCCAAAGCTGAATAATGTTTACACCGGAGGAGGTGTTTGCCTCAATGACGCATACAGTACCGTCCTCAGTAATCAAAAGATCCCATGCAATAAAATCCATATACGGCAGCTTATCCGCCACCTCAAGGATTTGGACTTTTATAGCTTGCCAATTTGGAATCTCAATGCCCCTCAGCACAGTTCCGGAATCCGGATGGGTTTCATAGGTGTCTAAGGAATGAAGACACTTTGCTTCGGTAAGCCGCCCGGTCTCAATATCAATTTTGGAAACCAGACCGCCTTTGCTCCCGTTGTCCACAGGAATCGTACCGCTTGTGCCCATTCTCTGTACCGCAAAGAAAACTTTGTTTTTATGCGTATCCGGCTCCCTAAGGGTAATCAGTCTTATGGTATTGGTGGTTTTATCATAAATATCATCCGCATACTTATGCTGCCTGATATACTCACAAATGATAAAATCCTGCTTTTTATCGAGAAACTGAAACAATTCTTCTTTGGACACCGGTTTGCTGTCAATATATAGGCTTTCTTTTTCTGCCCTAAGCAGATGCACCCCCTTGCCTTTGCCCATAGCATAAGGCTTAATCATCAATTTCCCTTTTTGGAGAAGGCACTGATGGATATCTTCGTTCTGCTTCATGCCGGTGGAGAAGTCATATAAGATGCCTTTATTCTTAATAAACAGGTTTTCCGCCACCTTGATATAATGGCTGAGAATATCTGCACAGACAACTTTATTATTGAAAGCAAAATCAAAAGGTTCATTGATATATCTTGAACGATACCAGTCAAATTCCGACAAATACTTCTTTTTATCGTTGTGCTTAAAATCATACAGCACATACTGGTCGCCAAGAAATCCGCCAAAAATATTTGCTCTCAACTTGGTGAAGATATTCACTTTAAAATTATTTTTTACAAAGACAATCCGTCTCCAGTACAAGACAAATAATTTGATCTTTTGTAGTGCTTTACCGAAAAAACCCATATTTTCTAATTCCTCTTTAATTCATTTACTAAAATTCATATTTGCAAAACGTGCAGCGCTATTTTGCTATGGCGCTGAGTCGATTGGACCACTGGGTATAAACTTTTACTCCATCTATCGTACGATAGCCTCTGACTCGATAATAATATCTGGTTCCCGCATTAACGCTATAGTTCTGATAAGTCGTACCGTTTTTCTTATCGTAATACTTCAGATTGCTGCTGGTTGTTCCACGATAAATCTCATAGCCGTCTACCTTATAGCCGTTTTCTTTCTGCCAGGACAACTTGATAGAACCATCAAGTACGGTTATAGAGCCGGTCACCGCAGTGTTCTCTACTCCATTGATCAGCTGGTAAGCATTCTCATCCAGCTTACCAAACCTGCATGTTGTATCGGACCACTTGGTATAAACCTTTTCCCCTGCAATGGTGCGATAACCTCTAACTTTATAATAGTATCGTTCTCCTAAAACTAAACTTGCGCTGTTTTTAAAGGAAGTTCCCGTTGTCGTGGTATAAAGTGTAAAGTTGCCGTCGTTTCCTGCTGAACGATATAATTCGTAGCCGTCTACCTTATAGCCGTTTGATTTCTCCCATGATACGGTGATGGCGCTTTGAGCTGCATGGGAAGAAATACTGATTGTCGTTTCTCTTACGCCGTCTTTCAGCTTATCCGCTGCGCCTATCGGAGCCTCTTTATTCACCATATTAGACCATTTGGTATAAACCTTTGTTCCGTTTATTGTGCGGTAACCTCTCACCCTGTAGTAGTATGTGCTGCCATAGTCTATTCCATAATTCTGGTAGGTTGTACCGTTTTTCTTGTCGTAATATTTCAGATTGCTGCTGCTTGTTCCACGATAAATCTCATAACCGTCCACCTTGAAACCAGCCGCTTTCTCCCAAGATAATTTGATTGAATTATAATCTGCTGCAGCGGAAGCTGTTACGGTGGTTGTCTTCACTCCGTCTGCCAGATAAGCGTTTTCGTCCTGCTTGCCAAGTCTGTATGTTGTGCCGGACCACTTGGTATAAACCTTTTCTCCGGCAATAGTGCGATAACCCCTGACTTTATAATAGTATCGCTTTCCGGAAACTAAGCTTGCGCTGTTTTCAAAAGAAGTTCCCGTTGTCGTCGTATAAAGTACAAAGTTGTCGTCGTTTCCTGCTGAACGATATAATTCGTAGCCGTCCACCTTATAGCCGTTTGATTTCTCCCAAGATACAGTGATCGCACTGGTGGTTGCATATGACGAAATACTTACGGTCGTATTCTTTACGCCGTTTTTCAATTCAGTGCCGATTGCTTCCGGCGTCAATGCATTGACCACATTAGACCACTTGGTATAAACCTTCTGTCCATCAATGGTTCTATATCCCCGAATCTTATAGTAATATCTGACTCCCGGTGTCAGGGTCAAATCCTGATAGGTTGTCTTCGTTGTTGAACCATAGGAGGTCTGACTGCTGCTTGTGGTTCCGCGATAAATTTCATAGCCGTCTACCTTATAGCCGTCTGATTTTTTCCAGGATAAATCTATAGATTTGGTTCCTCTTACAATAGAAGCATTCACCGTCGTGTTCTTTACCCCGTTGGCAATAGCATTATCCTGGTCAGAACTCTGACTGCGCACTACGGTGACATAATAATTTCTGACAAGTCCCGTAGAAGAAGTTACCTTGACCGTAATCTTATTCTCTCCGACTTTGAGATTGGTATTTCCGCTCACGCTGACTTTCGCATCACTGACATTTGTTTCGGTTTTCACCGTAACTTTCGTTGAGCTGTACGGAATAGCAACCTTTGCCTTATAAGTCGTTGTAAATCTGCTGAAAGTCTTGTCTAACGTCTTCTGTATCGTACCATCATACACCTTCAGAGAATCCAGATAGTTGTTGTTATTGCCTGCGCCCGGTTTAGCAGCCGCACTTGACGGCATACTCTTGTAAACCGGAATTTCGAAGGTAAAGGCCTTATCTAAAACACCGAATCCGCTGAACGTATTCTGGGTAACGGAAGCCTCGGTCTTCGGTGCATAGATTGACGTCATGTATTGGTGCGTTCCAATACTGCTCAGTCCATTATACACATTATACCGTTCTGTATAGGACGTATACTGGTTATCTCCTACGAAATCCTCCGCAATGTAATCCGCCCCACCGGCAATTCCCTTTTGCAGCGTATTCCAAGGTCTGCCGTAGGTTTTGCCGGAGACTGCCCAAACCAGTCCTTTATAGGCAGCATTACCACTTGCACTGTCTGACGCACCGATGTTATATGGGTTGTAGGAAGGATATGTCTTTCCATCATAGGTGGAGGTAACCTTCTGCCCTCTTACCATATAGTCACTGCTGCCCAGCTCTACTCTGGTCTTGGATGCCAGGTAAACCGGACTGATATTATACTTCTTTCCTGCCTCTACATAATAAGCTGCAGAGTTGGAATTCAGTTTGGGCAGAGCCGTTCCGCTGAGAATGGAGCTAACCAGAGACTGGGTCTGATAAGTGCCATCATAGGTATGGGGTTCAAACATGAAGATATAATCTTCTGTCAGCCAGTTTCTCGGATCCATGTAGTAAGCCACTGCTTGTCTGGAAGCCGCTACCCAGTTCATTCCGTCTTTTCCTTTATATAGATGATTGATAAAATCGTAAGTTCCACTCTGCACAGCTTTATAGGACTCTGGAAATTCACTGCCGACCAGATTAGCGTTCACATTGGCGCACTGCTCGTCAAGCGCCTGCTGCCAGGTAAAGGAAAGTTCCTTTGCACGGAATTTCCAGTTAGGATGCTGTTTGTGCAGCGCCCGCAGCTTTGTCTTGTAACTATCGGGAAAGTCTGCAATCATCTTCTCGAAATCTGCATCGCTGATGTTACCGCTGGAATCACCACCGCCGCCATTCTCGGTAAGCGCAATATACTCTGCAAAAATATAATAATATCCGCCGTTATAGGAAATCTTATTCCACTTTTCTCCATCGGCATTGATTACATCACAGACCACCGTCACAGAAGTGCCATTGGACAAAGTTCCCTTTACGGTAAATCCTGTTCCCGGACCGGTTCTGTAATTCACACCATCAGTTGTCTTACCCTTTGCACTTGAGTAAGAAATCGACGCTAAATCGGATCTGATATATCCGTCTCCGTAGGAACTGGTAATCTTGTACCAGACATTAGTCTTAGCCGTACTGGTTGTCGAGACGAACTTCTCGCTCAAAACCGTTACCGTAGTATTGGCCGGAATTGCGCCCACAATGGAAGACGTGGTACTGTAGCTGCTTCTGATGTTCACCCCGTCCGGGTCACTAATAGTCGCTCTGGCGTTTGGCGCATCGGCAGCAAAAGATTTTGCTGTGGCGCCTGCCATCAACAGACCCAATACAATCATCATAAATATAAGTATTTTCAATAAAGAAATCTTTTTGCTCAATGTCCTTTCTCCCTTCTGTTACTTGGACGGCTCGATTCTGCCATCATTATAATGTTTGCGGCACAAAGACACATACATATCGTTGCCGCCGATGACAATCTGTTCGCCTTGCTTTACAAATTGTCCGTCTACTACCCTTGCCACCATGGTGGCCTTGCGGCCACACCAGCAAATGGTCTTGATCTCCTCTATCTTATCTGCATAAATCAGCATATAGTATGAACCCTCAAAAAGTTCATTGCGAAAGTCATTCTTCAGTCCATAGGCAAGTACCGGCACTTCCAGACTGTCCACAATCTCAACAAGCTCCTGCACATGGTGTTTCTTCAGAAACTGGCACTCATCGATGAGCACGCAGTCAATCTTGTGTTTGGCATCCTCGCGCATAAACAGCTCAAGAATATTGGTCTCATCCTGCACAGCAATAGCATCCCTCTGGATACCGATTCTGGAGGTAATGATACCGCTACCATACCGATTATCCACAGCCGGAACAAGTGTTAAAACATGTTTTCCGCGCTCCTCATAGTTATATGCCACCTTTATCAGTTCTATGGATTTGCCGGCATTCATCGTGCTGTATCTGTAATATAGCTGAGCCATAAATTCCTCCTCGTAATCAAAGTCATACCAAATAACATTTTAACGGAAAAGCGCAAAAAAAGCAATAAAAAAGAAAACAACCCTTCGGACTTACGTCAGCGAAAGGCTGCTTAAATAAATGGTGCCCAGACTCGGAATTGAACCAAGGACACGAGGATTTTCAGTCCTCTGCTCTACCTACTGAGCTATCTGGGCATGTCATATACAAATTGTTAAACTGGTGGGCCATCGGGGACTTGAACCCAGGACCTGCCGGTTATGAGCCGGATGCTCTGACCAACTGAGCTAATGGCCCACATGAAAGGAATGGTCGGGGTGGCAGGATTTGAACCCGCGGCCCACTGGTCCCAAACCAGTTGCGCTACCAAACTGCGCTACACCCCGATATATACTTGTTAGAAATCTCTATTTGGCAGGGGCAGTAGGAATCGAACCCACGGCACGTGGTTTTGGAGACCACTGCTCTACCAGCTGAGCTATACCCCTGCGAAATGGCGGAGAAGATGGGATTCGAACCCATGCGGCCCTTATACGAACCCTAACGGTTTAGCAAACCGTCCTCTTCAGCCTCTTGAGTACTTCTCCAGGCTAAACAATCTCACAGTTAA
>JAXKAR010000020.1:0-3771 GCA_036305845.1 Emergencia sp.
ATGCCAAGGAAGGTGTCAGACTCTGGTTCCGGACAAAACGTCCGGCATACCGTCAACTCTGCCTTAAGCTAGTCGCTTAAATAGATAAAAGTATAACTCTCCCAAAGTCCGGTTCCGGCGGGGCTTATTAAAGTGCCTTTAATCCTGAATACTGCCGTTCTTGATTCATTAAAATTGGGCAGATTGGTGCTTTAGGAGAAGTCATTTATGTTTAAATTACATTTTGCGGAAACTCAAGAAATAATGAGATAAAAAAACCGCTGCCATTGATTGGCAGCGGTATCAGGTTCAATTAGTCCTGAACGTATGGCATCAGGGAAAGATGACGTGCTCTCTTAATAGCAACTGTCAGAGCTCTCTGATGTTTTGCACAGTTTCCTGTAATTCTTCTCGGAAGGATTTTACCTCTCTCAGAAACATATTTTCTGAGTTTTGCTACATCCTTGTAATCGATCTCATTGTTTTCTTTACCGCAGAATACACAAACTTTTTTTCTTCTGCGTCCGCCTCTTCTTTTCATAGGAGAGTCCGGTCTTTCGCCTCTATTGTAAGCCATGATGGTTTCCTCCTGTTTTTCTTTCAATTTGATTGACTGAGAAATCCTGATCTCTCACCTGGATACAACCAGCTTTCTCTCTTCTCTTCGTCGTTCATTTTAATGCTCAGGCTTTAATTGAACGGCAATTCTTCGTCAATTCCATCCGGGATATTCATGAAGCCGTCTGCACTTGCAGCGCTTGGGCTTGGCATGGACGGCGCTGACGGAGCAACGCTCTGCTGAGGATGAGATGCTGCATAGTTATCACTTGCGGCTTTGCTCTCAGCAAATTCCTGTTCCTCAACTACCACCTCTGTAGTATACACCTTCTGACCTTCTCTGTTTGTATAGCTTCCGGTCTGAATGCGTCCGCTGACTACAATACGGATTCCCTGATGAAAATATTTTTCTGCAAACTCTGCTCCGCGTCCGAATACCACACAGCTGATAAAATCAGCGGATGCCTCTCCATCTCTGCGGAACCGTCTGTCTACTGCCAGTGTATATCTGGCGATTGCCAGAGCATTTTCTCCTGCGGAATATCTGACCTCAGGATCTCTTGTTAAGCGACCCATTAAAATTACTTTGTTCATTTTTCTACCTCTTTCTTTCAGTAAGTGAACGGGTTCTAATGGTGCTTTCTAAAATCCATGTGTAAAAAGATTATGCGTCTTTACGAACGACTAAGTATCTTAATACGTTGTCCATGATGCGTACATGTCTTTCTACTTCCGCCGGACACTCTGCATCTGCTTCAAACTGAATGAAATAGTAGAAGCCTTCATGCATTTTCTGAATTTCGTAAGCTAATTTCTTCTTACCCCATTCTTCTACTTCTGTGATCACGCCGTTGTAACGTGTAATGTAGCCTTTTGCTTTCTCTACTACTGCATCACGTACTTCGTCTTCAACTTTAGCGCTCACAACTAATGCTAACTCGTACTTGTTCATGCTTTTTACCTCCTTGTGGTCTTTATGGCCCTCTGTACTGTCAGAGAGCAAGGATATGAAAATATATCACAGTTGTTTATTCTATCATATCGTTTCCCTGTTGTAAAGAACTTTTTGTCGAATCACCTATTTATTTATTTTTCCCTGAAAACAGATACTACTCCTTTTCTCTCTTCCCTTGACAAATTTCCTTTCTTTCTTCTATACTGAATCTAAATAACAAAGGCTGTTTACTGCTGATATGCCCGTTAAAAGGAGGATTATTATATGCTTTTAAAAAATGGTTTTCTTATAAATCCCAAAACGCATACTCAGGAACTTACAGATATCCGTATTCTAAACGGAAAGATTTCTCAGATTTCTGCTGGTCTTGTTCCTGAAAATAGTGAAGAAGTTCTGGATCTTACCGGTCTGACTGTTACGCCGGGCCTTGTTGACACTCATATTCATTTTCGTGATCCAGGACTTACCTATAAGGAAGATCTCCACACAGGTGCTCTTGCCGCTGCCAAAGGCGGCGTAACCTCTGTAATCTGCATGGCAAATACAAAACCTGCTGTAGATTCTGTTGAAACCCTTACAGATATTCTGACACGGGCAAAAAAAGAAAAAATTAACATTTATCAGACAGCTTCTGTATCCCAAGGGCTTAAGGGAGAAATCATAAATGATTTTAAAGCCTTAAAGGAAGCCGGCGCCTGCGGTTTTACAGATGACGGCATCCCTCTTCTTGATGCAGAATTCTGCAGCCAGGCCATGAAAAAAGCAGCTGAATTAAATATGCCCATCAGCCTTCATGAAGAAGATAAAAGCTTTATTGCAAATAACGGAATCAATGCCGGTCCTGTAGCAGACAGGCTTGGGATTACAGGTTCTCCTGCAATTGCCGAAGAAGTCATGGTTGCCCGGGACTGTATGCTTGCCCTTCATACTAAGGCTCCTGTTGTGATCCAGCATATCAGCTCCGGCAATTCTGTTGCTCTTGTGCGTCTTGCAAAAGAACTTGGCGCGGATATCCATGCGGAAGCCACCCCTCATCATTTTACTCTTACCGATGAGGCAGTTCTTACTTATGGTACTCTTGCAAAAATGAATCCGCCTCTGCGTACAGAAAAAGACCGGCAGGCGATCATTGCAGGCCTGAAAGACGGAACCATTGATCTGATTGCCACCGACCACGCCCCTCACAGTGCTGAAGAAAAATCCAAAGCTCTCACAGAGGCTCCAAGCGGCATTACAGGATTAGAAACATCTCTTGGCCTTGGTATCACCAATCTGGTAAAAAAAGGCTGCCTGACGCTGGAAGAGCTTCTGGAAAAAATGACCTGTAATCCTGCTGATCTTTATCATCTGCCCGGTGGTTCTGTTGAGGAGGGAACTCCTGCTGATCTGGTAATTTTTAATCCAGATGAAACATGGACTGTGGATTCTTTCCTGTCTAAATCCTCCAATACACCATTTAAAGGTATGGAATTGTATGGAAAAATTCATTACACTATCTGTAGAGGAGAAATTGTCTATCAGGACTGATACCTGACTAATCCCATATAACACAGTCAATATTTTGCGGAGAGCGCGGCATCCAGAACCTTTTTTAAATGCCGGATCGCTCTCCGCAGAATCTTTGTAAAAATGAATATATATATATGAAAAAAAGAGCCTAAAATCAAGGCTCTTTAGAGAGGTGCCACCCGGATTTGAACCGGGGATAGAGGTGTTGCAGACCTTTGCCTTACCACTTGGCTATGGCACCAGATATTATATTGTATGCATTTCCTTAAAGGAAAATGACTCCAAGGGGATTTGAACCCCTGTTACCGCCGTGAAAGGGCGGTGTCTTAACCGCTTGACCATGGAGCCAATTCTTATTTTAGGTTAGGCTTCATGCCCAAACTCCCCCTGTTGGACTCGAACCAACGACACTGCGGTTAACAGCCGCATGCTCTACCGACTGAGCTAAGGAGGAATAGAAAGTATTGCACTTTCAAAACTACATACATGTTGACATTGAGATCATTTTTGACCTTGCTTATGCTTTCTACGACTCGCCTGGTCATCTCGTGACTTCCGTCACTCAATGTCATTTGCTTCGCAAATGCTCCGTCCAGTCTGTGAACATCCCTCTGTGAGTAAACTCACTCCGCTCTGTTCCCTTCCTGTCCGTCCCGCTCGTCTCAGCTTTTTGGTCAAGCCCTCGACCGATTAGTAGCAGTCAGCTCCATACGTTACCGCACTTCCACCTCTGCCCTATCTACCTCGTCGTCTTCAAGGGGTCTTACTTC
>JAXKAR010000021.1:0-33941 GCA_036305845.1 Emergencia sp.
CAAATATTAGAAAGAAAGCTACGTCAATCTGTAAATGGGGCGTTGTTTATGACATCAACCGAATTCGGTAGAGTATACGGAATATCAGCAGAGAAAGCCGGGGTCAAGCTAAAGCGGGCTGATATCGGCAGAAGTGGAACATACTGGTTTATTCCGGATATTGTGGCAGCCATAGTGGAGAAACGATTGCAATAGGAAGGATAGGAACTATGAAAAAGTACATAATCAGGCAATTCAGCCCCTTGTGGTGGGCAGGATTCGTCCTTGAGTGGATTACAGGAATCGGCTGCCTGTGGGTAATTACCTGCGGCATGGCAGCGATTTGATGAAAGGAGAGTAAACATGAGCCAAAAAATAAAGAACGACGCTGAAAGCGCCGAACTAAAAAAATCAATTATAGTATAGCGTAAAACAGAAGAAAAGTAAAGGAGATTCGAGATGTCAGTAACAATTAACAAACTGGAAATAGAAAATGTTAAGAGGGTAAAAGCCGTCAAGCTGGAGCCTTCATCTACAGGACTTACCATTGTAGGCGGCAAGAATAATCAGGGAAAAACTTCGGTTTTAGACGGCATTACCTAGGCTCTGGGCGGGGACAGATACAGACCGAGCCAGCCTCAGCGAGAAGGCTCTGTTGTACCGCCGTTTCTGCACGTGGAGCTTTCCAATGGTGTAGTTGTAGAGCGTAAAGGAAAAAATTCAGACCTAAAGGTAATCGATAAAACTGGAAACAAAGCAGGACAACAGCTTTTGAATGAATTCATTGAGCAGCTTGCGCTGGATCTCCCAAAGTTCATGCAGAGTACCAGTAAAGAAAAGGCAAATACACTTCTGCAGATTATTGGGGTGGGACCGCAGCTTTATGAAATGGAACAGAAAGAAAAGTTTTGTGAAATATTAAATCAGCATGGATTTAGAGCAGAAGAAGTAAATGGAGAAAGTAAAGACCGTGAACAAATCCTAAAGGATTTTGATGAAAATAAATATAACGTATTGTGCAACTCAATGCTTCTTACCGAGGGGTGGGATAGTCCTGCAGTTGACTGCGTTGTTGTATTAAGACCAACAAAAGTACGCAGTCTTTATGCGCAAATGGTTGGCAGAGGCACAAGACTTTCTCAGGAAACGAATAAAACTGAATTGCTTCTGCTGGACTTTCTCTGGCACACAGAGAGACACGAACTTTGTCACCCTGCACATTTGATTTGTGAATCTGAAGAAGTGGCAAAGAAAATGACAGAGAATATTGAAAAGGCAGGTTGCCCAGTAGATATTGAAGAGGCAGAACATATAGCTGCAGAAGATGTGGTTGCGCAGCGTGAAGAAGCGTTGGCAAAGCAGCTTATGTGAGTGGAAGACATGACTGGAGCTTATTCGAACCAGAACAGCCGATAATGAACGGCAATTCAGGGACACAGATGTTGATAAGAAGCTACAGCAGTAACTACGGAATTATTGGAGTAAAAGATAATACTTGGAGTTGATTTCTGTTGTCAAGAAAAAACTCCACAACAACTTGACACTATCCAAAGAGAACTACTTCTTGACAAAGATTGTATTTTCAGAGTAATATTAAACAAAGATAATAAAATAGAACTGGAGGTTTTGTAATGGGAACGAAATCTAAAAAAGACTACGAAAAAGAATCGAAAAAAAATTGGGAAATGAAAATGAACGAACCAATGAAACCAACGAAGCTTACTGAGAAGGAAGTCGAAGAACTGAAAAAAGCTGGACGCGTTTAAAATACCACCGCTAAATAGGCCGGTGGTATTTTTAGTTTGCCCAGCATGGGCAAACTCTAAAGTGTGAAAGTCCCAAACACGCCCGGATAGTGGGAAGTGTATAGCTGAACAGCAAGGGTGTTTGTCGTGAGGCGAAATCTGAAAGAAGCTGTAAGCAAGCCTCTGGTCTGACGGACAGGAATCACATAGAAGGATAGGCTACGAGAGATGAGTTGGCTAAAAGCAACGAAGTCTAATAACTATCACATTTGTAGTAGCAGAGTAAATGTGGCAGATATATGGAGGGAAAGAGTTTGCACCTTAACTGGGGAGGTCTCACAGGCGGCTTCATTTGCTGTAGTAACAACGAACTGTGAGAAGTCAGCAGAGCCCATAGTAGTGAAGAAGTTTCTGTAATGGAAATGGAGCGAAGGGGCGAACAATCAATCAGTTTTAGTAGAGTCTCAATTGCAGAAAAGACAACATCTGCCGTAACCAATCGGGTAAAAGGTGGTCAATTCAAGCGAGACGGAAAGGAACGAACGCATGGACACAAGTAGTCTAATGGAGCGGATACTAAGTAAAGAAAATCTCAATGCGGCATATCTGCAAGTCGTACGAAATAAAGGTGCAGAAGGGGTGGATGGAATGAAGTACACAGAACTTTTGGAACATCTAAAGGAGAACGGCGAAAACATCAAGGAACAGTTGAGGACAAGAAAATACAAACCTCAGCCAGTACGAAGAGTGGAGGTACCAAAACCTGATGGTGGTGTCAGAAACCTGGGAGTACCAACAGTAACAGACCGATTTGTACAACAAGCCATAGCACAGGTGCTAACACCAATCTATGAGGAACAATTCCATGACCATAGTTATGGATTTAGGCTGAACAGGTGTGCACAGCAGGCAATTATCACAGCATTAGATATGATGAATGCCGGTAATGAATGGATCGTAGACATTGATTTAGAAAAGTTCTTTGATACAGTAAACCATGATAAGCTGATGACCCTAATTGGTAAAATAATCAAGGACGGAGACGTAATCTCAATCATCAGAAAGTTTATAGTAAGCGGAATCATGGTAGATGATGAATACAAGGAATCAGTGATAGGGACGCCGCAAGGTGGAAATCTGTCACCACTCCTTGCCAATATCATGTTGAACGAGCTTGATAAGGAAATGGAGCAAAGAGGACTGAACTTTGTCAGATATGCGGACGACTGTATCATTATGGTTAGAAGTGAAATGTCGGCAAAGAGAGTGATGAGAAATCTCACAAAGTTTATTGAAGAGAAACTATGGCTTAAAGTAAACATGACAAAGAGCAAGGTAGACAGACCGCAAGGACTAAAATACCTTGGGTTTGGATTTTACTTTGACAGTAGAGCACACCAATTCAAGGCAAAACCACATGCAAAATCAGTTGCGAAGTTCAAGACAAGAATGAAACAACTTACTCGCAGAAGCTGGGGAGTAAGTAACGCTTACAAGGTTAAGAAACTCAATGAACTTATCAGAGGATGGATTAATTACTTCAAGATAGGAAGTATGAAACATTTATGCCGAGAAATGGATAAGCATATCCGATATCGTCTGCGTATGTGCATATGGAAACATTGGAAAACTCCACAAAACCGAGCTAAGAATTTAATGAAACTTGATGTACCAAGGTGGGCGGCATTTAAAATAGCCTACTGCGGAGATAAATATGCGAGACTTGCTCATAATGAGTGGGTACATAAGGCAATAAGCAACAAGAGATTAACCCGATTTGGATTAGTTTCAATGCTAGATTACTACACCGAAAGATGTGTTACTTGTTAAGTTGGTTGAACCGCCGTGTACGGAACCGTACGCACGGTGGTGTGAGAGGTCGGGAAAATTTATTTAATTTTCCCTCCTACTCGATTGTTGAATGATATTAATTCTGGCTGTTTTCTTGGGTGTGGACATATGCGTGGGAAAACGCTATAAAACGTTGAAAAATACACGTTTTAACAATGGGTGACAACCAAGAGGTCGGCAGTTCGAGCCTGCCACAAATCACCAAAAGAAAACACTCTGTAATCGTTGATTTTTCAATGTGTACAGAGTGTTTTTGTTTGTCTTGTATTATATAGCGGCAGTTGCTTGGCTTAGCCAGCTGCAGATTTCTTCGTCAACAAAAGGAGAAAGGGTTTTATAGACCTTTTGGTGATAGGCATTGAGCCATTTCCTTTCTTTTACGTTAAGAAGCTGCGGCAATATGGCGTCGCGTTCAAATGGACACAGCGTAATCGTTTGGAATCCGTAAGCGCCCGAAAAATTTTCTCTGCAGAGGATTTCGTTTTCCAGACGAATACCGTATTGCCCCTCCAGATAAAGTCCGGGCTCGTTGGAAGTAATCATACCCGGATAAAGAGGATAGCGGGTGCCTTTCGGGCTGATCGTCTGAGGACCTTCGTGGACGCTGAGGATATGCCCAACCCCGTGACCGGTTCCATGATTATAATTCAGACCCTGCTCGTGTAGTGGTTTTCTGGCAATGGCATCCAGCTGTGCCCCGGTGGTGCGAGCAGGAAAAGAAGCCGTGGCAAGAGCGATGTGGCTGCGCAGAACCATGGTATAATGGTATTTCATTTCTTCAGAAAGGGGTCCCAATGCAATCGTTCTGGTGATGTCCGTCGTACCGTCTTCGTATTGTCCACCGGAATCTACAAGGAGGAAACCTCTTGGGTGGAGCGTTTTGCAGGTATCTGCTTTGGCGCTGTAATGGACGATTGCGCCGTTTTCTTCATAGCCGCAAATGGTATCAAAGCTAAGGTCAAAGCAGCCTTCCTGGCTGCGGCGGCATTTTTCCAAATAATCGGCAGCGGAAACCTCTGTAATCTTCTCCCGATGAATATGACTCTTCAGCCAGTAGATGAAGTTAACCATGGCCAGTCCATCCTTGAGATGGGCATTTTTGGTGCTTTTAATTTCTACTTGGTTTTTCAGCGCATGCATCAGAGCAACGGGATTATCGCTGTTTTCTATTTCTACCGTATCCGGCAGCGCTTTTACCAGAGAATAACTGACAATCTCCTGATCCAGCAGCATGGATCCTGCCGGCAGGGCTGCAAGATCCGTATAAATGGCGTCATAAGGGCGAAGCTGAACATTAGATGGAAGCGTCGTGGAAACCTCTGACATGGTGTAAAGGTTTATTTTGTCCCCGATGATTAGCGCATAGGCAAAAAATACCGGCGTATAGTTGATGTCACTTCCTCGCAAGTTAAACAGCCAGGCGATATCTTCAAGCTTGGTTATCAGGTGATAATCCGCACGCCGTTTTTTGAGAAAGCCGAAAAGTCTTCCCAGTTTAGAAGCACAGCTTTCTCCTGTAACCGTATCCGGAAGAGGATAAATCTTTGACGGAAAAACTTCCGGCCTGTCCGGCCAGATTTGTTCAGCCGGATCTTCCGTATGGACGATGGAATAAATTGCAGAGAAAATTTGTCCCTGTTGATACGCCATAACCCGTCCGTCGAAAGCCAGAGTTTGTCCCGGCTGTAGGACAGAGCCGAGATAGCTGAAGACGGACGGTACATTGGGCTCGCCTGTCTTCATCAGGTCGATGCCGCTGCCGGCCAGCTCTTTTTCTGCCTGCAGAAAGTATCTGCCGTCAGTCCAGAGTTTGGCTACATCTCGGGTAACCAACAAGGTTCCGGCAGAACCGGTAAATCCGGAAATATAGGCTCTGACTTTGAAATGGTCGTGGATGTATTCTGATCCATGAAAATCTGTTGTAGGAATCAGGTATGCGTCGATATGCTGCGCCTCCATGACACGGCGCAGGGAAGTTATTTGCTCTCGCATGGTGATGAACAAGCTCCTTTGATAAAATATTATTTGAATAACTGCTTCGGCACCTTTTCGTCAAGAATCTGGGCGATAATTCCCATAAGAATGCCGCTGATTAGCCCGGAAAACATGAGTATAGGAAAGTACAGGAACATTTTCAGGTTGGATACGATGGCTGAGGCAACCAGAAGCTGACCCATGTTATGGGCTACGCCGCCGGCCATGCTTACACCGGTCATACTGAATACTCCGGTTTTCTTCAGGCTCCACATGACCAGGAAACTGAGCATGCCGCCGGCCAGAGAATAAACTGCGCCAAAAGCACCGTTAAAAAGAAGACCTGCTGCCAGAATACGGATGACGTTGATGGTCAGTGCATAGCGGCCGTTCATTTCGTAGAGGGCAATGACAACCACCAAGTTTGCCAGCCCCAACTTTATGCCGGGAATACCGACATTATAAGGAATCAGAACTTCGAGATAGGAGAAGATCAGCGCCAGACAGGCAAACATAGATGCCGTGGTCAGTAGTTTGACTTTTTGTGTTCGCTGCTTAACTTGCGACTGCATCCAATCCCTCCTCTCCGCCGGTAATCTCTACCATAACCCGGTTTGGCAGACAGACGATGCTCTGATTGGTTCTGGTGATTTTACCGTCATCCACGCAGACCTGATTGTGACAGTCGGAATATGACATTTGCACAGCGCCGTCTTTTATGGTAATCTTATTGGTGTGGCCGTTTTGACTGATTTCAATGGTTTGATCTTTGGATACGGAGTAGGTGCCGTAAAGCTTTCCGTCTACGGTGATTACCGCATTTTTTCCGCTGTCACTGTCTGTAAGAGACAGCCAGGACAGGAATAAACCCATGAACACCAGCGCCACAAAGAGAAAGATATCAGCTTTTTTTATATATCGAAACATACAAATTCTCCGGGGGTAAACATGAAAAAAATCATAACTTTATTATTGACCTTTTCTTCGGTCATCATCCTTATTATATCACAGACCGGCTGCAGCGAAAAGCCTGTAGAAAAAACCAGTTATTATATGGACACCCTATGCAAAATCACCATTTATGATATGGAGGACATGAGCCAAGAACATGCAGAGAACGCAATTGCCGAAGCCTTTGCGCTTTGTGCGGATTACGAACAGCTGCTCAGTTATACCAAAGAAGATTCGGATATTTCCCGTATTAACCAGGCAGGCGGCAAGCCGGTGGAGTGCGATCCGCGAACGGTAGAGGTGATTCAAAAGGGTTTGGAATACGGTGAGATTTCTGATGGCGTTTTTGATATCACCTTGGGAAGGGTTACTGACCTTTGGGACTTCCATGCAGAGACGCCTGTTGTTCCGTCTGAAGAGGACACACGGCTGGCTATGGAGGGCGTAGGTTATGAACAGGTAAAGATTCAGGGGAATACGGTGACTATGGGAAATGGACAGGCACAGTTGAATCTGGGTGGCGTAGGCAAAGGTTATGTCGGTGACAAGGCAGCGGAATGTCTTGAAAAAGCCGGTGTCACCAGTGCGATTATCAACTTTGGCGGCAATATTATTGCTATTGGTGATAAGTCCGGTGAAGCCTTTAGTATCGGTATTCAAAAACCTTTCGGCGACAGCAGCCAGACTATAGGAACCTTGGCTGTCAAAGATACTACTGTGGTAACTTCCGGAATCTATGAGAGGTCCTTTGAAAGGGATGGAAAATTATACCATCATATCCTTGACACAAAGACGGGTTATCCTAAAGATACCGACGTAGTCAGTGTGACCTTAATCGGGGGCAAAGGCAGCTCTGCGGACTGTGACGCTATGTCTACGCTTTGTCTCCTGCTGGGTGTGGAAAAAGGTAAAGCGTTTATTGAGTCGACAGATGGGGTAGAGGCCATCTTTGTGGATCAGGATGGAAATCTGACAAAGACCAGCGGGATAGACCGGTATGGGTTCGTCGAAGGGGAATAGGAATAAACGAATATTAAAGCCTTTGCTTGAGAACCGTAGTTGTTTCTAAAGCGCATCCCGTTTTATTCGAAAACAGGATGCGCTTTTATCATGAAAAAACTTGCTGACGTCTAGTAATATTTTGCCCACAGCGTCAGCATTTCTTTGATCGCTGACTCCATTTCCTCCATGGGAATCTGGTTATAATAGAAAATCAACGCTGCCGTATCCTGGTCAGTCAGACTGGCTACCGGCAGAACGTTGAGGCCAATTGATCTGGCTGCCGCTGAAAGGTGTGCCGGATCTTTTTTTGCGGGGACCTTCAGAATCATATTGATGCCGGAGCTTGTATTGATGGGCGCGGCAATACCGCTGCCGTATTTGGTGAAAGCAGTCAGCGCTGTCTGCAGCTTCTGCCCGTAAAGATTCCTCAGCTTTTTTATATTGGTATTATAAAGACCGTCTTCCATGAAAAGCGCCAGGGTCAGCTGTTCTGTCTTTGAACAGGTCTGGGTGTAGTCGCTTTTTATGGTATTGAAAATTCGGATCATCTCTTCCGGGAGAACCATATAGCTGATCTTGATTGCCGGGAAGAGGGTGGAAGAAAAGGAACCCAGATAAACCGCCCTGTCATCTTTGTCCAGACCTTGCAGAGCAGGTACAGGCTTTCCGAAATACCGCAGTTCACTGTCATAGTCGTCTTCCAGAATGTAGCTGTTGTTTTCTACTGCCCACTGCAGGAGCTGATAACGCTTTCCTACCGGCATGACAGAACCGGTGGGAAACTGATTGGATGGGCTGACATAGGCTGCGCAGGGAATATTTGTGGGCAGCTTTTCAATTTGAATACCATCCTGAGCTACGGGAATTTTTGTCATCGTGAAACCGTGATCGCGAAAGATGTTCTGCACGGGCAGATAACCCGGCTCTTCTGTAGCCACGTGGGCAATATTCATCTTCTTCATGATACGGCACAGGTGAGAGGTTAGCTGCTGAGTACCTGCGCCAATGACAATCTGGTCAGGATCTGCCGTTACACCTCGAGAATGATAGACGTACTTGGAAATTTCGAAACGAAGCGCAGCTTCTCCCTGCGGGTCACTCTCGAAAAGCAGGAGGCGAGAATAATCGTTGAGAACCCTGGCCATGCACTTTTTCCATTTATGAAAGTCAAAACAAGCCGGGTCGTGCTTGTAAGGCGACTCCTGAAAGGTATAGTCCGAGAGCTCGTAAAACTTCTCCGGATGGGTGCTGTTTGCAGCTTCGCCTCGGGAAATGGAGGCTACATAATAGCCGGATTGAGGCTTGCTGTAAATATAGCCTTCTACAAGAAGCTGGTTGTATGCCAGCTCTGTGGTGGTAACGCTGACTGCAAGATCTTTTGATAGCCTGCGCAGGGAAGGAAGCTTTTCTCCGGCGGTGATTCTGCCGCCACTGATTTCTATTTTCAGATGGCGATACAACTGTACGTATAGTGGAACGCTGCTATTGTGGTCAAATTGGATTAAAATTGGCTTCATATCGGAATTACCTCCAAACTGTATATAAAAAAATAAATAAATTTGCATATTTTTAAAGCATCACTTTAGTGCTATTATAATACCAGTGAGAAGAATGTCAACAAGGTTTTACGAGAGGTGAATGTTATGAGAAGAAATCAAAACGACAATAGAATTATGAATTTGGTTCTGACCGGCTTGATGATGTGTCTGGTCATGGTTGCAACAATGTTTATTAAGGTACCGATTCCCTTTACACAGGGTTATGTTCACCTGGGAGATTCCATGATTTTTCTATCCGTGCTCGTGCTGGGTACAAGAAACGGCTGCATTGCGGCAGGAGTGGGATCAGCCTTAGGTGATATTGTAGGCGGCTACGCATTCTGGGCGCCATGGACACTGGCAATCAAGTTGGTTATGGCGTTGATTATGGGCGTATTTGTAGAGCATATGGAGAAAAGGGGGATTCATCAAAGCGATCATTCCGGAATAACCCTTACAGAAATCGTAGGAATGAGTCTTGCCGGTATCGAGATGGTTGCCGGGTATTATATCGCATCTGCTGTAATGTATGGCAATCTGTTGGTACCGCTGCCAAGCGTACCTTGGAATATCGGTCAGTTTGTTGTGGGTATGGTTATTGCGACAGCCCTGGCAACAGCGCTGTGCAAGACACCGGCACGAAAATATTTTGCATTCAAATAACGTGCAATGGTAGTAATAACAAGGCTTTTAAAACAGGAGACAGACAGGAGGTTTTTCTCCTGTTTTTTCTTGGAGAAAATCTTGATAACCACAATATATAGTGATATAATGGAAAACGTATCAATATATACAGTGCAAACGATGAAAGAGGAGGAGATTATGGCGATTTCAGAAATCAGTAAAAATGCCTTGACCGTACTGGAGAGAAGGTACCTGGCCAAGGACGAAGACGGAAACCTTACAGAGACGGTGGAAGAAATGTTCCGCAGAGTCTCTGATACTATAGCGGCGGTTGATGCAGTATTCGATCCTACAACCGATACGAAAAAACAGAGTGATGACTTTTTTGATTTGATGACAGAGTTGAAATTTTTGCCCAACTCGCCGACACTCATGAACGCGGGGCGTGCTCTCGGACAGCTGTCAGCTTGCTTTGTTCTTCCTGTGGAAGATACGATGGAAGGTATTTTTGACTCTGTAAAAAATGCGGCATTGATTCATAAATCCGGCGGCGGTACGGGGTTTTCTTTTTCTCGTCTGCGCCAGAGTGGCTCTGCGGTGCGTTCTACCGGTGGAGTTGCCAGCGGTCCGGTCAGCTTTATGAAAGTGTTTAATGCAGCCACAGAGGCGGTAAAGCAGGGCGGAACCAGAAGAGGCGCCAATATGGGCGTACTGCGTGTGGATCATCCGGATATTCTGGATTTTATCAACTGCAAAGAGGACAACAAGGAGATTACAAACTTTAATATCAGCGTAGGCATTACCGAGGCCTTTATGGAGGCGGTAGAGAAGCAGAGCGACTACGATTTGATTGATCCGAAGACCGGACAGGCGGTAGGCCATCTCAGTGCAGAAAAGGTATTTGAACTGATTGTGGACCATGCATGGAGAAACGGCGAGCCGGGAATTATCTTCATGGACAGGCTCAATCGGGATAATGTAACGCCGACTCAGGGCGAGATAGAAAGTACCAACCCTTGTGGGGAACAGCCTCTTCTCCCATACGAAAGCTGCAACTTGGGTTCAATCAATTTGGTAAAGATGCTCCGTAAGACGCTGACCGGTTATGAGTTTGACTTCGGACTAATCGGTGAAACCGTAGAGAAGGCGGTTCACTTCCTGGACAATGTGATTGAGGCTAACAATTACCCTTTGGAAAAAATAGGAGAAACAACTAGAGCGTCCAGAAAAATCGGCTTGGGTGTAATGGGATGGGCCGACGCACTTTTGCTTCTTGGTATTCCGTATAATTCTGACGAGGCAGTTGCCCTTGCAGAGAGGGTCATGGGATATATTGAAAGTACCGGACATGCTGCCAGCAGCAGACTGGCAGAAAAGAGGGGTACGTTCCCGTTGTTTTCTGTAAGTACACTTAAGGATGGCGCGCCGATGAGAAATGCCACTGTTACCACCATTGCGCCGACGGGCACATTGTCCATTATCGGTGGATGTTCATCGGGCGTTGAACCGGTATTTGCATATGCCTTTATCAGAAACATTATGGATGGAACTGAGATGGTAGAGGTAAATCCGGTACTGACTGCAAAACTAAAGGAGTTGGGACTTTATGAAGATGATCTTCTGAAAAAAATTGCAAAAGAGGGCACTGTAGCCCATTGCGAGGAAATTCCGGAAGAGGTTCGCAGAGTTTTTGTATGTTCCCACGATATTGCACCGATAGATCATATCAAAATGCAGGCGGCGTTTCAGAGACATACGGATAATGCGGTGTCAAAGACGGTCAACTTCCCGAAAGAAGCCACTAAAGGGGAAGTTAGGGATGTGTATCTGTTAGCATATAAAGAGGGCTGCAAAGGTGTTACCATCTATCGTGACGGGAGCCGGGAGGAGCAGGTGCTCAATATTGGCAGTGTCAATAAAGAGGCTCAGCCACAGGCGTCAATTCCGGCAGCAGCCGTGGCTGCCGCCAACTTCGGACATATCGAACCGAGACCGCGTCCGGACGTTACCCAGGGATTTACGGAGAAAATTAAGATTGGTTGTGGCAGTCTTTATGTAACCTGCAATTATGATGAGAATGGTATCTGTGAAGTGTTTACCAGCACCGGCAAAGCGGGAGGCTGTCCGAGCCAGAGTGAGGCTACCGCCAGACTGGTTTCTGTAGCACTGCGCAGTGGGATTTCTATCAACGAAGTTTACGACCAGCTGAAGGGTATTCGCTGTCCGTCTACCATTCGACAGCAGGGTATGAGCTGCACATCTTGTCCGGATGCCATTGCAAAGGTAGTGATGAAGGTATCTAAGCTAATCGAAGATAAAAAACCGAAGATAGAGCTGCCTAAGCCAATGGGCAGCAGCGCCGTCACGGAGAACAGTTCTTGTGCATCAGGCACAGCAGGTGCAAACCGGGGAACATCGACAGCAGCCATTCCGGCAACGGCAGGAGAAATTCATGCATGCCCTGAGTGCGGCAGCGTAGTAGAACACGAAGGTGGTTGTGTGATCTGCCGAAACTGTGGCTTTTCTAAGTGCGGCTAAAAGACGCTGCTAAGCGACGCTTAAATGTAAAGCCGGCGCTTTACCGTGATATAGCTGTGTTTAGCGTGTAAAATTAAAGACATAATTCGTAAAACATGCATATCTTCGCCACTTTGGGATAAGGCGGATCGGTATGCATGTTTTTATTTGGATAAAAGCAATATGGGAAATATTGACATCTGCAAACAGTACATGGTAAAATATGTAAATTGAGTAAAAGGGGGAGCAGGATGAAAGGATTTCAGGAGATATTAGATGATGAGATTATAAGAGAAGAACGGCTGCATGAGAAGGGAGAAGCATTTTTAGCATCTTCCCCCAAGGGAGCCTTAGACATCCGGCAAAGAAAAAAAGGAAAAACCTATTATTTGTCGGTTGATGAAAGACGCGGAAAAGAGCGAGTTCGCCATTTGGTTAATATTAATCAAAACCGTCAGCTGATTTTTCTGCTGGCAGAGAAAATAGTTTGGAAAGAGGTAGTTCACCGATGTAAAAGTAATTTAAAGCTGTTAAGAAAAGTACAGAAAAGCTATCTTAGTATAGAGTCAGTGGATATCAAGGATAATTTACCATATAAATACAGGGAAATATTCGCACAGCAAAGAGAAACGATGATGCATAAACTGAACGCATCATCCTATCGGAAAGCGCGATGTAGTGCGAAGACCCATATCCATGAAACTGACTGCGGAATTTATGTTCGCTCAAAGTCAGAACAAATTTTACTTAATACACTGTATGCCCATAGAATTCCGTTTCACTATGAAGAGGAATTTGTTTATACAGTTGGAAATGCAGGCAAAATTTATCCGGACATTACAATTCTTCTACCTAATGGAGAAAAAATTATCTGGGAGCATTTAGGGCTTCTATCTAATGAAGAATATTGTTCGCGTACTGCGAAGAAGTTGAACATTTACCAGTTAAACGGGTATACTTTAGGTGAAAATCTCATTCTCACCATGGATGACAATAGAGGGAATTTTAGCAGTGGAACCATCAATCGGATTATTAAGCAACAGATCTTGCCATATTTTAAATAGTACGCTGCAAAGTGCCGAAGTTATTACCCTTGGAGGGATAATCATGCAGCTCAAGGATGATTGTGGTGGGATTTATTAGATTTTGAAATTCTGCGACAGATTTGTTTGTTTGCTGAAGAAAAACGGTGGGATACATCTGATATCTAAGAATTTGCGACACTTTTTGACTTCCCTGGTTGGAAAACGGTGGGAAAAATTAAGAAATAGAAATATGCGACAGTTTTTTCGCTATAAGAAAGCTGAGAACTTGATTTGCGCATTTTCTCATCGAGAATCTGTCGCATATTTTAATATACGGAGCCGTGCCCACCGTTTCTTTTTGAGAAACAGGAAAATCTGTCGCAGATTAGACAAGAAATCAAAATACCCACCGTTTCAACCTACAAGACGTTTGAATCTCTATCATTTCCCATTTCCAATAAAACGCTAAAGCAATCCCCACTTCACCAGAAGTTCGGCAGCGCCAACTTCTTCCTTGAAAAGTCCTCGGGTATATTTGGTAAAGAGATGGACGCCTTCAGTTCTATCCATCATGCTGTCGGCCAAAAGGAGAACAGCCGTTTTTTTGTTGACCGCCTTCATCAGATTTTTCATTTTGCTCAGGCTGGTAAAGTCACTGATGTCAAAGTCAAAGGAGTTGCTCATTTCTCTGCGGGCACCGGTGACCGCTGCAGTAAGGGCCTCTTTGAATGTTTCTGCTCTGTAAAGGATCAGAGGATCCAGGTCAAAGATGCGAGCAGCGTAATCAGCTTGGTGCAAAGTGCGTTTATCGAAAGTGCCTTTTACGAATGTATAAAAAGCGCCGTCGTAAATATCGAAGGTTTTCATGGCGTCCAGATAGCCGATGCGGAGAATTCTCTTGGTGTTTTTGGTATCGAATACCAAAAAATCGCCTAAATCCCATTTGCTTTCAATCAGAGTTAGATTTGGTATTTTTTTCAGTTCAGCAGGATGAACTCTTCCAATTGCATCCAGATAGACGGCGATAATTTCCGTAGGGTTTTTCTCCAGCGCCATAGACACAGGTAAATTGTCTTCGTAGCCGCCGTCAATAAAACGTTTTCCATCAATATCGTAGGCGTGAACAGCGGGAAAGGCAGATGCGCTGGCTGTGATGTAGTCGAAGAGCTTACCGTCGGGAATCATTTCTTTCCATAAATAGTGGGGTTTCATGGATGGAACTTCAACAGTGAGCAAGCCAAAATCTATCGGCGAACGGCGAATTGCATCCTCATCGACGTATCGAGGGAGCATATTCTGCAGCCCGGAGGAGCCTGCGCCTAAATTTTTAAAGAATTCTACTGCAAAATCCTGGATTTGTGCTCCGGCATCCACATCAAAGACCATATCGGTTTCCATTTCGCGCCACAGATTAGCAGTTTTAATTACGTCACCCTGTACCACCATTGCGCCGTTAATTGCGCCGACCGAAACACCTACGACGATATCAATCTTAATTCCCAGCTCTGAGAGCGCCTGCCATACACCGCATTGATAAGCGCCGCGTGAACCCCCGCCGCTGAGCACCAGTGCCGTCCTTCTTACTTTGTTTCTTTCATTCATGACACAAATCCTTTCGTTTTTATGGTATAATGGTTCTGTCCCAAGCGCAAGGCGATTGGGAAGGCAGACCTTATGCTTTTGTGTCCCGCAAGCGGAAGCGAGCGGCAAGACACAAGTCGTATAATGATTCCGCGATCTTACGACGTTGTCGCAAGGAAGGAATCATTGAATCATGACTTGCGATTATATTTTTAGCAGAATCATCATGGTATAATACTATTTTACAGGAAAAGGAGGAACCTGACAAGATGGATGCACAACTGAAACAGATTATAGAGGAGAGCCGAAACATCGTCTTCTTTGGCGGTGCCGGCGTTTCTACAGAGAGTAACATTCCTGACTTTCGTTCAGAAAGCGGGTTGTATCATGCACAGCAGAAGTACGGACATTCTCCGGAAACCATGCTGTCCCATTCTTTTTATCAGAATCATACAGAAATGTTTTTTCGCTATTACAAGGAGAATCTGATCTATCCGGATGCAAAGCCTAATGACGCCCACAAAGCGTTGGCAAAATTGGAGTCCGAGGGCAAGCTGAAAGCGGTAGTGACCCAGAATATTGACGGACTTCACCAGAAGGCGGGGAGTCGGAAGGTTTATGAACTTCACGGCAGTGTTCTTCGTAACTATTGTGAAAGATGCGGGCAGTTTTACGATGTAGATTATATTATGGATGAAACCCACTGCGAAAACGGTGTGCCAAAGTGTCACTGCGGCGGCAGGGTTAAGCCGGATGTGGTTCTCTACGAAGAAATGCTCAATGAGGCTTGTATCCAAGGCGCGGTAGATGCTATCTCATCGGCAGATACCCTGATTATCGGTGGGACGTCCCTGGTAGTTTATCCGGCTGCCGGGTTGATTAATTATTTTCATGGAAAGAATTTGGTTTTGATTAACAAGACGAAGACGCCATACGACGGAAAGGCGGATTTGGTGATTTATGATGCTATTGGAAAGGTAATGAAGACAGAATGAATATTTTAGTTGTTAATGATGATGGAATACAGTCTGCCGGTCTTCAGGCGCTGGTCAGATATTTAGCGAAAGTGGGAGATGTGTATGTTTGCGCACCTGATGGACAGCGCAGTGCGAAGAGTCATTCGGTCACGCTGGGTCAGAACATTACGGTTGAAGAAACCCAGGTGCCCGGTGCAAAAGCTGCGTATAAAACCAGTGGAACACCGGCCGACTGCACCAAAATCGGACTGCAGTTTTTTCCGGAGAGGGGCATTGGTATAGATGTTGTCTGTTCGGGCATCAATATGGGAAGCAATTTGGGCAGGGACACATTGTACTCGGGTACAGTAGGTGCTGCAGCAGAGGCCGCTCTTGGCGGTTATCATGCCGTTGCTGTTTCTGTAGACGATCATGACGCTGTTTATTTTGAAACGGCAGGGAAGTTGGCTGCACAGGTAATTCCCAAAATCTGCGGCAAGACGGATCCTTCTGTTGTGATGAACATCAATGTGCCGAACTTGCCGCCGGAAAAAATTCGCGGAGTAAAATTTGCTCATTTGGGTAATAGATATTATGATGATAAATTTCATCGGAATCCGGACGGCACCTATGCGTTATCGGGTCAACCTTCCCGTGATGATCGTCATGGTTCGGATTCTGATGTGGTGGCGGTTCATGAGAACTATGCGGTGATTACGCCGCTGCAGTTTGATTTTACCGACCATAAGACCCTTGAAGACCTGAACGAATGGAGCTTTAATTTATGAACATTTTGAAAAACGATTTTCAGGATATGACAGAAGAAGACGCACGTCTTCTCGCTGAGTACTTTCACGGCTTTGACTACCGAGGCGCAGGTTATACCCTGCTTGCCAACTATATATGGAGAAACACCCACTGTCTTTGTTGGGAGGTCATAGGCGATTATCTGTGTATTGCAGGAGCGGACTGCATGATTGCAGAAAATCCCAATGCGATTATTTCTATGCCGATGACCAGAACGGGAACTTATATACCGGAGAAACTGAGGGAAACGGTTGCAGAGGTACGGGAACGGTTTGAGAAAAGGAAAATCCCTTTTTCTATCGAGCTGATACCACAGCATATGGTAAAGTATCTGGAAGATGCTTTTCCGGGACAGATGACTTTCAGCCACGACCGAGATGCGGACGAATATGTCTACCTAAAAGATAAGCTGATTTCCCTGAGCGGAAGGGCGCTGCACAAGAAGAAAAATCATATGAATTTCTTTCTTAAGAACCATAGCTATAAAGTTGAGAAAATTACAAAAAATATGATGGACAACATCATGGACTTTGTTGTACAATCAATGGTAAGGCGCAGTTACGAACCAGACGAGATGGAAAGCCTCAGAATGGAGGAAGAAGCCATCAGACAGATCCTGCAGTTCGTCGAGGAACCACAGGTTTATTCGGTGGCAGTTTTCGTGGATGAGCAGCTGCAGGCCTTTGCTATCGGCGAGAGACTTTCCGAAGACACAGCAGTCGAACATTTTGAAAAAGCAAATGACAATTTCCGTGGACTTTATCAGGTTGTGTGCAGCGAATTTTGTAAAGCGCTGCCGGAAGAAGTGGTCTATGTAAACCGTGAAGAGGACATGGGACTTGAGAATTTGCGGAAAGCAAAAGAGGCACTCAAGCCGGATCATATGGAAGAAAAATATTCTGGTTGCTTTTTGCAGTAAAGTGTAGTACAATAAGTGTGACAAGAATTTAACAATCGAACCCGAAGGAAAGTAGAGTCGATTATTAGCCGCAACGGCGTTTATTTTTAAGGAGGTACATATAACATGAGAGAGGTAGTAATCGTAGGAGCAGCTAGAACCCCGATCGGCAGTTTTGGCGGAAGCCTGAAAGGCGTTCCTGCCAGACAGCTTGGCGCAATCGCAATCAAGGGTGCTTTAGAAAGAGCCGGCGTTAAACCAGATCAGGTTGACGAAGTGATTATGGGTTGCGTACTGCAGGGTGGTTTAGGCCAGAACGTTTCCAGACAGATGGCTCTGGATGCAGGTCTTCCGATCGAAGTTCCTACTATGACAATCAATAAAGTTTGTGGTTCCGGTCTGAGAGCAGTTGAACTGGCTGCACAGATCATCAAGGCTGGCGACGCTGAGATCGTTGTAGCCGGAGGAGCTGAAAACATGTCCGCAGCTGCATACGCTATGCCTGCAGCAAGATGGGGCGCAAGAATGAACAACACACAGATGGTTGACATGATGGTTAACGATGGTCTGTGGGATGCATTCAACAATTATCACATGGGTGTTACTGCTGAGAACGTTGCTGAGCAGTGGGGCCTGACAAGAGAAGAACTGGATGAGTTTGCTGTTGCTTCCCAGCAGAAGGCAGAAGCAGCTGTTAAGGCCGGCAAGTTTGCAGACGAAATCGTTCCTGTAGAAATTCCGCAGAGAAAGGGCGATCCAATTGTATTCGATACTGACGAATACCCTAAGTTCGGTGCTTCCGTAGAGAAGATGGCTAAGCTGAAGCCTGCATTCAAGAAAGATGGCGTTGTAACTGCAGCTAACGCTTCCGGTATCAACGATGCTGGTGCTGCTCTGGTTGTAATGTCCAAGGAAAAGGCTGACGAATTAGGCCTGAAGCCTCTGTGCACAATCAAGGGATATGCTTCCGCAGGTGTTGATCCTAAGATCATGGGTATCGGACCTGTTCCATCCTCCAAGAAGGCACTGGAAAAGGCTGGATGCACTATTGATGATATGGACTTAATCGAAGCTAACGAAGCATTCGCAGCACAGTCCTTAGCAGTAGGCAGAGATCTTGGATTTGATGCTTCCAAGCTCAACGTTAACGGTGGCGCAATTGCTCTTGGACACCCAATCGGTGCTTCCGGTGCAAGAATCCTGATCTCCCTGATCTACGAGATGCAGAAGAGAGAAGATGCTAAATTAGGTTTAGCAACCCTGTGCATCGGCGGCGGTATGGGAACAGCTGTTGTTATCGAAAAATAAGCAAAATTACAGAACACAATGTAAGCGAGGAGCTGCCAGTAATGGCAGCTCCTATTTTTGTGTAAGCGGATATGGGATATGCCTTGAACGAGTGCCCATGTGCCATAAAGTAACACACAAGAATTTGACAGACAGCAGCCTACATTATTCCGATTTGATTGGTATTTCAATTTGTGTAATATAGTTGTTGAAATCGTCAATGACTGTTTCGTTGATACCCGTTTCATAAGAATACCCCGTCAAAGAGAATCCGTGCTTCCTGGCATAAGCAAGGATTTCTTTGTATCTGCCCGGTAGATTATCCCAACTACCTTTGCAGAAAGCCCGAAGATATTTTCCGGCAGGTTTGGTATGCAATCCTTTTTTTGATGTAGGGTTTGGAAGTTCAAAGTATAAAGCGGAATAGTTTTGAAAATCTCCCTGATATAGATTTTCGACCGGAATCATGGAACCGTATGCGGCATCATGCAAGCGGTGTAAATGGTATTGCTTCGTTTTGTTAATTATGCTCTCAATTTCTGTTTCAGCACTTGCGTTTTCACTTGTCGGAACAGTGACTAAATATGATTTTTTCTGCTCTATGATACAAATACTTGCTAAATCAATGTTCAGGATTGTTGACATATCTTGATGACGGCTTACTAATGCTTGCTGAATACTTTTCAAATTGGAAATCGTGTGATTTAACTCGCTAATTTTTTTCTGCAGTAACTGTTCCATATTCTCTGCAGAACGGTTTGACAAAAAATTCTGGATTTCCGGAATCGACATATTTAATTCTCGTAGCATTAAAATGGTTTCCAATGTTGGGCTTTGAGAATAAGTGTAATAGCGATACCCGTTTTCTCCAACGACAGCAGGTTTTAACAAACTGATTTCGTCATACCACATCAAAGTCTTTTTGGTTACTTCGTGTATTGCTGCAAATTGCCCGATTGTAAACAATTTGTTATGTTCTGAAAACATTTCAAAATCCCCCTTGACTATCCTGTTACAGTATAGTTTATTATACTTCATGTGGAAAGAGATAACAAGTAGTCTGCTAATAAAAAGGAGTATGTGTCATGGAGATAAAAAGGATTTGTCAGAACCAATGGAGTGATGTAAAAAGCATCTATATGGAAGCCTTTCCAAAAGCAGAAAGGAAGCCGTTTTTTCTCTTAAAGCGTGCTGCTCAAAAAGAAAAATCCGAAATTTGGGTAGCATCAGAAAACGGTGTTGTTGCTGGGTTTATCGTATTGATTCCCTATCGTGATATGGTTCTGGTTGAATATTTAGCGGTTTCCAACAAGACCCGCAGTAAAGGAACCGGGAGCAAAATACTCGGTGAAATATGTATGCAGTATGAGGATAAGCGTATCTTGCTGCTGATTGAAGAAATAGATGGAGCTGCTAATAACCAGGAACAGAGGATTGCCCGGAAACGGTTTTATTTGAAAAACGGCTTCGAACCTTCTGGAATTTTCATACAGGGTGTCAGTGGGAATATGGAGATATTATGTCATGGCGGGAGTATTTCGGGCGATGAATTTATCGCTGTTCAAACCCACGCACTCGGCAGGATATTGTTTGGATTGTCTAAGACAAAGGTGATGGCAGAAACAGAAAACAAAGAAGGAGAACAGAACAAAATGAGTGAATCCATTATCTTTCGAGAATTTAAGGAAGCCGACCGTTCGGAATTGGAACAGGTAATCAGGGAAACGTGGTGCTATGACCGTTTCTGCACACCAAAAACCGCCGCCCAATTAGCCAATGTGTACTTAAGCAGTTGCCTTGCAAATCAGACCTATACACAGATTGCGTTAGTTGATAATGTTCCGGTCGGAATTATCATGGGAAAAAACAGGGCTTCTCACAAATGCCCCTTTTCTCTGCAATTAAAAAAGATAAAAGCTATTGTGAAACTTATGATTTCAAAAGAGGGGCGAAGTGTTTCTAAGATTTTCGGCGGCATAAACGGAATTGATAAGGAACTGTTAAACCTTTGCCCTACAAATTATCAAGGCGAACTGGCATTTTTTGCAATCAGACAGAATTGTCGGGGCAAAGGGATTGGGAAAGCATTATTCCAAAAAGTTGTAGAGTATATGCGTTCTCAGAAAATTCAAAACTTCTACCTGTTTACCGATACAAGCTGCAACTATGGATTTTATGAACATCAGGGCATGAAGCGCAAACAGGAAAAGAAATATTATTTTGATGTAAATGGTCTACCGGAAGAAATGACATTTTTTCTTTACGATTATGTTTGTGATTAAGTGAAATAGCAAAGACAGCCGAGCCAGTCAACGGCAAGTAAATGAGCTTCGCCCACCGTTGACAGCTCCGTCTGTCTTTGCTGGTAGGTAGCTAAGAGGCGACAGCAAAAAGTGCTGCCGCCCTCTTTTATTGGCGCTTTAGTGGCAAATAAACCCTGTCCCCAAGATTGAGGGGCATGGGTGTTAAAGTGCGGAACGCACTTTTTTATAAGCGGATATGGGATATGCCTTGAACAAATGCGCATGG
Organism: Emergencia sp.; assembly: GCA_036305845.1. GTDB lineage: Bacteria > Bacillota > Clostridia > Peptostreptococcales > Anaerovoracaceae > Senimuribacter. The sequence goes on from JAXKAR010000021.1 coordinate 21,265, forward strand.
AATTGAAGCGCAAATTTTGTTTCACAGACAGCCCTCTGCTAATCCTAAATTCTATGACCCAAACAAAAAGTAATAAAATCTAAAAAATAATTTGACATTGCCCCTCGGATTCGTTACAATATGAAGTATAAAGTGGGAATAAAAAATGGGAGACTTTGATGAAAACGACATTAAACACGTTATTGAAAACAAAAAAGAACTTCGTCTTTGTGGGAGAAGCAGGGTGCGGCAAGAGCGAAATTGCCATCAACTTTGCAGTTCATCTTGCAGAGCTTTCAGACAAAACAGTCCATTTTTTCGATATGGATCAGACCAAGCCACTGTTTAGGTCCAGAGATGTGCGGCAGCTTTTAGAAGAAAAGGGTATAGTCTTTCATTACGAGGAGCAGATCTTTGATGCGCCGACCGTTCCGGGCGGTGTAAGAGAGGCATTGGCAGATGAAGACAGCATCGTGGTGATGGATGTAGGCGGAGATCACATCGGCGCCAGAATTATCGGTGCGTATGCTCCGTTTCTCAATCGGCCGAACACGCAGAATTTCTTTGTGATCAATGGCTATCGCCCTTGGTCCAGAGATCTGGTATCCATCGATGGAACCATGGCCAGAGTTTTGGGTATGGCCAGAATTCAGCTTGAGAATGTGTCCTTTATGAGCAATCCCAACGTCGGATTGACTACGACAGCAGAGGAAGTTATCGCAGGCAACGATATGGTAAAGGAGCTGATTGACGATTATATCAGCATTGACTACTTGTGCGCACTTACCCACTTGTGTCCTGCCGTCAAGGAGAACATCGATGTGCCGGTTCTGCCAATCGAACTGTATCTGACCTATGAGTGGAATGAGTAATCGCTGTAGGCAAAAATATCGTCAAAAAATTTCCGAACCTTTAGGTGAGGGATTTATTGAATACAAGGTTTTGGGAGTCTGCCTTCCCGGAATCTGTTTTACACCAATGGGAGGTAATGAAAATGGCAAAAGGAAAAGTAGAAATTAGAGCAGAGTCCTGCAAAAGCTGCGGCTATTGTGTGAAATACTGCCCTAAAAACGTACTCGCAATTGGCGAAAAGGTTAATTCTAAAGGCTACCAGTATGTCGTTGATGCAAACCCGGATGCATGTATCGGTTGTGCTTCATGCGGCGTTGTATGTCCTGAGGCAGCAATCGAAGTTTATAGGGAGGTTTAGAAAATGGCAAGAGTTTTTATGAAGGGCTGCGAAGCGATTGCAGAAGCAGCTACAAGATCTGGCTGTAGATTCTTTGCCGGATACCCAATTACACCACAGAATGAGATTCCTGAGTATTTTGCAAGAAGAATGCCGGAAGTGGACGGCGTTTTTGTTCAGGGCGAAAGTGAAGTTGCGTCTGTAAACATGCTGTACGGCGCTGTACAGACCGGAACAAGATCCATGAGTTCTTCATCCAGTACCGGAATCAGCTTATATAGTGAAGGCGTTTCCTACTGCGCGGCAGCGCGTCTTCCAATCGTATATGTTAATGTAGGAAGAGGCGGCCCGGGTATCGGTGCAATCCAGCCGGCACAGCAGGATTATATGCAGGCAACAAAGGCTTCCGGAAACGGCGGATTCAGAATGATCGTTCTGGCGCCGTCTACTGTACAGGAAGCTGTAGACATGACTTACGAAGCATTTGACCTTGCAGAGAGAGATAATTCTCCTGTACTGATTCTTACCGATGGCGTTCTGGGTACCATGATGGAACCTGTGGAACTTCCGGCCATGAAGAGCGCAGAAGAAGTTGCGGCACTCAAGGAAGCCCGCAGACATATTTCCGCTGTTGGTCATAACCCGGAAGAGCAGGTTAGAATCCTTCCGGGCGGCGTTGGCGGCGGTTTTGAGCCAGTCAACATTGCGGCTGCAGAAATGTATAAGAGATGGGAAGAAAACGACGTTCGCGTTGAAGAATACATGGTTGACGATGCAGAAATCGTTTTGGCTGCATATGGTATTTCCGCACGTATCTGTAAAGTTGCCGTGAAGAAGCTGAGAGAAGAAGGCATTAAGGCAGGTCTGATTAGAGCGATTACCATTAACCCGTTCCCTTATGCATCTTACGAGAACCTTGATTTTAACAGAGTAAAAGGTATCTTAGACGTGGAAATGTCCATCCCGGCACAGATGAGATGGGATGTTGACCATGCAGTGCATGGCAGATGCCAGATTAACGAATGCCTGAGATCCGGCGGCGAAATCATGACTTTAGGCAAAGTTATGGAAGAAGCTCGCAAACTGGCGAAGGAGGTATTGTAATGGAAAAAGTATACAAGAGAACCATCGGTATCAAAGATGATAAAGTATCCGGATTTTGTCCCGGATGTATGCATGGTACCGTACATAAGTTGATTGGTGAAGTCGTAGAAGAACTGGGTATGCTGGATAAATTGGTTCGCTGCGAAGGCGTAGGCTGCTGCGGTTTGGGACAGTTATACGTATCCCATGACCTGAATATTTCCGCTCACGGAAGAGCCTGTGCAGTAGCAACAGGACTCAAGAGATCCAATCCGGATTCCCTGGTTTACACTTATCAGGGAGACGGGGACCTGGCTTCTATCGGTCTTGCAGAAACTTTATCTGCAGCAAACAGAGGCGAAAACATTACCGTTATTTTTATCAACAACGGTATTTACGGCATGACCGGTGGACAGATGGCGCCAACAACGCTGATCGGCATGAAGTCCTCAACTACACCAAAGGGCAGAGATCCGAAGGAACACGGTTATCCAATGCACATGTGCGAAATCATGAACCAGCTTACTGCGCCTTACTATCTGGAAAGAACAACCTGTGACACACCGGCAAACGTGCGTAAGACCAAGGCTGCCATCAAAAAGGCTTTCCAGAATCAGATTGACGGAAACGGCTTCTCCATGGTGGAAATCGTCAGCAATTGCCCGACCAACTGGGGTATGGATCCGCTGAAATCCCTGGATTTCCTGAAAGAAAAGATGTTAGTAGAATATCCTCTGGGTGTATTCAGAGACAAATCTAAGGAGGAATAGATCATGGAAAGAAATTTACTTGTCGCCGGTTTCGGCGGACAGGGTGTCATGATGCTGGGAACGCTTCTGGCACAGGCAACTTGTGATTCTACAGATAAACACGTTACTTATTTTCCGTCTTACGGTGCAGAAATGCGTGGAGGTACAGCAAACTGCTATGTTGTTATCTCCGATGACGAAATCGGCGCACCGGTTATGGACGCAATGGAGGATATGATTGTGATGAACGATCCTTCACTGCATAAATTCATCGATAAGCTGAAACCGGGTGGAACCCTGTTTATCAACAGCTCTATCGTAGTTTCTGATCCGGGCAGAGACGATATTACCGTCGTAAAAGCGCCGGTAACAGAAATGTCCATCGAGATGGGCAATCCAAAAGTCCTCAATATCATCATGTTGGGCGTTTACATCGGATATACCGATGTTGTACCGGCAGATGTAATCTTAGAGGGCATCAGAAACAAGATCGGTAAGAAAAAGCCTGAACTCCTGCCGCTGAACGAAGAAGCCTTCAACAAAGGATTGGAAATCGGCAAAGCTGCAAGAAAATAAGACAGACACTGAAGTTTATATTCAAATTATAGATAATAAACCCGTAGGGAAGGGAGTTGGTAACCTTCTCTGCGGGTTTTGCTGTTGAGACGCTGAAATTACATAAAAATTTAAATTAGTTGAAAAAAAAGAGATGACTATGCTACTATGATGCCATAGAAAAATTGGAATATGTTGGTAGTGCAAGCGGGAAGGCCGTAATTTCCGCCAAACACTTTAAAAGGGAAGCAGGTGAGAATCCTGCACAGTCGCCTCTACTGTATTGCTGACGAGAAAACATTATGCCATTGAAAGAATATCTTTTGAGAAGGCGTTTTCGAGGGAGAAGCTAAGTCAGGAGACCTGCCATGAACAAGACACTTTTCAGGTGAGAAAATGTGTTTTTTGTTGTACCTTGGCAAGGTCATAGTGGAGTGAGCTGTTTGATAAGAGTCAGTGGTTTTTTATTGGAATATTCTTTATCCATAGAGTTATTGTTCTTGGCATGGCAGAAGTAGTGTAAAAGTGGAAGAACTGAATTTTGGAAAGGAGTGACAACTTTTGAAAAGAATTACGATAATCACTTATATGATTGTTGCAGTAGTGGCAGTGGCTATGCGCATTTCGTGGGAAGTAGGATGGATGGTGACTAACGAGCTTTTTTATGGTGTAATTCTTTGGTTTCTATTTTTTCAAGCGCTTTCTTTTCTTGGGAGCATCTTGATTTGTAAGGATAAGGTGTATTTTAAACTTCTTTATTTATTTGAAATTGCGTGCCTGTCCATATTGATTATTCCGGATAGAGTAGAATCTATAAGCGAGTTGGGTTCTATCATTGTGGAGAATCCATACATGATGAGAAGTTTATGGGCTGCCCTTCTTGGCACGTTGCTTTCATCAGGAATTATATGGCTGATGAAAATTGTTGACCTTTACACCAAAAAGATAGAAGAATAGCATGTATAAAAATACAAATATAGAATTTGGAAATGAGCGAAACAAAGAAGGGCGATTAGAAAAACGCTAATCGCTCTTTTTGTGTGTACATTTATTCGGTTGTTTCCTTGTTTTCTGAAAACCCAGGGCAGTTTTGTTCTACGCATATTTGAATACCCTAAAACTCCATACCGTTGATCACCTGTTCACAGAGCAGAAGACTTCCGGAAAGGCCCAGGTGGGTTTTGGGAATCACATCGATATAACCTAATGAAGGGAGCCCAATTTCGATCCCGCAGAAGGAATGATGATGCGCTTTGAGTTTTGCAATAATATTTCCGTCGGCGAAAACCAGTTTACCGTCGGTATGAAGAATGTATTTATCCATTGCATTCTCCATTTTGTGTTGACGAAGAAAACGACGCAGTTCTTTTACATCCGAACTGTCATACTGTGTTGCAGCCGGAATGGAGATACTGTCGGCAGTCATGCCAAAATACTGCACAAAAAACTTTGTGTATGATAAGCATTGAGCAGCCGTTCCATGAATGGCGAATGCTGTTCCTTTAGGTAGTCCGGTTAAAGAATTGAGCCGAGACAAGTAGATATAAGCGCGAGCTCTTGCTTTCTCGCTTTCTGTGATGAATTTTTCCGAACTGAGATTAAGGGTGCAGCAGATATCTTGTATCCATCGTTCTACGGCAGAAAACCCTATAGGAAGTCCGTCAGTACACTCCAAATAGGGCATGTTATACTGTTCTTTTAGATATTGAGCAGAGAGAAGACCATAATCCGCATCCAGAACCAGATTCAGATCAGCGTTGGGTATCTGTCTGATTTCATCTATGGTACATTCACAGCATAAGATACAGCCGACTTCTATACCACATAGGCTTAAAAGCCTTTTGATCTCAAGAATGTCCCCCTGAAAGTATTTGTGAAAAATAGATAATCCAAGAATATTTACTTTTTTTATGGGGGATGGAGAACGTGATACAGAAGGTCCTATGCGTTTTGTAATGAATTTATTGAGAATACGCAGACAGGCATCGCTATAGCCGTCCCAGATATGGTTGGAGTAGCCGGGGGTCTCCACGGTAATCACTGGAATATCGCCTATTTCTGTTGACGCGATTCGCTGCAGATCGTCTCCGATTAAAGCAGCGCCCGGAGAATTTACAATCACCAGAAGGTCAAATCTGAGGGTATCTTGCAGAAATTTGATTGCTTCTGTCAGTTTTTCTTTGCTTCCATAGACATAGTCTCGTTTGTCCAAGTAGGTACACGGTATTCTGGGCTGACCGAAATACCACAATTCCGGGTAGTTTAGCGGGTCGAATTCCATCTGGCGCAGGGACTGATTGTCCGAGGTAGCGGAGTGATAGAATTTGCAGCCCGTCGGTCCGTTCATCAAAACGACGGTATGTTTAATGCCCTCAAACCCGAAGAGCAGACCGGAAAAGCTATCGGGTGTAATATTTGTCAAATAAGTATTGGTCATTTTTCCATTCTCCTTCCAGTTGATCAGTAAACAGGCCGACCCAGCGCTCCAGCATAAGCAGGCCGGAAAAGAATCCGTTGTCAGGGCACATAGGCAGGGTATCTGCAATACAGTTTTCGTAAATTACAGAAGACTCGTAATTGGAAAGGACAATATCCGGACGGTGCTTGCGGATATCGTTTTCCCTTTTGCTTTTATCGTAATCTTCCTCACGGAGAATATCCATAGCCTGAGGGATTGCTGTGCGAAATCCTTCGTCCTGAGAAAAATTCAGGATGCAGAGTTTTACAATTTCCATTCCTGCATCAAGAGCCGCCTGCAAAATCCAGTCGAGATTATGATTGTATGTGATGATCAACAGGCGTTTTCCTGTTAAGACCGGTCGCACGGCCTGAATTCTCTGTCGATACAGTTTCTCGTTTTCTGCGATGATGTCAGCAGCCTCACGTGCTTTTCCGAAGAAGGTACCTATATCAGAAAGCCAGGTTTCGGTTTCAGCAAATCCCACAGGAAATTGATTTTCATAAAAGCGACATCCGTATTCTTTGGTAAAGAAGTTTTTCAGGATTGTGCCAGTGTAATCGTGGTAAGCAAGCAGATTTAGCTTGGCGCTGCAAAAATTCTTCAGCTCATCGAAGGTGGTGTCGCATAAGAAGCGGCAGTTTACCTGAATGCCAAGTTGGGTCAAATAGTCTTTCATGAGCAGAAAATTACTCTCTGTATTTTTAGCAACGACCTTCTCAAAGACGATGTTTACGATACCCTCTTGAGGCTTTACTTTGGGGTCAATGATCTGTTTTGCGAGCTGTGTATAAGCAGTCAGCATGCCCTGTAGATAGTCTCCGGTAAGGTTGCCGTCGGCTTTGATCGTAATCACGGGGAAATCAGGCTCCGATAGAGTCTTTGCCTGATCGATATCATCACCGATAATCCCTGAGGGACAGGAGCTGATGATGATGGCGGCTTTGGGACGGGGAGACAGCTGTTTTACTTGTTCGATGGCTGCAAAGAGTTTATCCGTTCCTCCAAATACCATATCGCTTTCGTCCATATCAGTAGAAAGAAGATTAGGAGATAGAGAAACCGGAAGAAGACTTCCCCGTTCAAAGAGCTGTCTTCTACCGGAAGAACTGATGCTTTGATAGGAAAGATAGGTGCAGCTTTTTGGGGAATGAGCAATAATCACAGCATCCCGAAGGTGAATACTCATGGTCATGGCACCGTTAAAAGCACAACCATGTAGAGGCTCGCTGCGGATGACATTCTTCGACAGATAGCCGGGATTGTAGGCCTGAATCGAAGCATTGTCAGAAACAGGTGCAGCTGAAATCTGTTTGTCCGAACTTTCGGAGGATGGCATGGTCTTTATTCTTGAGAAAATCAGGGCTTCTAAGTCTTCGTCCCTCAGTGGACGAGCAGGATAAAGCGGAGGTCCGGCAAGAATTTTCTCCGCAATAGTTGCAAAAACATTTGCAATGGGTTTGCTTTCTTGTGAGGTTAGCTGTGGAACCGTACAATTTTGGCGTTCTGCTTGAGCAAATATGTTGTCTCTGGGAATTTTTGCAAAGACCGGCAGGCCTACGGCGTTAGCAAAGGCGTTTACTCGCCGATCTTCATCTTTTACATTGCGGCTGTTGAACAGGATGCCGGCAACTCGGCATTTTTCTCCATCATAGTTTTTGATTCCGCGGAGAATGTTGTTTGCTGCGTATAGAGACATATATTCGCCGGAGGTTACCAGAAAAATCGTATCGGCATACTCTCTTCTGATTGGGACAGCAAAACCGCCGCATACGACATCTCCTAAAACATCATAAAGGAGAATATCGTAGTTCTCCTTTATGTTAAACTTGTCCAGAAGTTCAAAGGCGGTGATGATGCCTCTTCCGGCGCAGCCTACACCGGGTTCAGGTCCTCCTGCTTCGATACAGCCAATTTGTGCAAAACCAGAAAAAAGTATGTCGTTAAGACGGTAGTCCATGGGATTTACCTTGCGAATGTAGTCTAACACCGTGGTAATCCGTTTCCCGTTCATGAGCAATCTGGTGGAATCGTGCTTGGGATCACAGCCAATTTGCAGTATGCGTTCTCCCTGTAGGGCAAGCGCAGCAGAAATGTTGGCGCTGAGGGTGGATTTACCAATCCCCCCTTTTCCGTAAATAGCAATTTCTTTCAAAAACGTGCCTCCTTTCCGATGGGTGAAAGATTTTCTTCAGTATAGCAGATGTGGATTGACTTTACCAGAAGCAGTATTTTTCTGTTTTCGTTATGAGGATGGCACATTCTGTTAGATATGCAAAATATATCAACATATAATGCATATATATATAATGTTGAAAAAATATTGCGGGGGGGGGTGGCTTGTTATAATAGTAACATAGAGCAATCGAAATAAGTTGGTAGCGTTAACGGAAAGACCGTAATTTCCGCTAAACGCTTTAAAAGGGAAGCAGGTGAGAATCCTGCACAGTCGCCTCTACTGTATTGCTGACGAGAAAACATTATGCCATTGAAAGAACATCTTTTGAGAAGGCGTTTTCGAGGGAGAAGCTAAGTCAGGAGACCTGCCATGAACAAGACACTTTTCAGGTGAGAAAATGTGTTTTTTGTTGTACCCAAAATAAACTAAAGAAGGGAGGCTTCACCAATCTATAGAGTCTACGCGTAAACATACAGAGAGATTCAAAGAAAAGTGGGTAATGTCATCTACTTTTCGTTGAATTCAACAGATAAGGAGAGAACATGAAAAAAAGAAAAGCATTGAAGCGGCAGCTCAGCATACTGCTGGCTGTGGTAATGGTGTTGTCTTCCCTTTCGCCTGCATGGGCATACGGGGAGACAGATGCAGATTCAAGCAGCCCGGGCTTATTAACAAAGGAAAATGTGACGGTCACTACCGTACATGAAGACGAAAGTGCCGGAGAGGCGTTGGAGCTGGATTTTGATGAGGCAACAAAGACTTTCAGCGGAAATCTGGCGAATTATACGGAACTAGAGGCATACAATGATAGCGATATTTCTGTGTCATTGGCGAATCTGCCGGAGGGCGTTTCTGCACAGCTGAAGAATTCCGAAGGAGAAAAAATTGCTGACTTTGTGAGCGGAACCGCAGCAACGGCGGGAAGTACTGTAGCCAAGCACGGAGAGTATGACTTTGTTATATCCGTGGTCAGCGGACAGATTGAAGAAAGCTATACTCTTAAATTGAAGAAAACAGCAAGTGTCAAGTGGTCAAAGTTGTCATTTTTGGGTACACCGGCCTTTGACACAGAAATAAATTTCTACGGTTCTCCGGAAGGAACCTTATTTCAGATTGATGATGAAGGAAATAGAACGGGAATGACCGGGGTTAATGAGGACTGCTATAACTACGAAGTTTATATCAATGCAACTACACAAAAAATTAAAATAAACGTAGGTAATATACCGGCACAGCTAAGCAACTATTTTGCATACTCATGTACAACTGCAAAGCCTACATTGTCAATATATACTGATGGACAGGCGTTGATAGAAGATTTATCAACTAAGACTGCACCCGTGGTTTCAATATTCATAAAAAATAAAGTAAACATCAATATATTGAAAGACCGTACAGAGCTGAAAATAAAATTTAAAATAGAGGGTACCCATGAAGAAATTGACACAACAGTTACATTTATTCGTACTGCCTTCGATGCGGAAACATTAAATAGAAAACTTTCAAGCCTAGATTTAAATCAATTAACTTGGCCTGACGATCAAGAGTATATAAATCAATTGTATGAGAATTACAATCTGCTAAATGATGATGACAAAGAAAAGATAACGCAGGAAAATAAGGAAAAACTTGATAAAGCATATGATTTTGTTAGCGATGACCGCATACCGTCGAAAGTGGAAGTTAAAAAAACGTCTTCAAAAACCGAGTATATTGAGGGTGAGTTTTTTGACGATGCAGGAGTAGAACTTCTTGCCACCTATGAAGACGGAACGACCAGAACCATCACCGAAGGTTTTACAGTTGAGCCGACAGAACCGCTCAGCAATGAGGAGGAGGTTACTTATACCTATAATACCATTTCGGTGAAACAGCCTATAACAGTAAAAAAAAATTTTGAGGGAAAGGGAACCTCGAAGGAGCCATATAAGCTTTCTGACACAGAAGATCTTGTGAATCTTTATAATTGTGTTGCTCATGGGATGAGTTATGAAGGTAAATATTTTGAAATGACGGATAATATTGAACTTCCGGCTAACTGGGAACCTATCGGCGTGACCAAAGACGGAAGCGATAAGATAGACGATGGTAAAAATCTCTATGCCTTCAGCGGAATTATCGATGGAAAGAATCACACCCTGACTGTGGCAGAGGGAGGAAAACCGCTTCTCGGTTACGTGAAAGGTGCAGAAGTAAAAAATCTCAACATCTACGGTAAGAAAATAGCCGGTCATGGATTGGTGAACAATTTATCCGGTGTGGGATTATCCGGAACAGCTATAGTTATTGACAATGTAACGCTAAAGAGAGGCTCGTCCACCCTGAAATCAGGCTTCATAGGCACAGATTTAGGTTCTGAAAACGGTTTTGCAGGATGCTCTGCAGGATTTACGACAATCATAAGAAACTGCACTGTCGAAGAGGGTGTTGTCATCGGATATAACAAAGACCAGCACATGATAGGCTCCATAGCCGGTCGTATCCATGGAAAAATCGAAAATTGTAAGAGCTATGCTACAGTCTATGGCACCGGATATGTAGGCGGTATCATCGGAACAATAGATAACGCTCTGACTGAATGCAGCATCAAAAACTGTGAATTCGGCGGAAAAGCAGAAGCAACTGGTGAACATGTCGGCGGCATCATAGGCGGCGGATACTCTAACAATTCTGCACCTAACGGAAACTTTATCGCGGCAGAAAGCTGCTCCTCGGACGGGGAAATCATTGGAAAAGATAAAGTCGGAGGCATAATGGGCGGAGACACTTATGTGCTTCAGAGCTGGGGACAGACCACATTTAAGAAAAACAGCTTTACGGGTAAAGTTGAAGCCACAGACGGGAAATACGTCGGAGGCGTAATTGGATATTTGGAAAGTCTGAACAAATTCAGCGGCGTCAGCGCCAACTATTATTCGAGCGATTGCGGAGCCGAAAAAGGCATCGGCTTTGTCAAATACGTGGATACTAGCTGTGAAACCCACGAAACAGAAAGCGGCGCTATATACTTTGATACATCTATAGAATTGCCGGGAATTGTTAATAATTGGAAAGCCGGAGTTACTAAAATGAACCACAATCGTACCGATGACCCTCTGGGTAAAGATGCGGTTGTGCTGACCTATTCCGACGGTCAGACCGACCCGATTGCAACAGACCTGGAAATTTCCGGACAATATAAGACGGAGTATCTGGTAGGAGAAGTGCTTGATCTTTCCGGTATGAAGCTGACGGTAACCTTCCACACCGGCGAGACTAAAGAACTGACTCTTACTGATGTGGAAATCAAAGACTACGACCCGCAAAAGAGGGGCACCCAGACGGTAAGCCTCGTTTATGGCGCAGCTAAGGCGCAGATTGAAGTCACCGTGCTAAAACCGGATACGGGAGATATCAGCGTTCATTTGACCGTACTGGGAGATACGAAACACGGACAGGACGGAAAGTTGCACACCCTTAAAGAAGGCAACCTGACGACTTGGGTAGAGGAAACGACTTTTGAGGCAGACATCAATGCAACTGTTTGGGATATTTTGAAAATGGCGGACGAGCAGAATGATAAACTGGAATTTTCCAATCCGTCCGGAAATTATATAAATTCTGTGACGTTCAATGGACAGACTTTAGCCGAAAAAGAAAATGGAGATAATTCCGGCTGGATGTATACGCTTAACGGCGTGTATCCGGAACTTGGTGTTAGTGAACAGTACTTGGAGGACGGAGATAAAATTATTTTCCACTACACGGATGACTACACAAAAGAAGATACCGATCTTAACATTGAAACGGCAATAGTTATTCAGCTGATTAAAGATCTTCCTACTGTAGGTGAATTGACACTTTCTGATGCAGATACGGTAGAAACAGCAAAAGACGCATTTGATGCTTTGGATAAGGATGATCAGAATCGCCTCTCTGAAGCAGATCGTGATAAGCTGCAGAGTGCAGTTGAGACAATAAAGAATCTGGAAACGGCCGTAGGCCTGATTGAGGCAATCGATGAAGTTACTTTGGACAAAGAAGGACAGATTGTAGTTGCAAGAGACTTTTTTGATGGTCTTTCTGATGACCTGAAAGCAAAAGTTGAAAATATAGGCGTACTGGAAGCTGCAGAGAAAGCCCTTGCAGAGAGAAAGGTACCGGTAAATACGTTGATGACTAAGCTGCAGGCCCTTGCAGAAGCAGAGGACTTAGTGCTGACTGACGGTCAGAAGGTAGCAGAGCTCAGAGCGGCATACGACGCCCTTGCAGAAGACCAGAAGGCTTATCTGCCGAAGGATCTGTATCAGAAGCTGACAGACGCAGAGGCTAAGATTTCTGAACTGGAGAAGGCAGAAGACGCAGCCAAGGCAGAGTCCAAGATTGTGAAAGAGAAGATTGACGCTATTGGTGAAGTCAGCCTGGAAAAGGCAGGCGTAATTGCAGAAGCAAGAGCAGCATATGAAGCATTGAGCGAAGAAGCTAAGGCGATGATCGAAGCAGATA
>JAXKAR010000022.1:0-70836 GCA_036305845.1 Emergencia sp.
AAAGTAAAATCTCCTTATGGCACTGCGCGTTGACCGTAAGAATTCCGCTGTGCAAAGGTAGAATCAGGCTGTGGCTGCAATTTTCTGCTGCAGTTTTACTTTTTTTCGGGGAGAATCCCTTGTTTGCAGTAAAACCAAAAAACATTTCGAAGATACAGGGGGAGTTACGCCCTGAATAAAACATAGTTGGAAAGTAAAAATCCCCCAAGGAATATCAGATATTCAAAAAGCTGATTTCCATGGGAGATTTTTATTTTTAGTGTTAGAATTTAAGCACCGACATTAGCCGGTAGCTCCATAATTTTGCGTGTTAAGTTAGTTACAGCCTTGTGAGCTGTTTTAGGATGGCTGTTCAGAAGTTGCTGCTACAGCGCCAGTTTCCAAAAACCGTGCAGGTTGCAGTATTCGTATGCAGCTACTGCTTTCTCGCCATCAGCAAGTACGAATTCTGCTTCTGGTTTTCCGACAGGATCTAAAGCTTTTCTCTGTACGCCCTTGTCTGTTTCTAAAATGATGAACGCAATGTGATGTTCTTCGGTCATTGGATGTTCTACGCTTCCAACCTTTACCTTAATCTTGTTGCCATCGGCTTCTACTACAGGAACGTGTTTTTCTGTTGCAGCATCCGTTGTGTTTGGATTCAGAAGCTGCATTGGTTCTCCGCAACAGACCACGTTTACACCCTTATCTTCTACCATTTCTACGATATTGCCGCAATGTGCACACTTATATAATTTTACCATTTTCTTACCTCCGTCTTAGCGTTTTTTCTAACTGTTATATATAGTTTATACCACATCATGAAAAAAATAAACAATAAAATTTCGACAAAATTGGCTTGACAACAGGAATAAAAAGAATTACAATAATGATAATCATTATTGAAAACGGAGAAACACTATGAAATATTCGAGACAAAGAAGACTGATTCTGGATATTGTCAGATCCAACCCTGTTCATCCAACTGCGGAATGGGTATATGAACAGGCAAGGAAAGAAATACCTGAGATTGGAATTGCAACTGTATACCGTAATCTGAATGTGTTGGTTTCCCTGGGGGAGGTTGAGAAAATCCGGGGAGTTGATGGTGTGGATCGATTTGATGGAGATTGCAGTGAGCATTATCATCTGAAATGTAGCTGTTGCGGCAGGCTTTATGATTTGCATGCGCAGAATAGAGAGGCCGAAGTAGGGTTAAAGAAGATGATCGCAGAAACATTTTTGTTAGAGCCTGCAGACGTTACCCTGAATCCGTCGTTATTAGAAGGACTGTGTGATGATTGCAGAGAGAGTAATTTAAATATGGAGGAATCGAAATGAAAGATTTAAAAGGAACTAAAACGTTAGAGAATTTAATGATTGCATTTGCCGGAGAATCCCAGGCAAGAAACAAGTACACGTACTATGCGTCCAAGGCTAAGAAGGAAGGGTACGTACAGATTCAGAAGATCTTCGAAGAAACTGCAGCAAACGAGAAGGAACATGCTGAACTGTGGTTCAAACTGGCAGTAGGCATCGGTACAACTGAAGAAAACCTCCTTGCAGCAGCAGAAGGTGAGAATTACGAGTGGACTGATATGTATGCGGAAATGGCGAAGACTGCAAGAGAAGAAGGCTTTCCGGAAATCGCAGCGCAGATGGAAGGCGTTGCAGCAGTAGAGAAGGAACACGAAGAAAGATACAGAAAGTTAGCTGAAAACGTTAAGTCCGGCAAGGTATTTGCGAGAGACGAAGAAGTTCTGTGGCAGTGCAGCAACTGCGGACACCAGGTAGTAGGCAAGGAAGCGCCTCAGCTCTGCCCGGTTTGCAAACATCCGCAGGCCTACTTCCAGATTAAAGCAGAAAACTATTAATCATAGGAAGGAATCTTTTTCGAAAAAGTAAAAATCAACTAGAGCAAGATAAAAGGCTGTCACTCGGGTATAACCTGACGGCAGTCTTTTTGTGTACCAATAGATCCGGATAGGTATACGGAAGACGTATTCGCCCTCTTCTTTTGAAAAATCCGCCTCCGCTAACCTTGATTAATCCGTTGTTATGCCGTATACTTTTCCATAATCAGGGGATTGTGTATGAATTTGAGAATTTGCACATACTATGGTAATTGCGGGAAAACCGAAAGGGGAAGACGATGTCAGAGAAGAAGAGTTTTATAAAAGGCGCGGCAATTCTGAGTTTATCCGGAATTTTAGTGAAACTGCTGGGTGCGGCGCTGAGAATTCCGCTTGTCAATAAGCTGGGAGATGGTATGGCTTATTATAATGTGGCCTACTCTATCTACGGTGTTTTTTTGGTGCTCGCTACGGCAGGCATACCGGTAGCGGTTTCCCGGATGGTTTCGGAGCGAATTGCTATGGGCAATGACGTGGGTGCGCGCAAAGTTCTTAGGGTTTCTGTCAAATTGACGGCCTTTATCGGCGCAGTTTCTTTTTGCCTGTGTTTCTTTGGTGCGGATTTGATTGCATATCAGGTTGGTATCCCTGATGCGGCGTTGTCACTGCGCGCTGTTGCGCCGGCTCTCTGTCTGGTGCCGGTGCTGTCGGCCTTCCGGGGGTATTTTCAGGGCAAACATAACATGATGCCCACTGCGCTTTCGGAAACTGCTGAGCAGATTATTCGCGTTTTTGCCGGACTGGGGCTGGCTTTTTCCCTTTACGCACAGGGGTTGGATGTGTCTGCGGCAGGCGCTACTTTTGGCGCGGCGGTAGGCGCGGCCGGTGGGATTCTCGTTATGATAGCTGTTTACCTTCTTGAACGGAAAAAATCACTGTCTGCCAAATATTTGGCCCGGCAGGAATCTGAGTGGGCAGTGCTGAAAAAAATTATCTGGATAGCTGTGCCTATTATCATTGGCGCAGAAATCATGCCCCTGATGAGCGTAATTGATACGTCTATGATTGCGACCAGACTGCAGGCTACAGGGTGGACGAAGGAACAGGCGCTAAACCTATACAGCCAGTATGGGGCATATTGTGATACGCTGATTTCTCTGCCTCAAGCGTTTACACAGGCCATAGCTATCGGGCTGGTACCGTCTATCGCAGGATTTTACTGGCAGAAGCGGCGGCAGCAGGTGGAAGAAACAGTACAGCTCAGTATGCGAATGACCATGCTGATGGCTTGCCCGTGTGCGGTGGGATTATTTGTGCTGGCGGAGCCTGTGCTTTTGACGCTTTTTTATCAACAGGCGGAAAACGCTGTAGAAGCGGCGGACACCTTGCGTGTAATGACGGTGGGAATTCTGTTTCTTGCAGTATCGCAGACGACTACCGGATCCCTTCAGGCGATCGATAAACAGATATTGCCGGTAAGAAACCTGTTGATTGGCGCTGTGGTGAAAATGGTCCTCACGTATACCTTAGTCAGCATTCCGGCTATTCATGTAAGAGGGGCTGCAATCGGAACCAACGGCGCCTACCTAGTTGCCATGGTGCTGAATTTGTGGGCGGTAAAAAAATATATTGGCGTAAAATACGATGTGGTCTCTGTATTTGTAAAGCCTGCGGCTGCGGCGGTCATCATGGGGATTTGTGTTTATGCGGCTGCAAATTTGACGTGGACTTATGCAGGAGCCGGGTTTTGGGGCTGTTTGCTGACCACAGCCGTTGGTATCAGCGTGGGAATTTTGTCTTATGGCGCTGCGGTGCTTCGTCTTTCGGTCGTTTCTCGGGAAGAGCTGGAGGCAATCCCTTATGTTGGAGCAAAGATTAAAAAATGGGTGGATAAGTAAGAAAAGGAGATAGAAATTGTCAAAATAGAAACGCGTGGATACGTGTTATGTAAAACGGAGCAAGAGTCATTGGAAACACTATAGATTGCGCCGGAAAAAACTGAAAAAACGTGAAAATAATTTGGAAAAAAGACTTGCAATCTTTGACAAATTCATTTATACTAAAAAAGCTTGCTTAAGGCGATGAAGTAGGAAGTTGCTGAGCTATCAGGTAAGTTCGACGGAGAATTGTCCCCACTTGATGGGGGCGAAGGTGTTCGCCGACTTTTGTTTTGTGCGAAAAATAAAGAAACGCACGGAGCCGTGTGCAAAGTAAGCAATTCCACCGCACACGTGATAGAAGTGGGCATTTGACTGGGTTTCGGCGGTTCGCTCTGCAGAAACCGGGTCAAGAAAGAACCCCTTGTACAAGCATAGCGAAAACAGTACAAAAAATTTAGGAGGAAGAAAATGAGCGAATTACAGAAAATCAGAATCAAGCTGAAGGCCTATGACCATGCGTTATTAGACCAGTCCGCAGCAAAGATCGTGGAAACTGCCAAGAAGACTGGCGCAGATGTTTCCGGACCGATTCCGCTGCCGACAGAGAAAGAAGTCGTTACAATCCTGAGAGCTGTTCATAAATACAAGGACAGCAGAGAGCAGTTCGAGCAGAGAACACACAAGAGATTGATCGACATCACAAACGCTACACTGCAGACAACAGACGCTTTAACCAAGCTGGACCTGCCTGCTGGCGTAGACATCGAAATCAAACTGTAAGATCCGCAGGCGGCAGAAACGCCGCGAAGGGATTTCCGCAGTGCAAGTTGCTGCGAGATGATAAAGCATAAGGGTCTTTCCCTTAGTAAGAATGCATGAGAGGGGAAACGCCTGGCCGTCCTGTGTTGGCAAGGCAAGAGCAAAGCGGAAGTTCGTTCCACCGGATAGATGCCGGCTCGCCATACCAGAGCATTCCAATGTAAGAGTAAAGGAGAAACAATATGAAAGCAATTTTAGGAAAGAAAATCGGCATGACCCAGATTTTCGCAGAAACAGGAGAAGTGATTCCTGTAACTGTTATCGAAGCCGGTCCTGAAGTTGTAACCCAGATCAAGACAGTTGAGACTGACGGTTACAACGCAGTACAGGTAGGATTTGAAGACCAGAAGGCACACAGAGTAAACAAGCCGATGACAGGCCACTTCGAAAAGAGCGGCGTTACGGCTAAGAAACATCTGGCAGAATTCAGAGTAGAAGAAGGCGAAACTTACGAAGTAGGACAGGTTATCACTGTTGCAGACTTCGAAGAAGGCAAGAAACTGGACGTTACCGGCGTTTCCAAAGGTAAGGGAACACAGGGTAACATCAAGAGACACGGCCACCACAGAGGTCCGATGACTCACGGTTCCAAGCACAAGAGATTAGCCGGCGCTCTGGCAGCCGGTACTTATCCTTCCAGAGTATTCAAGGGTAATGCTGGTCCGGGAAGAATGGGACGCGAAACCGTTACCGTTCAGAACGTAGTTTTAGTAAAAGTTGACACTGACAGAAACCTGATGCTGGTTAAGGGTGCAATCCCTGGCGGCAAAGGAAGCCTGGTAAGAGTCCAGTATGCTGTCAAAGGTCAGGACAAATAAATAGACTTCAGGAAGGAGGAAGCACACAATGGCAAAAGTAACAATGCTCAACATGGCTGGCGCAGAAGCCGGAACAATCGAGCTTAAAGACGAAATCTTTGGCATTGAGCCAAACGCAAACGCGGTTCACGCAGTTGTAGTTAATTACCTGGCTAACCAGAGACAGGGCACACAGTCTGCTAAGACCAGAGGCGAAGTCAGAGGAGGCGGAAGAAAGCCTTTCAGACAGAAGGGTACCGGTCGCCACAGACAGGGTAGTACAACAGACCCATCTCAGGTAGGAGGCGGTATCGCTTTCGCACCAAAGCCAAGATCATACAGATACACAGTACCTAAGAAGGTGAGAAGACTGGCTATGAAGTCTGTTCTTTCCGCAAAGGTATTAGATAAAGAAATCATCGTATTAGACGAACTGAAATTTGATGCTCCTAAGACAAAGGATATGGTAAAGGTTTTAGAAGCAGTTAAGGCTGACAAGAAAGCGCTGATCATCACCGCTTCCAAGGACGAAAATGTTGTAAGATCCGCAGCCAACATCCCAGGAGTTAAAACTGCTCTTGTGGGAACAATGAACGTTTACGAAATCGTAAACCATGGCAGCTTCATCGTAACAAAAGAAGCAATCGAAAAAATTGAGGAGGTGTACTTATAATGAGATCTGCATACGACGTAATCATTAAGCCGGTTATCTCCGAACAGAGCATGGACCAGGCACAGGACAAAAAGTACACATTCAAGGTTGCAGTAGACGCTAACAAAACTCAGGTTAAATTAGCAGTTGAAGAAATCTTCGGTGTCGAAGTGAAAAAAGTTAACATCATGAACATTGACGGAAAAATCAAGAGAATGGGAAGAACCATGGGAAGAACTGCCGCTTACAAGAAGGCAATCGTAACCTTGACTGAAGGCAGCAAAGAGATCGAGTTCTTCCAGGGTCTGTAATAGGAGGTAGCAACGAATGGGAATTAAAAAATATAAACCAACGACTCCTGGTCAGCGTGGAATGACAGTTTCTACTTTCGAAGAGATTACTACCAGTACACCGGAGAAATCTCTTACTGAAACTTTAAAGAAACACTCAGGAAGAAACGTAAGAGGTAAGATCACCGTTAGACACAGAGGCGGCGGCACAAGACCTAAATATAGAATCATCGACTTTAAGAGAACTAAGGATAACATTCCTGCAACAGTAAAGACCATCGAATACGATCCAAACAGAAGCGCAAACATCGCTCTGCTGGTTTACGCAGATGGTGAAAAGAGATATATCATCGCACCGGAAAAATTACACGTAGGCGATGTACTGTTCTCCGGTCCGGAAGCAGACATCAAGGTTGGTAACGCACTTCCAATCGCCAACATTCCGGTTGGTACCATGATTCACAACATCGAACTGAAGCCGGGCAAAGGCGGCCAGATGGCAAGATCTGCCGGAAACGCTGCACAGCTCATGGCAAAAGAAGATAAATATGCTCAGGTAAGACTCCCTTCCGGAGAAGTAAGAAAGGTGCTTATCCAGTGCAGAGCAACCATCGGTGAAGTTGGCAACGTAGATCATTCCAACATCCAGATTGGTAAAGCCGGCAGAAAGAGACACATGGGTATCAGACCTACCGTAAGAGGTTCCGTAATGAACCCTAACGATCACCCACACGGCGGTGGTGAAGGCAGATCTCCAATCGGTCGTAAGAGCCCGGTTACTCCTTGGGGTAAGCCTGCGCTTGGTTATAAGACCAGAAAGAAGAACAAGGCTTCAAACCAGTATATCGTAAAGAGAAGAAATGAGAAATAAGGAAGGAGCACATAGATAATGAGCAGATCAGTGAAAAAAGGTCCTTTCGTAGATGCGAAGCTTCTGAAAGCTATCGAAGCGATGAATGAAGCGAACGAAAAGAAAGTCATCAAGACTTGGTCAAGACCATCCACAATTTTCCCACAGATGGTGGGGCATACCATTGCAGTCCATGACGGAAGAAAGCATGTACCTGTATATGTTACAGAAGACATGGTAGGACACAAGCTTGGAGAATTCGCTCCAACAAGAACTTACAGAGGTCATGCTGCAGATAAGTCATCAAAAGTAAGATAAGAAAAGGAGATAAAAAATGGAAGCAAAAGCAGTTGCAAAATACGTCAGAATGTCTCCTATCAAGCTGAAGCCGGTAACCGACCTGGTTAGAGGTAAGGACTTAGACGAGGCATTAACAATTCTGAAGTTCACACCTGGTAAGGGTGCAGAAATCATAGAAAAAGTTGTAAAATCCGCTGCAGCAAACGCAGAAAACAACTTCGACATGAATCCTGATAATTTATATGTTGCAGAAGTATATGCTCATCAAGGCCCTACAATGAAGAGATGGAGAGCCGGTTCACAAGGTAGAGCATCAATCATCCTGAAGAGATCCAGCCACGTTGGCGTAACTCTGAAGGAAAGAGACTAAGATAGGAGGTTCATTGAATGGGTCAGAAAGTAAGTCCACATGGATTAAGAGTGGGCGTAATCAAAGACTGGAACTCCAAGTGGTATGCAAACAAAAACAACTTTGCAGACATGCTTGTTGAAGATAATAAAGTCAGAGAATACGTTAAGAAAAAATTATATGTTGCAGGCGTTTCTAAAGTTTTAATCGAAAGAGCTGCTGAAAACAAAATCAGAGTAATCGTTTTAACTGCAAGACCTGGTATGGTAATCGGCAGATCCGGCAACGGTGTTGATGAACTGAAGGCTGCGCTGGTTAAGATGACCGGAAAAGAAGTTGAAATTTCCATCGAAGAAGTCAGAAGAGCTGAGTTAGACGCACAGCTGACTGCAGAGAGCATTGCACAGGCTCTGGAAAGACGTGTATCTTTCAGAAGAGCAATGAAGCAGGCAATCGGCAGAACCATGAAAGCCGGCGGCAAGGGAATCAAGGTTCTCTGTTCCGGAAGACTGGGCGGAGCTGAAATCGCAAGAAGCGAAAAGTACAGCGAGGGCAATGTTCCTCTCCACACTTTAAGAGCTGACATCGATTACGGATTTGCAGAAGCAGACACCACTTACGGTAAGATCGGCGTTAAAGTTTGGATTAACCACGGTGAAATCCTCGACAAGGGACTGCAGGGTCCTGTTCGCGAAGAAAAGCGCGAAAAGAGAGAGAGAAGAGGCAGAAGAGACGGTGACAGAAGAAGAAATGACAGACGTAACGGCGGTGAAAGAAGAAGAAACGACCGCAACGAACGTCCGGAAGCGCCGAAGGCCGTAAATCCAAGAGTCAGAAAGGCTCCTAAGGAAGAACCGAAAGCAGAAGCACCACAGGTTGAAGCAGTAGCTGAAACCACTGAAGAATAAGCACTGAAGAAAGGAGGAACTAAGCCATGTTAATGCCAAAGCGCGTTAAACACAGAAGAGTTCATAGAGGTAGAATGAAGGGCGTAGCAACCAAGGGTAATACAATTACTTACGGTGCATACGGTCTTGTATCACAGGAATGCGGATGGATCACCTCCAATCAGATCGAGGCAGCTCGTATTGCCATGACAAGATCCATTAAAAGAGGTGGTAAAGTATATATCAAAATTTTCCCACACAAGTCAGTAACAAAGAAACCTGCTGAAGTACGTATGGGTTCCGGTAAAGGTGCACCTGAATATTGGGTAGCAGTTGTAAAGCCGGGTAGAGTTATGTTTGAAATTGAGGGCGTAACAGAAGAGCAGGCAAGAGAAGCAATGAGACTTGCTATGCACAAGTTACCGGTTAAATGTAAGTTTGCCATCAAGGAAGAAAAAGCAAAGGGTGGTGAAGCATAATGGAACTGAAGAAAATGAGAGAAATGACAGACGTTGAGCTTGCTGCTGAACTGGAAAAAATGAAGAAGGAACTCTTCAATCTGAGATTCCAGCACGTAACAGGACAGCTTGAAAACCCTGTAAAGATGAGAGAAGTTAAGAGAAATATTGCTAGAGTAAAGACCATCATGAGAGAAAAAGAGCTCGAGAAGGTTCAGGCTTAGTGAAAGGAGGATGTAGTTATGGCAGTTGAAAGAAACAGAAGAAAGACTAAGGTCGGCATCGTCGTAAGCGACAAGATGGATAAGACCGTGGTTGTTGCAATCGAAGACTTCGTAAGACATTCCCTTTACGGCAAAGCTGTTAAGAGAACCAAAAAGGTGAAGGCTCACGATGAGAACAACGAATGCCAGATTGGCGATAAAGTTAGAATTATGGAAACAAGACCTCTGTCCAAAGACAAGAGATGGAGACTTGTAAACATCGTAGAAAAAGTTAAATAAGGAGGCACCAAATCATGATTCAGACAGAAACAAGATTAAGAGTTGCTGACAATTCCGGTGCAAAAGAACTTTTATGCATTCGTATCCTGGGCGGTACTTCCCGTCAGTATGCGAACATTGGTGATGTAATCGTTTGTGCTGTTAAAGAAGCAACACCAGGCGGCGTCGTAAAGAAGGGTGACGTTGTCAAGGCTGTAGTGGTTAGAACGAAGAAGGGTGCCAGAAGAGCAGACGGCAGCTATGTAAAGTTCGACCAGAACGCTGCAGTTATCATTAAAGATAAAGAAGACAAGAGCCCAGTGGGAACACGTATCTTCGGACCTGTTGCAAGAGAGCTCAGAGACAAGGGCTTTATGAAGATTGTGTCATTGGCACCAGAAGTACTGTAGGGAGGTGTTGAAAGATGCGTATTAAAAAGGATGATACAGTAATCGTAATTACTGGTAAAGATAAGGGCAAGACCGGAAAAGTGCTGAAGGCTATGCCGAAAGAAAACAAAGTCATCGTTGAAGGCGTGAACGTTCAGACTAAACATCAGAAGCAGACCAGAACTGAAAGAGCTGAAATCAAGCACATTGAAGGACCGATCGATGCTTCTAACGTTATGTTCTATGACGCAAAGGCTAAGGAAGCCGTTAAGGTTGGCTACAAAGTTGACGGTGACAAAAAAGTAAGAGTTAACAGAAAAACAGGAAATGTAATTGACTAAGAAAGGAGGAGACGATTTTGACAGCAAGATTAAGAGAAACTTATAAGGATAAAGTATTCCCTGCTTTACAGGAAAAATTCCAGTACAAGAATGTAATGGAAGTGCCAAAGCTTGTAAAGGTTACCATAAACATGGGTCTGGGCGAAGCGAAAGAAAACGCTAAGATCATGGAAACAGCAGTCAAGGAACTGGGTCTGATCAGCGGTCAGAGACCGGTTACGACAAAAGCAAAGAAATCTATTGCCAACTTCAAAGTAAGACAGGGCATGCCGGTTGGTGCAAAGGTTACTCTGAGAGGAGATAACATGTATGAATTTGTTGACAAGTTCTTCAACATCTCTCTTCCAAGAGTTAGAGACTTTAAGGGTGTCAGCAAGAATTCCTTTGACGGAAGAGGAAACTACTCCATGGGTATCAAGGAACAGTTAATCTTCCCGGAAATCAACTATGATGATGTTGACACAATCAAAGGTATGAACATCGTATTCACAACTACGGCTAAGACTGACGAAGAAGCAGCAGCTCTGCTGGAACTTCTGGGTATGCCGTTTGAGAAGTAGTAGGAGGTTAACATGGCAAAGACTTCTTTAAAAGTTAAGCAGCAGAGAAAACCTAAGTATTCCACACGCGCATACACAAGATGCAGACTGTGCGGAAGACCACACTCTGTATTAAAGAAATACGGTATCTGCCGTATCTGTTTCAGAGAGCTTGCTTACAAAGGTGAAATCCCTGGCGTAAGAAAAGCCAGCTGGTAAGAATAAGTTTTAACACTAGTGCACAGGTCCCGCAAGACGGGATACCATGCAAGAGGAAGGAGATATACTGTAATGACAATGACAGATCCAATCGCGGATATGCTGACTAGAATCAGAAATGCCAATACCGTAGGTCACGAAACAGTAGAAATCCCGGCATCCAAGATCAAAAGATCCATTGCTGAGATTTTACTGGAAGAAGGATACATCAACGGTTTTGACGTTATCGAAGACAATAAGCAGGGCATCATCAAAGTACAGATGAAGTACGGCGCAAACAAAGAAAGAGTTATCACTGGAATTAAGAAGATTTCCAAACCTGGCCTGAAGGTTTATGCAAAGGCTAACGAAGTACCAAAGGTACTGGGCGGCCTGGGTATCGCTATCGTATCCACCTCCAAGGGTGTTATCAGCGATAAGAAAGCAAGAGAACTGGGCGTTGGCGGCGAAGTCATCTGTTATGTATGGTAGGAGGAATAAGATATGTCAAGAATAGGTAACAGACCTGTTGTACTTCCTGCCGGAGTAGAACTTACTGTAGATGCAAACAATGTTGTAACAGTAAAGGGACCTAAGGGTCAGCTGCAGGAACAGGTTAGCAAATTAGTAAACTTAGAAGTAAAAGAAAACGAAGTGATCTTCACAAGAGAGTCTGATGCAAGAGAATACAGAGCACAGCACGGTCTTGCAAGAACACTGGTAAACAATATGGTAGTCGGCGTTACAGAAGGTTATCAGAAGAAGCTTCTGTTAAACGGCGTAGGTTACAGAGCAGAGAAGAAGGGTAACACTTTAGTGATGAACCTGGGTTATTCTCATCCTGTAGAAATGGAAGATCCTGAAGGCGTAACAACAGAAGTTCCTGATGCAACGACTGTTATCGTTAAGGGTATCGACAAAGCAGTTATCGGAAACTATGCGGCTAACATCAGAGCTTGGAGACAGCCTGAACCATACAAGGGCAAGGGTATCAAGTACGAAAACGAAGTAATCCGCAGAAAAGAAGGAAAAACTGGAGCTAAATAAGAAAGGAGTGAAGTAAGAGATGGCAAAAGAAAGCAGAAATGACAGACGTGTCAAGAGACACGCCAGAGTTAGAAAAAATTTAACTGGAACTCCTGAGAAGCCAAGACTTTGCGTTTACAGATCCAACAAGAACATTTCTTGTCAGATCATCGACGACGTAAACAAGGTTACTTTAGCTTCTGCATCTTCCCTGGATAAAGAGCTGAAGGCAGATATCGCTTACGGCGGAAACAAGGAAGCTGCAAAGAAAGTCGGCGAAGCTATTGCAAAGAGAGCACTGGAAAAGGGCATCGAAGTTGTTGCTTTTGACAGAGGCGGATTCCTGTATCACGGAAGAGTAAAGGAATTAGCTGAAGGCGCTCGTGAAGGCGGATTAAAATTCTAACAGGAGGAGATAAGGAATGCGTAACATCATTGATGCATCCAAGCTTGACTTAAAAGAGACTATCGTAAATATCAGACGTGTTGCTAAGACTGTTAAGGGCGGTAGAAACATGAGATTCAGCGTAACTGTAGTTGTCGGCGATGGCGAAGGTTATGTAGGCGTTGGTCTTGGAAAAGCACAGGAAATTCCTGAAGCTGTAAGAAAAGCAACTGAAGATGCAAAGAAGAATTTAATATATGTTCCTACAGTTGGAACAACTATACCACACAGAAACATCGGTGTATTCGGCGCAGGCAGAGTTTTACTGATGCCGGCTGCACAGGGTACTGGCGTTATCGCAGGTTCCTCCGTACGTACTGTACTGGAAGCTGCAGGAATTAAGGACGTTAGAGCTAAGTCCATCGGTTCAAATAACACAGGAAACATGGCTTACGCAACACTGGAAGGATTGAGAAGTCTGGTAACAGTTGAAAAAGTTGCTAAGCTGAGAGGCAAAAAACCTGAAGAAATCTTAGGATAGGAGGAATACGCAAATGGCTAAAATGTTAAAAATCACATTGACAAAGAGTACAATTGGCGCTTCCCCTAAACAGAGAAAAGTTGTTGAAGCGTTAGGTCTGAAGAAATTGCACCGCAGCGTTGAGCTTGCAGATACACCTGCAACTCGTGGTGCTGTAGATAAAGTAGCACATCTTGTTACTGTAGAAGAACTGTAAGATAGGAGGTGCAAGAATAATGAAACTGCATGAATTAAGAGCGGCAGAAGGTTCCACAAAGAACCGCAAGAGAAGAGGCCGCGGTACAGCTACCGGCCAGGGTAAAACCGGCGGCAGAGGTATGAACGGTCAGAAATCCAGAAGCGGCGGCGGCGTTAGACTTGGTTTCGAAGGTGGTCAGATGCCACTTTACAGACGTCTGCCAAAGAGAGGATTTACCAATATCTTTGGAACAGAGTATACAACAATTAACGTAAAGGACCTGAACAGATTTGAAGCAGGTACTGTTGTTACACCGGAATTGTTAGAAGAAACCGGCATGATCAAACAGGTCAAGGACGGTGTTAAGATTCTGGGTGACGGCGAATTAAATAACGGTATCACCGTAAAAGCACACAAGTTCACCAAGAGTGCGATTGAAAAAATTGAAGCAGCTGGAGGAAAGGCAGAGGTGATCTAAGATGGAAATGCTTAAGACTATTTCACAAGCCTTTAAGGTTGCTGAAATAAGAAGCAAGATGATTTTCACCCTGTTAATGCTGGTGGTATTCAGAATTGGTTCTAACATCCCTGTACCGGGAATCGACAGAACCGTTCTGTCCCAGGTGTTTACCGGTGAAACCGGACTGTTCGACTTATTCGACCTGTTTTCCGGCGGTTCATTCAGTAACTTTACCATCTTTGCTTTAAGTATTACACCATACATCACGGCTTCCATCATCATTCAGCTGTTGACCATGGCCTTCCCTTATTTCCAGAGACTGGCAAGAGAGGGACAGGAGGGCAGAAAGAAAATGGCGCAGATTACACGTTATCTGACCATTGTTCTGGCAGTCATCCAGGCTATCGGCCTGAGCGTAGGTTTGTTCAGACAGGCGGTTATCGACCAGAGCGTATTCTCTTTCATCGTGATTATTCTGGTTCTCACTGCCGGTACTGCATTCCTGATGTGGTTAGGTGAGCAGATCAACGAAAAGGGTATCGGAAACGGTATTTCCCTGATTATCTTCGGCGGAATCGTTGCCAGAATCCCGAGCGGACTGCGCAGTCTGTGGACACAGTTTTCTGACGGACAGCTCTCCGTTGTTAGCCTGATCGTATTTGCAGTGTTTGCAGTCGTGGTAATTTTAGGCGTTATCGAAATACAGCAGGGTACAAGAAGAATTCCTGTACAGTATGCGAAGAGGGTCGTTGGCAGAAAAATGTATGGCGGCCAGTCAACCCATATTCCAATGAAGGTTAACCAGGCCGGTGTTATTCCGGTAATCTTCGCGCTGTCACTGCTTCAGTTCCCGCTGACCATCACATATTTCTTCCCTGATACAGGATTTACAGACTTTGTGACGAAGTGGCTGTCTCCTGCGGGAAATCCGGGTGTATGGGTTTACGGTATTTTGAACGTAATGTTGATTATTTTCTTCAATTACTTCTATACCACCGCAACCTTTAATCCGGTTGAGGTAGCACAGAACCTGAAGGCAAACGGAGGATTTATTCCGGGTATCAGACCGGGAAAAGCTACAGTTGAGTATTTAGGCAAAGTTATGTCAAGACTCTCTTTTGTAGGCGCGATCTTCCTTGCCCTCATCGCAACTCTGCCGACAATCCTGGGCGTTTTAGTTCCGGCTCTGCAGGGTATGCACTTTGGCGGAACATCTCTGCTGATTGCAGTTGGTGTTGCCCTTGATACAATGAAACAACTGGAGAACCAGATGGTTATGAGAAACTATCAGGGATTTCTGAAATAAGAGGAGATGAGCAAATGCTTAGAACAGTTTTGTTAGGCCCGCCGGGAGCCGGTAAGGGTACACAGGCAGTAAAAATCGTGGAAAAATATAACGTTCCACACATTTCAACAGGTGACATTTTCAGAGAAAATATCAAGAACGGTACAGAACTTGGTAAAAAAGCGCAGGAGTACATGAACAAAGGCGAACTGGTTCCTGATGATCTGGTTATCGACCTTGCAACTTCCAGACTGTTGGAAGACGACTGCAAGAACGGATTTCTGTTAGACGGTTTTCCAAGAACTGTATATCAGGCAGAAAAGCTGGATGAATTTCTGGCCGCCCATGATATGAAACTGGATAAGGTTATCGATATCGAGGTTGAAAAGGAAGAACTGATTACAAGATTAACAGGAAGAAGAGTCTGCAAGGCTTGCGGTGCTTCCTTCCACGTTGTGAACATTCCTCCTAAAAAAGAAGGCATTTGTGATTTCTGCGGCGGCGAGCTGTTCCAGAGAGCCGATGACACTGTCGAAACTGTTGAAAACAGAATCGAAGTTTATAATCAGCAGACTATGCCTCTTGTAGACTACTATAAAAAGGCAGAAAATATTGTTACCATCGATGGCGCGCTTTCCTTGGAAACAGTATTTGCCCAGATTGTAGAATCTATTGGTGAATAGTATGATCATCATCAAGTCAAAACAGGAAATTGACATAATGCGTGAATCGGGCAAGGTTACCGGATATATCCTGAACACGCTGGAAGATTTCATCAAACCGGGGATGTCAACTATGGACATCGACCGGTTTGTGGAAGAAACCATCAGAAAAAATAAGATGATTCCTACATTTAAGGGTTACGGCGGATTTCCGGGAAGCGCCTGCGTTTCCATCAACGAGGAAGTTGTCCATGGTATCCCTGACAAAAACAGAATCATTCAGGAAGGCGACATCGTAAGCGTAGACGTGGGTTCCACCTACAAGGGTTACGTCAGCGATGCAGCAAGGACCTATGCTATCGGCAAGGTCGATCCGGAAGCGCAGCGTCTTATTGATGTTACGCGGGACAGTTTCTTTGCAGGCATTCAGTATGCGAAGGAAGGATATCGCCTTTCAGATATCTCCCATGCCATTCAGCAGAAGGCTGAAGGAGAAGGGTTTTCCGTCATCCGGGATTTCGTCGGTCATGGCGTAGGTCGTGACATGCACGAGGATCCGCAGATTCCAAACTACGGAAAACCGGGAAAAGGACCGAGACTGGTCAGCGGAATGGTTTTTGCCATCGAACCGATGATCTGTCAGGGTACTTACGAAGTGGAAACTCTGCTTAACGACTGGACGGTCGTTACCGCAGATGGAAAGCTTGCAGCGCATTATGAAAATACTGTGGTAATTAATGATGGTGAGCCGGAACTGCTTACCTTATAGAAGAGAGAGGTGTATTTATGGCGAAAAAAGACGTCATCGAAGCAATGGGAACCGTTGTGGATGCTCAGCCGAACGCAATGTTCAAGGTGAAACTTGATAATGGTTTTGAAGTGCTTGCACACATTTCAGGAAAAATCAGAATGAACTATATAAGAATTCTGCCGGGAGATAAGGTAAAGGTAGAGCTTTCTCCTTATGACCTGACTCGTGGAAGAATTATATGGAGAGATAAGTAGAAATCCTCGATTATATTGGACCTTCGGTCCAGCAGCGTTGCTGCAAGGAAGATTTTATATATTTTTCTCGGCTTCGCTTGAAAATTATAAACGAGACTTAACAGAATGGAGGAATTAAAGTGAAAGTTAGAGCTTCCGTAAAACCAATCTGTGAAAAGTGCAAGGTAATCAAAAGAAACGGAAAAGTAATGGTTATCTGTGAAAATCCAAAGCACAAACAGAGACAAGGTTAATTAAATTCGTTAAACATGTACTTTGCGAGGACCAGGACCGCATTGTCTAAAATTATTGTATATAAGCACGCCTGTCTATATCACCCCTGGAAAAGTGACGGAAGATAGGAGAAGGAGGAAACGTATGGCTCGTATAGCCGGTGTCGACTTACCAAGAGAAAAAAGAGTAGAGATTGGTTTAACTTACATTTATGGTATCGGTAGACCAACTGCAAACGCTATCCTTGAAAAAGCAGGAGTTAACCCTGACACAAGAGTTAAAGACCTGACAGAGGATGAAGCAGGAAAGATCAGAAAGATCATCGATGAAGAATACCTGGTAGAAGGTGACCTGAGAAGAGAAGTTTCTCTGAACATCAAGAGACTGATGGAAATCGGTTCCTACAGAGGTATCAGACATAGAAGAGGTCTTCCTGTCAGAGGACAGAAAACAAAGACAAACGCAAGAACTCGTAAAGGTCCTAAAAAGACTGTAGGCAGAAAGAAGAAATAAGAAGGAGGTAGGAAACAATGGCTAAGACTGTAAAAAAGACAGTTAGAAAAAAGAAAAGAGAACGTAAGAACATTGAAAAAGGCCAGGCACATATCCAATCCACCTTTAACAATACTTTAGTTACTCTTACAGATATGGACGGAAACGCACTTTCTTGGTCCAGCGCTGGATCTTTAGGATTCAAGGGCTCCAAGAAATCCACTCCGTTTGCTGCACAGATGGCTGCTGAAGAAGCAACTAAGGGCGCAATGGAGCATGGCTTAAAGACTGTAGAAGTTTATGTAAAGGGACCGGGATCCGGAAGAGAAGCTGCAATCAGAGCACTGCAGGCAGCTGGTCTTGAAATCACTATGATCAAGGATATCACACCGATTCCACATAACGGATGCAGACCGCCGAAGAGAAGAAGAGTCTAATTGAAGGGAGGAGTAATATAAAATGGCAAGATATACAGACGCTAACTGCAGATTATGCAGAAGAGAAGGCCAAAAGCTTTTCTTAAAGGGTGAAAGATGCTATAGCGGCAAATGCGCTATCGAAAAGAGAAATTACGCTCCTGGACAGCACGGTCAGGCAAGAAAGAAGACTTCTGAATACGGACTGCAGCTGAGAGAAAAGCAGAAGGCAAAGAGATTCTACGGCATGCAGGAAAAGCAGTTCAGAAACTTATTTGATAAGGCTGCAAGAAGACAGGGTAAGACTGGTGAAAACTTACTGGTATTACTGGAAACCAGACTGGACAATGTTGTTTACAGACTGGGATTTGCTTCTTCCAGAAAAGAAGCAAGACAGCTTGTTGTTCACGGTCACTTCACTGTTAACGGAAAGAAAGCTACAGCGCCTGCAATGGAGCTGAAGGCTGGAGACGTTGTAAAGGTTAAGGAAAAGAGCACAAGCTCTCCTAAGTTCAAGGAAATCAAAGAAATGTCCATCACAGTTCCTGCTTGGATGGCTGTAGATGTTGAGAAATTAGAAGGTAAAGTAGTTGCAATGCCGACTAGAGAAGATATCGATACTCCGGTAGCAGAGCACTTAATCGTCGAATTGTATTCCAAATAATATAGCGGCGTGAAACCGGTATTACTTGGAAAAAGAAGGAGGGTTTTTAGTGATAGAAATCGAAAAACCAACAATTGCTAAATTTGTAGACGAAGGCAGTAACTACGGCAAATTTGTTGTAGAACCACTCGAAAGAGGTTACGGTACCACACTGGGAAACTGCATGAGAAGAATTCTTCTCAGCTCCTTACCGGGTGCGGCGGTAACATCTGTAAAAATCGACGGAATACTTCACGAGTTTTCAACGATACCAGGAGTCAAAGAAGACGTAACAGAAATCATCTTAAACCTAAAGAAACTTGCTGTAAGACTGAACGGTGAGAGCACCAAGAGAGTAATTATCAATGCAGTTGGCCCTAAGGTTGTTACTGCAGCTGATATTATCGGCGATGCAGATATGGAGATTTTCAATCCGGATCTGGAAATCGCAACTCTGGAGGAAAATGCTACGCTTGTTATGGAAATTAACCTGGCAAGAGGTAGAGGTTATGTTCCGGCTGACCAGAACAAAACCGAAAATACACCGATTTCAGTCATTCCGGTTGACTCAATCTATACTCCGGTTACGAAGGTCAACTACACAGTGGAAAATACGCGAGTTGGTCAGGTCACTGACTTTGACAGGTTAAATCTGGAAATCTGGACCGATGGTTCCATTTCTCCGGAAGAAGGTGTATCCATCGGCGCAAAGATTATGCAGGAACACCTGAATCTCTTCATTCAGCTGGATGATTCCACCGACGGTATGGAAATCATGGTTGAAAAGGAAGAAGATCAGAAAGAAAAAGCTCTGGAAATGACCATTGAGGAACTGGAACTTTCCGTACGTTCCTTCAACTGTCTGAAGAGAGCTGCCATCAACACGGTGGAAGAACTGACTGAACGCAGCGAAGAGGATATGATGAAGGTGAGAAACCTCGGTAAGAAATCTCTCGACGAAGTCAAGGCAAAATTAGAAGAATTAGGACTTGGTCTTAAACCAAGCGACGATTAAGAAACTGCACGACAAATTTCATCAAGGAAAGGAGAATTGATATGCCAGGATATAGAAAACTGGGCAGACCTACTGCTCATAGAAAAGCTATGCTGAGAAATCTGGTTACTGACCTGTTCAGAGAAGGCAGAATCTCAACAACTGACTGCAGAGCAAAAGAAGCAAGAAGAGAAGCTGAAAAGCTGATCACCCTTGCTAAGCGCGGCGATCTTCACGCAAGAAGACAGGTATTAGCTTATGTTTATGACGAAACTGTTGTAACAAAGCTCTTCGAAGAAATCGCACCTAAGTATGCAGACAGAAACGGCGGATATACAAGAATTCTGAAGTTAGGACCAAGAAGAGGCGACAACGCTGAAGTTGTGTTCGTAGAATTAGTGTAAGAAAGCGCAATAAAGACGAAAGACAGACATCGACGCCCGAAAGGAACGGTGTCTGTTTTGTTTTCTCCGGCAAAGCGCTTGACAATGGTTGAAACGGGTACTATATTGAAATTAGATATATCTGGATACGGAATTATGCAGATGGTGGAAAAGATGACCGAAGGGCGAATTGTAATTGGGCAGGTACTTTGTATTCTCTGCTTTCCCACTTTGAAAAAGAGGGAATCATTGCTCAGACTGCAGAGTATCGCAGACTGCAGCTTTTGGTGGAAGACGGAAAGGTATTTTATGGTTTGGAGGAATAAATGGCGCAGATTTTTGAAACGATGATGTTAATTTGCTTTGGATGCTCATGGCCGATTTCGGTAGTAAAATCTTACCGCAGCAGAACGGCCAAAGGAAAAAGCGTAATGTTTACTTATGCCATCATTCTTGGGTATATCTGCGGGATTTTGAGCAAAATCGCTGGAGATAACATCAATTATGTGTTAGCATTGTATGTAATCAATCTGGTGATGGTCAGCGCCGACGTGGTGCTCTACTACAGGAATAAACGAATAGACAGAAATCAGGCGTTGGCTGATAGAAAGGCGGAAATGCAATAATATGGGAGACTTATTGTTATATGTGATTTTAGCGATTATTGGATATATGATTGCTGCAAGACTAGTCAAAAATAAAGAAAAGCTGAGCTTTATCGGCCCGGTGCAGACTATGGCTATTGTGGTGTTGGTTTTTTCTATGGGGGCGCGTATGGGCTCTAACGAAGAGGTCATTCATAACCTGAATAAGATAGGACTTTATGCGTTAATTTTGGCTGTTGTCATTATCTTTTTCTCTATGTCGGCTGTTTCACTTGTCCGCAAATTTATCTTGAAGCTGGATAAATACGGTCACCCGAAGACGGAATCAACGGAGGAGGCAAATAAGACGGAAGAAATCTTGCAGGAAGAGACATCTTCCGGCAGTTCTATGACCTTGATTATTGTAGTTACGGTTTGCCTGGGGTTGATATTTGGATATCTGATGATTCAAAAAGGCATCTTTGCCTATGAGTCTTTTGACGCTTTTGCGGGAGAAGTCATCCGCGTTGGACTTTGTGTCTTATTGTTCCTTGTGGGCATGGATTTAGGTGTGGAGAATACATTTATTGAAGATATAAAAAGCGTGGGCTTTAAAATTTTAGCGCTGCCGGCGGCGGTTGTGGTGGGCTCACTGTTTGGCGCAGTGATTTGCGCGCTGTTTATTCCGCTTTCTGTGCGAGAGGCTATGGCTGTAGCTGCAGGATTTGGCTGGTATTCGTTAGCCCCTGCGATAATTATGGAAGAGGGATTTGTCATGGCCAGCGCCATCTCCTTTATGCATAACGTGTTTAGAGAAACCTTAGGACTGCTCCTTATTCCTATGGTAGCAAAGAAGATTGGATATATTGAGGCCATTGGAATGCCCGGCTCCGGCGCTTCTGACGTGTGTCTACCCTTAATCGTAAAATCAACGAGAAGTGGGATTGCCATTTATTCTTTTGTAACGGGAATTTTAGTCAGCCTAATGGTACCGATTCTGGTACCGGTGCTGATTGGATAGAGACGTTAAGAATGTAGATCTGGCTGATTTTTTGCTTGATAATGCATATTGCCCCGGTCTATAGCAACTTCAGCACTTCCAGAGCTTCTTCCGCATCTTTGCTTTTTACGCTGATATGGTACTCATACATGACGGAGCTATCCATACCCGGCGCGCCGTGATAGGAATGGGTGCCCCTTATCATTGATGGAACGGCAACGGAAGACTCTATGCCGTGTTCAAGAAGTAAGCTTCTGATTCGGTCGGCTTGCTGCATATCTCGAGTTACGCGGATTTCTCTTCTGAAAAACATAATTCACACCCCTTTCCTTCTTTTTTTATTGTAGGATAGAAGGGTGAAAAAGTCAATATTTTCTGAAAACGAGCGCAAAAGGGTTCTATTGCAGCAACAGGAAAAAAATCCTCAAATTCCCTCTTTACTTCTGCAAAGACATGGAATATAATGTAGGGGTAAAGTTTATATGATTTATGTTCCTGCTGATGCGTTTATCGTATTTGCCAGGCTAAGAGGGAAACAGGTGCAATTCCTGTGCGGTCCCGCCACTGTAATGGAGGAGTTTTGTCCGATATACCACTGGATTTTTCCGGGAAGGTGGACAGAATGATGAGTCCCAAGCCAGGAGACCTGCATAAATGATCATGTTCTTTCCGGCGGTGAACCGGAACAGAGCGAAGAGAACAGCAAATACGGGCTGTGGGTTATCCACAGTCCTTTATTATTGATTAAATAGGATGGATGACCGGGCTTTTCATTCTTTTTTCATGGTTAAGACAGGGCTCGTCACCCTGTCTTAATTCGTTTTTGTGACAATGAGAAGGCTGAATTGCCGTAGAAATGATCGGAACAAGCCGGATTGGAGGAGAAGTGGAGCAAATCAGAGATAGATTATATATTGCAACTTTTTCGGAAGAAGCCGTCTCGGTGATTGGAGAGCACCGTCTGGGTATAGAACTTAATGATCTGTGTATCTCAGAAAATCTGGATGCAGAGAAAGTTGAGCAGACCATAGCGCTGATAGAACAGGAAATCAGCGAGGCGAAAGCGGATCGGATACTGATCCATGGACCGTTTACCGAGATTGTTCCGGCGTCCATCGACCATCGGGCTGTTCAGCTTGGCCTTGACCGCTTGGATGAGGCCTATGATGTGTGCACTCGACTTGGCGTAAATAAGCTCATTGCTCACAGCGGATATATCCCGCTTCTTTACTTTCATCAGTGGCACATAGAAAAGTCAGTCCCCTTCTGGCGAGGCTTTCTGGCAGATAAGCCGGAGGATTTCACGCTGTATATCGAAAATGTTTTCGAGGAAGAATCTACCATAATGAAGGAACTGATTCAGGCCATCGGTGATACAAGAGTAAAGCTTTGCTTGGATATCGGTCATGCTAATGCCATGACCGCAGCCAAGTGGCAGGTGACGGACTGGATTAGAGAACTGGGACCATATATCGGTCACTTCCATTTGCATAATAATACAGGGGAGAGAGACGACCACGACCCGATTATGGAAGGGACTATGGATATGGAGGAGATTTTTACTGCGATAGAAACATTCTGTCCTGCCAATGTGACGATGACCATAGAAAGCAGAAGCTGCAGGAGCAGCGTTTTATGGCTCAAGGAAAAAGGATATATATAGTCATCACTGCAGAATGGGATGAAAAGAATCCATGCAGAACGATAATTTAGACGGCGTGCCCTTGTTGCGGCACGCCTGTCTTTTGTGTTAAAATAGGAAAGAAGAAAAGAGGAGGAAATTAGCTTGAGTTTAGATAGATTAAATGATAAACAGAGAGAAGCGG
Organism: Emergencia sp.; assembly: GCA_036305845.1. GTDB lineage: Bacteria > Bacillota > Clostridia > Peptostreptococcales > Anaerovoracaceae > Senimuribacter. The sequence continues at coordinate 23,157 of JAXKAR010000022.1, forward strand.
CCATGCACCTTGAAGGGCCGCTGCTGATTTTAGCAGGGGCAGGCTCCGGCAAGACCAGCACCATGACAGAGAGAATCGCCTACATGATTGAGCAGGGCGTTTCACCATACAATATTCTGGCCGTGACCTTTACCAACAAAGCGGCCGGCGAGATGAAGTCCAGAGTAGAGGATCTGGTCGGTTATTGTGACGACATGTGGATTATGACCTTTCACTCCATGTGTCTGCGACTGCTTCGTTATCACTGTGAGGCGCTTGACTATGATCATAACTTTGTCATCTATGACGGAACCGATCAGAAGACCATCGTAAAGAATATTTTAAAGGCGCAGAATATCAATGACAAAGAATTCAGTGCACCGTACATATTGAGCATCATTAGTTCCTACAAGGAAAAGGCCATGGATGCGAACGGATATAGAGCGGCCGTAGAAGAGAATTTCAAGACCAAAATTATCTATAACGTCTTCAAGGCATACGAGGACGAACTGCGCAAGAACAACGCCATGGACTTTGACGATTTGCTTCTCAATGCAGTAAAACTTCTGGAACAGAACGAGGATATTCTTCTGAAATACCAGAACCGTTTCCGCTATATTATGGTAGATGAGTATCAGGATACCAACCATATTCAGTATAAACTGATCAGACTGCTGGCAGAAGCCCATCACAATCTGTGCGTGGTCGGTGACGACGACCAGTGTATTTACCAATGGAGGGGCGCAGATATTCGCAACATCCTGGATTTTGAGAAGGATTTTCCGGAGGCTAAGGTCATCAAACTGGAGCAGAACTACCGCTCTGCAGGGAACATCCTGGCGGCGGCCCACTCCGTTATCGAAAATAACAGAGGCCGTAAAGGGAAGAAACTGTGGACGGAGAAGGAAGCCGGAAATAAGATCAAGTATTACCGGGCTGATACAGAAAAAGACGAGGCGCGTTTTGTATCTCAGGAAATCGACCTGCTGAAAGGACGGAATCGCAAGTACAGCGATTTTGCGATTTTATACAGAACCAACGCTCAATCCAGACATTTTGAAGAGGCGCTGACCAGAAGGGATATCCCTTATCGAGTCCTTTCCGGACTGCGTTATTACGATAGAAAAGAAATCAAAGACTTGATGGCATATATGCGTCTTGTGGTCAATCCTTACGATGATCTTTCTCTGAAAAGGGTCATCAACGAACCGAAGAGAGGTATGGGTGACAAGTCTGTTGAGAAAATCCAAGCCTTTGCCAAGGTTCGGGGAGAAAGCCTGCTGCAGGCGCTTTCCGACGAAGACGTTTTATCTACCCTGCCGGGAAAAGCCTATGCCGGCGTCAAGGCTATGGTGGAGTGTATCAATCTGTGCAGAGAAGAAAGAGAGAACCTGAGGGTTTCCGATATCTATGACAACCTTCTGGTAAAAACCGGATACATGAAGGCGCTGGAAGACGCAAATACTGTAGAGGCAGAAGGACGTATTGAGAACCTGATGGAATTCAAATCGGTTATTTACGATTATGAAGAGCAGGAAGAAAGTCCGAACATAGAAGGCTTTATGGAAAAAATTACGCTTATGGCGGAAGTAGACAATCACGATGAGAATCAGGACGCTGTAGTGCTGATGACCATGCACAGCGCCAAGGGATTGGAGTTCCCTATAGTATTTCTGCCGGGGATGGAAGATGGACTCTTTCCGGGGCACAAGGCTTTTGACAGTCCCACGGGTATGGAGGAGGAGCGCAGACTTTGCTATGTGGGCATGACCCGGGCAAAGGAGACGTTGATTCTTACCAGCGCAGCCATGAGGACCCTTTACGGCAGAACTGATTATACCAGAGAGTCACAGTTTCTCAGAGAGGTGGATAAGAAGCTTCTTGACGGCGACGCAGTTTATGAGAGAAAACGCAGGGACAGCGGTTTAGGCGTATCTACCGGCGCTTACGATGGATTTACAGCTAAGGAGAGCCCAAGGCCTTACGACGCCCTGCGTTATGCTAAGGCCGAAACGAAAGCCAACGTCAAAGAGGCGGCCTCCTCTGGAGAAGCAATCGATATAGGGGATAAAGTTCGTCATGCCAAATTCGGTCAGGGTCTTGTTATCGACCAGGATGGAAAAACCATTACGGTTATCTTTGATACAGCCGGACAGAAAAAGATGGCTAAAGGCATCGCGCCACTGAAAAAAATTTAGGAGAAGGAACGAGCATGCAAGACAAAAAGTCTTTAATGAAAGAGAAAATTACCTTGCTTAACCGGGCTGCCAGAGCCTATTATCAGGATGCTGAAGAAATCATGTCCAACTTCGAGTATGATAAGCTTTATGATGAGCTTGCAGCGTTGGAGGAGGAAACCGGCATGATTCTGGCGGGAAGTCCGACACAGCAGGTGGGATATGAGGTGCAGTCAGAGCTGCCAAAGGAGCGTCACCTCGGCCGAATGTTGTCCTTGGATAAGACCAAGGACAGACAGGCGCTTAGGGACTGGCTGGGAGACCAGACGGGACTGCTGTCCTGGAAGCTGGACGGTCTGACCATTGTATTGACCTATGAAGACGGCAGCCTGGTCAAGGCGTTGACTCGAGGCAACGGAGACGAGGGAGAAGTGGTAACAAGCAATGCAAAAGTATTTGCCAATCTTCCTGCGGTTATTCCGTATAAAGGTAGGCTGGTTCTTCGCGGCGAGGCGGTTATTAAGTACAGTGATTTTGAGAAAATCAATGCATCTATTGGAAATGCGGATGCAAAGTATAAGAACCCGAGAAATTTGTGCAGTGGTTCTGTTCGCCAGCTGAATACCAGGATTACGGCAGAGAGAAACGTTCACTTTTTTGCCTTCAGTCTGGTAGAGGCAGAGGGAGAAGACCTGGCAGGCAGCAGGAAGAGGCAGATGGAATGGCTTTCTGCTCAAGGTTTTGATGTGGTAGACTATCGGGTAGTGGACAAGTCGTCCATCGTTGGTGCAGTGGATGATTTTGAGAAGGCCGTAGAGACAAACGACGTGCCGTCTGACGGTCTGGTATTGACCTTTGACGATATTGCCTACAGCAGGAGTTTGGGAGTAACTGCCAAGTTTCCGAGAGATTCTATCGCATTCAAGTGGCAGGATCAGTTGGCGGAAACCACCCTGGAAGAAATTGAATGGAGTGCGTCGAGAACGGGATTGATCAATCCGGTAGCCATCTTTGCACCGGTAGAACTGGAAGGAACAACGGTGAGCCGTGCTTCCGTGCATAATTTGAGCGTTATGCGGGAGCTGAAGCTGGGGCTGGGCGATACCATCACCGTATATAAAGCGAACATGATTATTCCCCAGATTGCGGAGAATCTGACGAGAAGCGACAATATTGATGTACCGGAGTGCTGTCCCGTGTGCGGCCGGCGGACGGAGATCAAAAACGATAATGGCGTAGAAACCTTGTATTGCGTCAACCCACTCTGTTTAGCGAAACAGATTAAGAGCTTTACCCTCTTTGTATCTCGTGACGCGATGAACATCGATGGACTTTCCGAGGCAACCATAGAAAAACTCATCGCCAAGGGACTGATTAAAGAGCCGGCAGACCTTTTCCGCATAGAAGCTTACAAAGACCAGATTACCGCTATGGAGGGTTTTGGGGTAAAGTCTTTTGAAAATCTGGTGGCTTCCGTAGAGAAAGCAAAGGATACCACACCGGAACGGCTTTTATACAGTCTGGGAATTCCGGGTATCGGTGTAGCCAATGCTAAACTGATTATCAAAGCCTGTGGCCGCAAGTGGGAAAGGGCTGTAGCGCTAACTCGTGAAGATTTGGTGGAAATTGATGGAATCGGCGAGATTATGGCTGACGCATATGTTTCCTACTTTGCAAATCCGGAAAAGAAAAAACTGGCAGATGATGTGCTTTCCATGGTGCGGCTTGACGAAACCGAAGAAGCCGGAGATGACTTTCTGGCAGGGATTGCCTTTGTTATTACCGGTTCCCTGAAACACTATGACAACCGTGATGCGTTGAAGGCGGAAATCGAGCGGGCAGGCGGCAAAGTGGCAGGCTCGGTCAGCGCAAAGACAGGTTATTTGATTAACAATGATGTAACCAGCGCTTCCGGCAAAAATAAAAAAGCCAAGGAGCTGGGTGTTCCTATTATAGATGAAGAAACCATCAGAAGATGGCTTGAATCGGGAGAGATTGAACATGCTTAAAGTAGGCAAATTAGACAGTAATGTTTTGCAGAGAATTGTCATCGACAGGATCAAGTACAAGAGGCCGGAAGTCAAGGTTCGAGCAGGCATCGGTGAAGACTGTGCCGTTATCGACTTTGGCGCATATGACTGTGTAGTTTCCACTGATCCGATTACCGCATCGGTAAAGGACATTGGCAGACTTTCGATTCATATCTCTTGTAATGACATTGCCAGCAATGGCATAGAACCTTTGGGGATCACCCTGGCGGTCATGCTGCCGGTGGGAACGACAGAAGAAGATGTAGAGATGATTATGGCGCAGGCAGGTCTGGCAGCAGAGGAAGCCGGCGTAGAGATTATCGGCGGTCATACAGAAGTTACAGCCGCGGTAAATCAGCCGGTCATTGTTTCTACGGCTTTTGGGAGAGGACTGTGCGGAACTTCCCAGAGCGCAGGGGATATGGAACCGGGTGACTGTATTTTGATGACGAAAACCGCTGGGCTTGAAGGTACGGGGATTATTGCAGGAGATTTTGAAGAGGAGTTGACCCAAGTGCTGACCGCAGAAGAAAGGAAGCACGCCAGAGAGATGCTGTCCCGGGTCAGCGTAGTAAAAGAGGGGATTGCCGCCGGGAAAATCGGCACCTCGGGCATGCACGATGTAACCGAGGGCGGGATTCTGGGCGCAATTTGGGAAATGTGTCATATTGCGAATCTTGGCGCAGAAGTTCTGGAAACAGAAATACCGGTGGATCCGGTGACCCTAAAACTTGCAGCACATTACGGCATCGATCACCTGCGGCTGATTTCCAGCGGTTGTATGCTGATTATGGCGCAGGAGGATAAAGCAGAAGCAATTATGAAAGCGGTAAGAGAAGCCGGCATTGCCATTAGCTGTATCGGTCAGGTGACAGAAAAGGCAGAGGGTTTGCACATGGTCACCAAAGATAGACGGAGAATAGAAATCCTTCCTCCGGGAGCAGATGAATTATATAAAGTTGTAAAGCGCTAATTTGGGATAATTGGGGAAACGGTATGGAAACAATCTTACAGAAAATTAACCCTATTGTAGATAAGTATGTGGCAGTTTTATCAGAAATTCTAAAGTTGAATGTAGAAGTTATTGATGAAAATTACCAGGTCATATCCACAACCGAAGAGGGAAATTTACATACAAAGAACGAAGCATATGTCTATCGGTCGGTTCTTGCCAGTGGGGAGAAAAAGCTGATTACTGATCCGAGAAAGGACCAGCTGTGCAAATTTTGTCCGCGGCGAAAGGACTGTGTGGATACCTTCGAGCTCCATACCCCAATCAAATCCGAAGGAAAGACTATCGGCGTAATCTGTTTTTCCTGTGCGGATGAGAAACAGAAGGAACATATTCTGGCAGATTTTGACTCTATTATGGAGTTTATCGATCAGATCTCTGATTTGATTTCTTTGAAGGCCAGAGAGCTGAAAGAGAGTGAGCAGGCACAGCGATTCATCGATGTGATGGCAAATATCGTTGACCATGTGGACCAGGGAATTCTTCTGATTGATGAAAATGACTGTGTGGTCAGAGCGAATAACATGGCAATGAAGTCTTTGCTGCTGAACCCGGCAGCCATTGCGGAGCGGTCAATTGTTGTGGAGTTACAAAGCGGAACAAATCAGAGGGAGTACAATCTGACGATTAGTGGGAGAACTCATCCGCTGATCGGTGAACTTCATCAGCTCAGTTCTTTTGACCCCATGTATAATAAAGTATTTATTTTTGAAAAGGCAGAGGATATCCAGCGAAAAGCGGCGGAAATGACCAATACAAGGGAAAATGTAGGGCTGGATAATATTTTAGGTCAGTCGGCGCCGATACAGGCATTGAAAGCCGACGTCAGAAAAATCGCCTCATCTTCATCTACGGTTTTGATTACCGGTCCAAGCGGTACAGGTAAAGAACTGTTTGCCAGAGCTATACACAGAGAAAGCAATCGAAGTAATCAGCCCTTTGTGGCCATAAATTGCGCCGCTATTCCGGACACCCTTCTGGAGAGCGAGCTATTCGGTTATGTGAAAGGTGCATTTACAGGTGCGGATCCTAAGGGGAAAATCGGGAAGATTGAGCTTGCCAATAACGGCGTTCTCTTTTTAGATGAAATCGGGGATATGCCGCTTTATCTGCAGGCGAAAGTGCTTAGAGCTTTGGAGCAGCAGGAGGTTCTCCGGCTGGGCGCGACCAAATCTGTCTATGTGAATGTTCGCTTTCTCGCTGCTACCAATAAAGAGCTGAAAAAGATGATTGCAGAGAAGAAGTTTAGGGAAGACCTGTTCTATAGACTGAATGTGATTCCGCTGAATATTCCTGCACTGAAAGAGAGAAAAGAGGATATAAATGTCCTTGCTGATTTCTTTGTGGAGAAATATTCCGGACTGTTCAATAAGTCTGTTCCGGGAATTTCTCCGGAGGTTCGAGATATTTTCTATCGATACAGTTGGCCGGGTAATGTACGTGAGCTGGAAAACACGATTGAATACATGATTAATATGGCCACAGACGGTGAACTTCTCTGCGCCAAAATGCTTCCTTCTGATGTACAGGGGGAGAAAAATACCTTTAATGGAGAAACAGAGCGCCTTGAAGATTTAGAACGCATGGCAATCCGAAAGGCTCTTGAGAAATACGGCGCCGGATACAAAGAAAAACAAATTGTTGCAGATGCGCTGGGACTTAGCCTTGCAACCCTTTACCGGAAAATCAAGAAATACGAATTAGAATAAAGAAGCATTTGGCGACCTGTCAAAATGAGAAATTGTCTTCTCATTTTGACAGGTCGCTTGGTTTTCAAGGGATTGGGCATAATAGCAGAAGAGGGAACTCTCATTTTGAGAATAAAATTGGACCGCAGAAGCGGTTGGTTTTTGCAGTATGTGGCGAAAAACACTTATAAATATTGAAATTCCAATGACGGATAAGTAAAATTTCCTTTGCTGAAAGAGTTGGTATGATATTTGCTGTTAAATAGAGCACGGCCGTAAGTTATTACAAACTGCATCTTTGAATTATGTGAAAGGAGATGTGAAATATGTTGGACAAGATTAGCAGCGGTATTGATTTTCTTAATGGAATAGTGTGGAGTGACTGGCTCGTATATTTTTGTTTTATCGTCGGTGTATATTTCTCCGTACGAGGAAAATTTCCGCAGCTTCGGTATTTTATTGATATGTTTAAGCTGACCTTTAAGGGCAAGGAAAAGGGTGACGGCGTTTCGCCGTATCAGTCCTTTGTATTAACGGTTGGCGCCAGAGTAGGGACTGCCAATATCGTCGGCGTAGCGGCAGCTATTGCCTTCGGTGGCCCGGGTTCTATATTCTGGATGTGGATTTTAGCTATTTTGGGCGCGGCCACATCCTTCATTGAATGTACGTTGGCTCAAGTCTATAAGGAAAAAATCGATGGAGAATACTACGGTGGAACTTCCTACTACATTGACAGAGGATTGAAGATGAAAGGCTTTGCCATTGCCTTTGCTGCAATAGCCGCTATCGTCAACGGTATCGCAGGCCCCGGAATTCACACCAATGCCATTGCGTCGGCATTTGAAATCAGCTTCGGTCTCGACCCTACAATCACAGGGGTTATCTTAGTTGCATTAGTCGGCGTAATCTGTTTCGGTGGAGTTAAGAGAATCGTTCGTGCGTCTGAATTGTTAGTTCCGGTAATGGCAATCGGCTATATTTTAGCGACGTTGATTATTGTGATATTGAATATTACCAAGCTTCCTGAGGTTATTGCAACAATCATCAGCAGCGCATTTGGGCAGGACGCTTTATTCGGTGGTATCATGGGCAGCGCCTTATCCTGGGGTGTAATGAGAGGCGTTTACTCCAACGAAGCGGGTCTGGGAACTGCAACAAATGCAGCTGCTGCGGCGGAAACAACGCACCCGGCAAAGCAGGGGTTGATTCAGTCCCTGTCCATCTATATTGATACCATTGTAATCTGTACCGCCACAGCATTCCTGATTTTGATTACGGACTGCTACAATGTATTTGATGCGGACGGTATTGCGATTGTTGAAAATCTTCCGGGCATGGAAGAAGGTGCAGGTTATGCAATCTCAGCGATTGGAACCGTATTTGGTGACTTTGGAGGAGTTCTGGTTAGCTGCGCATTAGCACTATTTGCCTTTACTTCTTTAATCGCAGGCTACTATAGCGGAGAAGCAAATGCTGTATATGTGTTTAAAAACGGAAGGGCAAGAAAGGCTGCGGTAATGGCAGTTCGTGTTTTGACCCTGGTTGCTACTTTCTATGGAACCCAGGTGGCAGGAAGTGTAGCTTGGTCTTTGACAGACCTTGGATATGGCATTATGGCATGGATGAACCTTGCTGCAATTCTTCTTCTTGGCGGAGTAGCCTTTAAGGTGCTGAAAGATTACACCGAGCAGAGGAATAACAACTTAGATCCTGTATTCAGACCGGATAAGCTGGGCATAAAGGATGCGGATCTTTGGAACGAAATCAATAAATAAAGGTTAAAAGATTTATGTAATATGAGGTGAATCAAATGAAAAAACTGACACTTGACTTATTTGCGAAAGATGAACCCTTAAAAGAAAAAGGCTATATTGAAATTGAAACAAAAGAGGGGATGGTGGACTTGCCTGTATCCGTAATACAGAACAGCGCCCATCCGAGGATCACCATTGTCGGCGCGCAGCACTCCTGCGAGTACTGCGGTTCAGATGCCTTGATTAAACTGATTAAGGATTTTGACGGAATTGATCCGGAAGAAATCAAAGGCTCCATCGTGATGATTCCTGTTGCCAATGTACCGGGATATCCAATCAGAACAAACTGTGTTTCTCAGTTTGACGGCAGTAATTTGAACCGTTCTTATCCGGGAAGTCCCGATGGAACCACTTGCGAGAGAATTGCCAATGCGATTTGGAGTATTGCAAAGACCGGCGAATATGTCATCGATCTCCACGGTGGAGATATCGCAGAACATATTATTCAGTACTCAGAGCAGCATCTTTCCGATAAAGAAGAAATCAACAAGACGAGCTTGGCATTAGCTTCCTGCTTTGATTTGGATACGGTACTGTTTTCCATTGCAGGAAGCGACTATGCATATCCGGATTTTCGCTCTCTATATGGATTGGCCCAGACCAGCGGAATCCCGGCGGCGCTGGTAGAAGCCGGTGGAATTGGCATCAGTGATGCGGCATCTGTAGAATACTTTTACGAAGGACTGAAAAATGTATTCCGCCGCTTTGGTTTTATCGAAATGCCTATAGACGATAAGTGGAAGCTGGAAAAAAGACCGCTCAATGTAACCATGGGCGTATCCTGCATCGAAAGACCTTATGACGGCAGACTGGTCAAATATGTCACTGCCGGAGACAGAGTGGAAAAGGGGCAGCTTATGGGAGAAGTGACCGACTACCTGGGCAATGTAATCGACACCATAAAGTCACCAAGAACGGGTATTGTCAGTCTGGCGCTGTCCACCAACGGAAAAAATGACGATGATCTTTTGTTCATGGTACTGGATTTGGAGCAGGCAGAAAAAGTCGAGGCATAGCAAGGAGTGGATGAGATGAAGTATAATTTTGATCAGGTTTACGAGAGAAAAAATGCCGAAAAATGGATGGAACTGCAGAGAAAATTCGGCGCCACGGATTTAATTCCATTTTGGGAAGCAGATATGGATTTTATTGCCGCACAGCCCATTGTGGATGCTCTGGTAGAACGGGCAAAGGAAGGCATTTACGGCTACCCAAGCAAATCGCCTACATATAAGGATGCGGTGTGCGGGTGGTATGCATCACGCCATGGCCTTGACCTTTCTCCTGAATGGATTACCCATACGCCGATGGTCATTACTGCAGTATCCATTTACATTCGCTGTGTTACCCAGCCGGGAGATGGGATCATTTTGACTACACCAATGTACTATCCGTTTTACGATGTCATCGAAGGCACCGGGCGCAGACTGCTGAGCACTTCTTTGACGCTGGTAAATGACCGCTACGAGATTGACTTTGACGATCTGGAAGTCAAGATGAAAGAGGGCGCAAAAATCATGGTTGTATGCAATCCCCATAATCCGACAGGCAGAGTTTGGACAGAAGAAGAGCTTCGCAGGATCGGGGATCTGTGTATGCAGTACGGGGTAAAGGTGATTGCAGACGAAGTCCATGCAGATTTCACCTGGGGAGAACATAAATATATCCCTTTTTCTTCCTTATCTGCAGAATACAGAAAGAACGCCATGACTCTATTGTCCCCGGGTAAAACTTTCAATTTGGCAGGGACAAAACAGGCAATTGTAGTCATTGAAGACGAAGCAATCCGGGCAGAGTTTGAAAAGGAAACGGAAATTCTGGATATCGACAGAAATAATTGTTTCAGCATGGTAGCTACAGAGGCCGCCTACCGCCACGGGGGAGAATGGTTCGATCAGGTATATACATATATTGACGAGAACATGGATTTTGCGGTAGAATATTTCAAGGAACATGCGCCGCAGATCAAGGCCAGAAAACCGGAAGGCACCTATATGATGTGGCTCGACTGTCGTCAGCTGGGAATGAGCGGGCAGGAGCTTAACCGGTTCATGGTAGAAAAAGCCAAGGTCGGCTGCGGCGAAGGAATGTGGTTCGGTCCGGAAGGTGTCGGTTTTGAACGGTGCACCATGGCTTGTCCGAGATCGATTCTTCTGGAGGGACTGCAGAGAATTGCAAAAGCAGTAAACGAGGAGGCTTAACCATGAGAAAAATTATTGCTACAGAAAAGGCCCCGGCAGCCATTGGACCATATGCTCAGGCAAATGTTATAGGTGACTTTATCTTCACTTCGGGCCAGATTCCCATTGACCCGGCTACAGGAGAAGTAGTCGCCGGTGAGATTGAGGCGCAGACCAGACAGTCTCTGGAGAATGTAAAGGCTATCCTTGAAGCGGCAGGCTCCGGTATGGACAAGGTAATCAAGACCACTTGCTTTTTAAATGACATTGCAGATTTTGCCAAGATGAATGAGGTCTATGCAGAGTATTTTACGGAGGGCGCATATCCTTCCCGCTCCGCATTTCAGGTGGCAGCTTTGCCTAAGGGCGCATTGGTAGAAATTGAAGTTATCGCGATGAAGTAAAACGCTGGTAAGCGGTGCAGCAATCAAAAAATGAGAATCTCCGGGAGAGCAGAGGTAACAATGCTTGACCGGAGATTTTGTATCTTTCCTCCATTGCGCAGGACTTTCTGTGATGATAAAATATAATTAATTATAACCGGGGAGAAGAAGGGAGAATCATATGGGAGGAATCAGTGTTTTTATCTTGTTAGGATTTTTATCGTCAATGTACATTTTGTTTTTGCTGATCTTTGCGGGGATAATTTTGTATTTGCTGATTAACTATATTTTCGAGGGAACCATGCTGTATACCGTAGCTAAAAGAGAGAATACCGCCCAGCGGATCCAGGTATGGATTCCTTGCTGGAATAAAACGCTTTTAGGCGATTCAGCAGGTAAATTAAGGCAGGGACGAATTCTGGCCGCCATTGATCTGCTCATCCTACTGGGCGTATTAAGCATGTGCTTTACAGGTAGTCTGCTTGAACAGATTAGTGGGGTAGTTCTTTTGGCTGTGCTGGTCATGGCGGTGGTCAGCTTTATCTTAAATATTTATCTGGCCCATCATATTTATAAAAAGGTTACCCCGAAACTGGCAGATATTCTGACTCTGGTCAGTGTATTTACCGTGGGATTTGGAAGACCTGTTATTCTATTTATCATCAGGAATCATGAGAACCTGATCGGTGACGAACCAGAAAAGAAGCGATAGAAAAATTAAGGAGGAAAGACCTATGCTGAACATGGATACAGTAAAAATTGGATTTATTGGTTACGGGAACATGTCAGGTGCAACAGCGGCTGGCTTAATTCGCTCCGGCGCAGTCTGTGCAGAACAAATTTATGCCTGTGCAAAGAATTACGAGAAACTCTGCGAAAGAGCAGAGAAGGAAGGGATTCACCCGTATGAAACCGCTGTGGAGACGGTCCTCACATGTGACGTAATTTTTGTTGGGGTAAAGCCTTATATGGTTGAAGAGGTGATGAAACCGTTGCAGGAAGAATTGAACAGTAAAATCGTTATCTCTCTTGCCGCCGGACTGTACCACGATGACCTTTCGGGATTCATGCCATCTGCGCATACGGTTGCCACAGCGCCTAATACGCCGGTATCCGTCTGCGAGGGCATTTTTATCTGTGAAGAAGAGAACAGCTTGTCTTTTGAGGAAAAAGCCTTTGTGGAGGTACTTTTGGAAAATCTGGGATTGGTTCTTTGGATGGATAGGCCCCATATGGCAACGGCGGGGACAATTATCGGCTGTGCGCCGGCCTTTGCAGCCATGTTCATGGAGGCCCTGGGTGATGCGGCATGTAAACACGGACTAACCAGACAAACCGCCTATCCTTTGATTGCACAGATGCTTGGCGGAACCGGCAAGATGGCTCTGGAATCCGGCAGTCATCCGGGACAGCTGAAAGATGCGGTTTGCTCGCCGGCCGGACTGACCATAGAAGGCGTTGCGGCTCTGGAAAAGAACGGATTCAGACATGCCGTAATTGATGCGATTGACCAGATACAGAATAAGGCGAAATCGGGGAACCAATCGAATAGAAAAAAATGAAAGGAATTATGCCGTTACTGAAAAATCAAGATTTTTCATGAAAAAAAGTAAAATTGAGCTGATTTTTCGATAAAGAGGCAGAGGTGCTGCGCCTGACTACAGGAGGTTTTACTGCATTTTTGCGTTTTATTATCGTTTTCCGTAAAATCTTTTCGGATTATTGGGTTTGATGAAAACAATTTACTTATTTTTTGTATTTCTGCTTGTTTTTCAGTAAACCCGAAATTGCTTTCATCTTACGTATTACAGCCTTAACCTGTTTATGCAGACTGTGATATCTTGCAAAAAATAGGATTTGACAACCTGTGTAAAACACAATATAATGAAGTGTACGAAAAATTGAAAATTGCCCTTTTATAGCTTCGCCTGGTATGGTTTGGGTCCTGCGCAATGAGATGCCGTGAACCTTGTCAGGTCCGGAAGGAAGCAGCAATAAGCGGAAGTTCTTATGTGCCGCAGATAAGCCTTCTCTAACCTGCGAAGCTATAAAAGGGCAATTATATTTTAAAGGAGTCTATTGGTATGTACACAGCATTGTACCGCGCACAGAGACCGGAAATTTTTTCAGAGATTATCGGTCAGCAGCATATCGTGAGAATTCTGCAGAATCAGATACAGACCCAAACGGTAAGCCACGCTTATCTGTTTTGCGGTACAAGGGGAACCGGTAAGACCACGACCGCCAGAATTTTGGCAAAAGCGGTAAACTGCCTGGCTGAAGGAGAGAGACCATGCGGTCAATGCGAGAACTGCAGGGCAATCAAAGAAGGTACTTTTATGGATGTCATCGAAATTGACGCGGCTTCCAATAACGGTGTGGATAACATCAGAGAGCTGAGAGAAAGCGTCAAATATCCGCCGGCGGTGGGACGAAAGAAGGTCTACATCATTGACGAGGTACACATGCTTTCCACAGGCGCCTCAAATGCGCTGCTGAAAACACTGGAAGAACCGCCGGAGAATGTCATCTTTATTCTGGCTACGACAGATCCGCAGAAATTGCCCCAGACGATTTTATCCAGATGTATGCGACTGGATTTCAAGAGAGTGCCGGAGAAGGTGCTCATTGACCATATGGAGAGGATTTGCGCAGAGAAGGGTGTCAATATCACAGAAAGCGCGCTCAGGCTTCTTGCCGCCAATGCGGACGGTTCTGTGCGCGATGGACTCAGCATTCTGGATCAGTGTCTGTCGGCCGGAGACAGAGAGCTGGACCGAGATATCATTCTTGATTTTTTGGGTACTGTTTCAGAAGAGTTTTTTATCAGTCTGACGGATAGGGTTTTGCTTCATGACCCGTCAGGAGCCTTAGTGGTTCTGGACGAAGCTATGCAGGAGGGCAAGGATGTTAAGCAGCTGATGAAGGACTGGATGGCCCATTACAGGAATCTTTTGATTACCAAATATATCAAGAATCCGGAGGATATGCTGAACATGTCCACGGAGAACATAGAAAAATTGAGAAACCAGAGCAGTCAGGTGTCGCTGGACGAGATAAACAGCGGTATCGTTACGTTATCAAAGACAATTAACGATGCCAGATACTCTACCCAGCCGAGAATTTTGCTGGAGCTTGCCATCGTAACTCTTGCATCGGGATTGACAGAATCCGCACCTGTAGGGGTGAAGCCTGCGGCTCAGACGCAGAGAATGGCGCCGGTTCGGCAGCAGGCGGTGTCCAGGGCAACGGTAAGAGAAGAAAAACCTGGCGCACAGGTAGGTCAGCAGGGTGGACGGAAATCCTTTGCCGAAGTGAGTCGGGACAGCGAAAACCAGCAGCAGAACGTACAGAATCCGATACCCGATTATGACTTGGATGAGATTTGGGATCGTATCTTTGAAGAAGGCGAAGATATCAAGGGCAGTTTCAATCTGATCAGAACGGGAGCTGTTTTGGCAGAGATTGGAGAGACCCAGTTCAAGGTGCTGGCTCACAATGAATTTACTAAACAATACGTAGAAACCAATCAAAGTCATATTTGCCAGCTGATGGAGAAGATTATCGGCCGAAAGCTGAAATTGGTGTGCAGAACGCATACGCAGGAAGAGGATCACAGCGCAGATCAGCAGATAGAGGATCTGGCAAAAGAAGTCAGCAGCAAATTCGGTATTGATGTAAAAGTAGAATAACAGGAGGAAATGACAATGGGAAAAGGTATGAGAGCAGGTAAGAAACCAAAGGTTGGCGGAGGCGGTATGCAAAAGCAGCTGCAGCAGATGCAGGCTATGCAGCGTCAGATGGAGACAATGCAGGCTGAGCTGGAAGAAAAAGAAATTACATCAACTTCCGGCGGCGGTGCAGTTAGCGTTACTGTTAATGGCAAAAAAGAAATTGTGAACCTGACGATTGATAAAGAAGTAGTTGATCCTGATGATGTAGAAATGCTGCAGGATTTAATCACGGCAGCAATTAACGAAGGTATGCGTCAGGTTGATGAGATTTCCAACGCGGAAATGGGCAAACTGACCGGCGGACTGAACATTCCGGGACTGCTGTAATGAAACAGTATCCGAGACCTTTAGGAAAACTGATCAACGAACTTTCCAAGCTGCCCGGTATAGGCGGAAAGACTGCCCAGCGGCTGGCTTTTCATATTCTGTCCATGGAAGATAGAGAGGCGGAAGCTCTGGCGGCAGCAATATCCGAAGCAAAAAAGACCATGCACTACTGTTCCGTCTGTGGAAATTTAACGGACAGAGATCCGTGCGCCATCTGTATGGATAAAACCCGCAGACAAGATATTATTTGCGTTGTGGAAAGCCCGAAAGATGTGATGGCCATGGAGAGAATCAAGGAGTTTGACGGACTGTACCATGTTCTGCACGGCGCCATATCTCCAATGGATGGTATCGGACCGGAGGATATCAATTTGAAGCAGCTCATCGTCAGACTGCAGCAAAGCGATGTACAGGAACTGATTCTGGCAACTAACCCCAATATTGAGGGGGAAGCCACAGCCATGTATATTGCCCGGCTGATCAAGCCTTCCGGCATTAGAGTCAGCAGGATTGCCAACGGAATTCCGGTCGGCGGGGACTTGGAATATGCTGATGAGGTAACGCTATTAAAGGCCATGGAGGGCAGGCGGGAGCTGTAGATTACAGATCACCGCCGATAGTAAAGCCCTGCTCCTTTGCAATCTGAATTAAATAAGAATACCGCGCTTTTGCAGCCAGCAGATTATAGGAAGCATAATCTATGGCGCTGGAGTCGGTTAGCTCATTAAAGAGAATCGTCGCCTGTTCCACTTCGGAACGGGCGTTATTAATATAGGTGAGCATTTTGTCTCTTTCCGTTTTCATTCCTTTCAACGTTCACACATCCTTTTTCATGATTTAATTCTATTTTATTCCACTTTCACATATTTTATACAAGGAGTGATATTGGAGGTGAACTGGTATGGGAACAGAGATGGGCGTCTTCCTCACCTTTGGCGGAACGCTGATTTTGATTTTTCTTTTGGGAAAAGCGCTGCTGATTCCGCTTAAGATGATTCTCAGACTGCTGATTAACAGTCTGGTGGGGGCGGTGCTGATTATTGTAATAAATTACATTGGAATGAATTTTGGCATTATGATTCCTATCAATGTGGTAAATTCCGTTACCGTAGGCGTTTTAGGCGTGCCGGGAGTAATTATGCTGCTGTTGCTTTGTAATTAGTGAATGAAAGCTGTATAATTCATGTATATTGTATTATTATAAATACAATATTGACATTTTGCCGTTAATGTACTAAAGTAAGTACATTGTTGTTTTTGAAAACAAAAAGTTAGAGCATATAACTAATTTTTAGCACAAAAGAAAACGAGAGAACTGGAGGAACATCTTATGGCTAAAAAAAGAATGAAAACAATGGACGGCAACACCGCTGCGGCACAGGTATCCTATGCCTTTACCGATGTAGCGGCAATTTATCCTATCACGCCGTCTTCCACCATGTCAGAGGTAGTGGACGAATGGGCTGCCTATGGCAAGAAGAATATTTTTGGACAAACAGTCAATGTAGCGGAAATGCAGTCTGAGGCCGGTGCGGCAGGTACTGTTCACGGCGCTCTTTCTTCTGGCGCATTGACCACCACATATACGTCATCTCAAGGACTTCTGCTGATGATTCCCAACATGTACAAAATCGCAGGCGAGATGCTGCCGGCGGTTTTCCATGTAGCGGCGAGAACTGTGTCCAGCCATGCGCTTTGCATCTTTGGTGATCATTCTGATGTTATGGCGACAAGACAGACCGGTTTTGCCCTTCTGGCTTCCAGCTCCGTACAGGAAGTTATGGATCTGGGGGCGGTGGCTCATCTTGCAGCAATTAAGGGGAGTCTGCCTTTCGTACATTTCTTTGACGGATTCAGAACTTCCCACGAGATTCAGAAGATAGAAATAATCGAATATGATGAGCTGAGAAAGCTGATTGACCTTGATGCGGTAGATAAATTCAGAAAGAGAGCCCTAAACCCTGAACATCCGGTAATTCGTGGCACAGCCCAGAATCCAGACATATTTTTCCAGGCCAGAGAGGCTTCCAATAAATTTTACAACGAACTGCCAGAAATCGTGGTCGAATACATGGACAAGATCGGAGAGATTACAGGACGCAAGTACAAGCCCTTTGACTATGTGGGCGCGCCTGATGCAGAGAATGTCATCGTGGCCATGGGTTCTGTCTGCGAAACCATTGAGGAATCCATGGAAAAGCTGTTGGCAGAGGGTCACAAGGTAGGGTTAATCAAGGTTAGACTGTATAGACCTTTTGTAAAAAAATATTTTATGGACGTACTGCCGAAAACCGTAGAGAGAATTGCGGTGTTGGACAGAACCAAGGAGCCGGGGGCTATCGGCGAGCCTTTGTATGAGGATATCAAGACTATGCTTTACGGAGAAAAGTACGCCCCTGAGGTTTACGGCGGCAGATATGGTCTTGGTTCCAAGGATGTAACGCCGGGCATGGTACAGGCCGTCTTTGATAACCTTTATCACAAACACCCGAAAGATCATTTCACCGTAGGTATCGAGGATGATGTAACCGGACATTCCCTTGGTTACATGGTGGGTATTTCCAGAGAACCGGAAGGCACAATCAAGTGCAAGTTCTGGGGTCTGGGCTCCGACGGTACCGTAGGTGCAAACAAAACGGCGATCAAGATTATCGGTGACAAGACAAATATGTATGCCCAGGGCTATTTTGCCTATGACTCAAAGAAGAGCGGCGGCGTAACTATTTCCCATCTGCGTTTCGGTGGAAGACCGATTAAATCTGCATACCAGATTAACCGGGCGGATTTTGTTGCTTGTCATAATCAGGCGTATCTGCGTCAGTACGATATGCTGAAGGATCTGCAGAAGGGCGGTACATTCCTCCTCAACAGCCTGTGGAGTCCTGAGGAAATGGAAGAGCATCTGCCGGCAAGCGTAAAGCGGGCGCTGGCGAAAAAAGAGGCTAAATTTTATACCATAGACGCGTGGAAAATCAGTGAAGCCATCGGTTTGGGCAGCAGAATCAATATGATTATGCAGGCGGCATTTTTTAAGCTGACTCAGGTTATTCCTGTGGATGACGCAATTAAGTATCTGAAAGAGGGTATTGAAAAGACATATAAGAAGAAGGGACAGCAGATTATCGACATGAACTGCCGCGCTGTGGACGAAGGGATTAATGCCATCCAGAAGGTAGAGATCCCGGGAAGCTGGCTGGATGCAGAAGACCCGAAAGAAAAAGCGCTTGACCTGCCAACCTTCATTGAAGAAATCCTGATTCCGATGAATCAGCAGGAAGGCGATGATTTACCTGTCAGCGCTTTTGTGGATAAGCCTGACGGCTCCTTCCCTCTGGGCACCAGTAAGTACGAAAAGCGCGGCGTAGCGGTACATCTGCCGAAGTGGGATACGACTAAGTGTATCCAGTGCAACCAGTGTTCCTTTGTATGCCCGCACTCCGCCATCAGACCGGTGCTGGTAAACGATGCAGAACTTGCAGCTGCACCTTCCGGCTTTGAAACACTGAAAGCGCAGGGCGCAGGTCTGGAAGGCTTACATTACAGAATGCAGCTTTCTGCTCTGGACTGCATGGGCTGCGGTAACTGTGCCGACATCTGTCCGGCTAAAGAAAAGGCGCTGAAGATGGAGGCTTATGCTGACGTAGTTCATGAAGCGGAAAATTGGGATTACGCTGTGACGATTCCAAAGAAAGATATCCCTGTTGAAAAGAAAACGGTTAAGGGCAGCCAGTTCTGTCAGCCGTACTTCGAGTTCTCCGGCGCGTGCGCCGGCTGCGGTGAGACACCGTATCTGAAAGTAATCACCCAACTGTTTGGTGACAGAATGATGATTGCCAACGCAACAGGATGTTCGTCCATCTGGGGCGCATCTGCGCCGTCTATGCCGTACTGCACTGATGAAAAGGGTCATGGTCCGGCTTGGGCAAATTCTCTCTTTGAGGACAATGCAGAATTTGGCTACGGTATGCTTCTGGCAACCAAACAAATTCGCGACAAGATTGAAAGCAATATGAAAGCCCTTTTAGAACTTGATATTGATGACGAGATGAAGGATGCCTTCAAAGAATGGTTGGAGTATAAAGACCACGGGGAAGAATCCATTGCCGCAAGCAATAAGGTTCTTGCTGCAATTGAGAATATGGAAACCACCGATGAAGTGCTGAAACAGCTTTGTGATAGAATTCTTCGCTATAAGGATTATCTGGTGAAAAAGTCCATTTGGGCCATTGGCGGTGACGGCTGGGCTTACGATATCGGTTACGGAGGTCTGGACCATGTGTTGGCTTCCGGTGAAAATATTAATGTGCTGGTATTTGATACCGAAGTTTACTCTAATACCGGCGGTCAGGCCTCCAAGGCAACACCGGCGGCAGCTATTGCAAAGTTTGCGGCCTCCGGAAAGAAGATTAAGAAAAAGGATCTGGGCATGATGGCCATGTCCTATGGATATGTATATGTGGCGCAGGTTGGTATGGGCGCAGATAAGAACCAGTTTATGAAGGCAATTGCAGAGGCAGAAGCCTATGATGGACCATCTCTGATTATCGCCTATGCGCCTTGCATCAATCACGGTATCAAAAAGGGTATGGGAAAATCTCAGGCCAATATTAAAGAAGCAGTGGACTCCGGCTACTGGCATCTGTACAGATACAATCCGGAGCTGAAAAAGCAGGGCAGAAATCCGTTTATCATGGATTCCAAAGCGCCGACGAAGCCGTTCAGAGACTTTATTATGGGTCAGAACAGATATGCCTCCCTGGCCAAAGAATTTCCGCAGACAGCAGATAAACTCTTTGCCATGACAGAAGAAGACGCTAAGGAAAAGTACGAAAGCTACAAAAAGCTGGCGGAAGAATAAAAAAGATCAAGTACAAGCTGATAGGGTACTAAGCATTACATATCGAAGCTTATTAACGCAAAGAAAAGGGCTATGCAGCAATCTGCATAGCCCTTTTGCATGAGTATTTCGATTAGGAGAAGATACCTAACTTGAAGAAGGTATCGATCTGACCAAGAAGTACCAGAACCATCAATAATGGAGCGGTAAACTTGATGCAGAAATCGAAGAATTTCTGTGTTCTGAATTTGTTGTTATTGAGCGTAACTTCTTTGTCTACAAGCTCGGTTGGCAGGATGATTGCCATGTAGCAAGCACCCAGAGGCATCAGAATACCTTCGGAAACCAAGTCGAAAGAATCTAACCAGGTTGACTGACCGAAAATCTGAGGGAATCCATTGGAACCCAGGCCGTCCAGGGCAACGAAAACGCCTTCTATACCGATAATGATACCCATAATGGTAACGACGGATTTTCTGTTCAGTGGCTTGCCTTTGGCTGCACGCTTGTCCATTACCGTAGAACTTACTGCTTCTAATAATGCGATAGAAGAGGTGATGGCGGCAATGAATACCAGCATGTAGAAGATGAAACCGAAGATCGGACCGAATCCGCCCATTGCAGAGAATACAGTCTGCAGTGTAACGAAGAGCAGTCCCGGACCGCTGGCAGGGTCAAGTCCGGAAGCAAAAACAGCCGGCATGATAGCAAGACCTGCCATAACAGCGATAACTGTATCGGCAAACGGAATAATCAATGCGCTTTTTTCCAGGTTGGCGTCCTTGGTCATATAAGAACCGTAGGTGATGGTGATGCCCATGCCCAGAGACAGGGAGAAGAACATCTGACCGCCGGCAGAGGCTAATACATTGATGAAGCCTGCGCCTTCGAATACTTCCCAGTTTGGTTTGAACATGAATGCCAGACCCTCGGCTGCACCCGGCATGGTCACGCTTCTTACGATAACGATAAGCAGGGATACGAATAAAGCCGGCATTGCAATCTTGGTAAACTTTTCGATTCCGGAAGAAACGCCGCCTCTCACGATGAGGATTGTCAGCGCAACGAAAATGATCGTGTAAATAGAGCTGGATACCTGATCGCTGTAGAAATTTTCAAAGAAAACGGTACTGTCTGTAGAACCTACGCCGAAACCTGCGCCGAACAGATCTCCCAGATTTGCAACAGCGTACTTGATACAGTAGCCGCCCAGCATGCAGTAGAAACCCAAAATCAGCAGCGGTGAAATCCAACCGAACCAGCCGATAAATTTGTACTTCTTGCTAAGGGACTCATAAGCGCCTACTACACCCTTGCCGGAATGACGTCCCAGTGAGAGTTCTCCCAAGCAGATGACATATCCAACGAAAATAACGAGAATTAAGTAGAGGATAAGGAAGGCAAAACCGCCGCCCATACCCATCTTGTAAGGGAAGCCCCACAGGTTGCCAAGTCCTACGGCAGACCCGATGGCGGCCATCAGAAAGCCAAAATTGCTGGCCCACTGACCCTTTCCATGTTGATGTTCCATTAAAATAACCTCCTAAATTGTGTAAAATACCAGATATATTCAACATTATACAGAGGAAAGAAAAAACTGTCAATAAAAACATAAAAGCCTAAATTAAATTTGTTTTCAGCAACAAAAACAATGGGCGCAACAGGGACGGTTTCTATGAAATAAATCAAGAAAAAGCGCAGTTCTGCAATGTGTATCGCAGTCTGCGCTTATCTTATTTTTCTGTTTTAGTTGTGATTAACTCTTGCGTACATCAAAATCATTTTTGGTTTATACCAAAGAAGTGAAGTCGAAGAAGGAATCCAGCTGTACGATGAGCAGACCAACCAGAAGTATCGGAATAATCCACTTCCAGCAGAAGTTACAGAATGCTCTGGATTTGTAGGTGCTTCCCTGAAGGATTTCGTCATCCAGCCAGCCCTTTCTGGTCCAGCCCAGCATAATTGCCATAACCAATGCACCCAGAGGCATCAAAATACCTTCTGCAACTAAGTCGAATACGTCCAACCAGCATTTTCCGGATTCAGGTCCAAGTGTAGCAATCAGAGGATTCCAGAAACCGGAGGAACCCAGACCGTCTGCGGATACTAAAGTAGAACCTAAAAGCGGAACGATAGCAAAGATCAAAGACATCTTCAGTCTGTTCGGCGTCTTTCCTTTTCTGATCTGCGCGTCCAGCATAGCGGATACTGCGCCTTCCATCATACCGATGGAGGAGGTCAGTGCTGCGAAGAACACCAGCAGGAAGAAGATAAAGCCGAAGATCGGACCGGAAGCGCCCATACCCTGGAATACAGTCTGCAGGGATACGAATAACAGTCCCGGACCTGCACCAGGCTCAAGACCTGCTGCGAATACTGCAGGCATTACAGCCATTGCTGCAAGTATAGCTACGATGGTATCAGCAGCCGGGATGATTACGGCATTTCTCTCTAAGTTCTGCGACTTATCCAAGTAAGAACCGTATGTAATCAGACATCCGGAAGCCAGAGAAATTGAGAAGAACATCTGGCTGCCTGCTGAACCGAGAACCTTAAGCCATCCGGTACCCTGGAATACTTCAAAGTTTGGCTTGAAGATATATTCCAGACCTGCGCCTGCGCCAGGCAGTGTGCAAGCTCTGATTACAACAATTACCAGCATAATGAACAATGCAGGCATTGCTACCTTGGTAAACTTCTCGATACCACCGGATACGCCGGCAATGACGATAACTACAGTCAGCACCAGGTATACCAGACCGTAAATAATCGGGGATGCGCCTGCGGAGATGAATGTGCTAAAGAAAGTACCACTGTCAGTGTTTCCGATACCGAAACCTGCACCGAAGATATCTCCCAGATTTGCGAACATGTACTTCATAACGTAACCGCCGAACGTACAGTAGAAACAAATAAGGAAGAACGGTACGAGGGTTTCGATTACACCGTTAAACGTAAATCTTTTGTCTGCAATACGATAAGCCTCGATACAGGCTTTGCCAGTCTTACGACCCAGAGAAATCTCACCAAGCATGGTAGGATAACCCACGATAACCGCAAGAACAAGGTACAGCAAAAGGAATGCAAATCCGCCGCCCTCGCCCATCTTGTAAGGGAATCCCCAAAGATTTCCGAGTCCGACAGCGGAACCGATGGATGCCATCAGGAATCCAAAGTTGGAATTAAAACCACCTTTATTCTGTTCCATTGAACTACCTCCTAATAAAATTAAATAAATGCACCAAAAGCAGGACATCTGCTTTGTGAACATTATACGATAGCAAAGTCGCCGGTGTCAACATGTATACACGAAAATAGACGAAATAGTCTGATAAATCATTAACAAATCTTCGACGCTGCTGCTGTTTTTCTGCCTGCGGGGGACAAAAAAGGAAGAACTCCCGATTTTATCAACCGGGAGTCCCTCCTTTGCATTCATTATTTAATTAGGAAGTAGTTTATCAATTAGAACCATCCGAGTCCGAAGAAGCTGTTCATCTGCCCTACCAGAATGAAGGCCAGGAAAACCGGTGCGACCCATTTCAGACAGAATTTAACGAAGCCTCTTGATTTATAGCTGCTGCTCAGTTCGACTTCATCATCAATGTAGTTAGGACGAAGCCAGCCCAAGATGATGACCATAATCAGGCAGCCGCCCGGCATCATAAATCCTTCGGCAAAGAGATCGAACGCATCCAGCCATGTGGACAATCCGAATGGCTTTGGCAGAGGGCCTTCACCCAGTGCATCCACGGCTACAATGATAGAGCCGATAGTTGTGATTGCAATAATGGTCCAGCTGATCTTTGTACGGTTTGGTTTTTTTCCTTTATCTTGTGCTCTGTCCATAAAAGCAGATACAGCGCCTTCCAGCATACCAATAGAAGAAGTAAGCGCGGCAAAGAGTACCAACAGATAGAAGATCATGCCGAAAATCGGACCTGCGGAACCCATAGAGTTGAAGACGGTCTGCAGTGTGACAAAGAGCATACCCGGACCGGCAGCGGGTTCCATACCGGCAGCAAATGTAGCCGGAATAGTGGCAAGCGCTGCCAACAGTGCAACAGAGGTATCCATAATCGGTACCAGAATTGCATTTTTTTCTAGGTTTTCTTTTTTGTCCAGATAAGAACCGTAAACAATCATACAGGCTGAAGCCAGAGACAAGGAGAAGAAAATCTGTCCGCCGGCAGAGGCCAGAACGGTAATCCAGCCAGTCCCCTTGAATACTTCGAAATTCGGTTTGAAGATAAATTCAAGACCTTCGGCTGCGCCGGGCAGAGTACAGCTTCTGATGACAGTAATAATCAATAAGATAGCCAGCCCAGGCATTGCGATTGTACAGAACTTTTCAATGCCGCCGGATACACCGCCCATAACAATCAGCACAGTTGCGATGATAAAGATTGCGGTATAAATCAGTGCCGGCGCACCGCTGCCGACAAAAGCGCCGAAATAAGCATCGCTTTGCGCGCCGCCGATTCCGAAACCAAGACCAAAGATGTCTCCGATGTTTGCCACCAGGTACTTGAGGACATAGCCGCCCAGTACACAGTAGAATGTCAGCAGAAAGAATGGAGAAAGTGTGGCGATCCAGCCGTTAAAGGCAAATCGCCTGTCGATTTTTTCATAAGAGCCAATTGCTGCTTTCTGTCCTTTTCTGCCTATGGCAAATTCGCCGAGCATACAAGGATAGCCGATAAAAACAGCCATAAGTAAGTATAAAATTAAAAATGCGAAACCTCCGCCGTTTCCCATCTTGTATGGGAAGCCCCAGAGGTTGCCCAAGCCGACAGCTGAACCGACGGCCGCCATGAGAAATCCGAAATTGCTTTTGAATTGTCCTTTCTGATTATCCATAGTAACACCTCCTAAAATATGATAATAGTATATGCGAGAAGTCTGAATTTTTCAACTTTTGACGGACGAAATCAGACCATAGTATTAGAGCATGAAAACGCTTTCATACTTTGGTTCATATACGAAAAAAATACAAAATGCCGGTTGATTTTAAAAAGAGATTTGGATAGAATCAATATAGTGATTTCTTTATTTTGATCGTATGATCGGATTTATCGTATTGAGGAGACGAGCGATGGCAATAGAAAAAGTAAGAGCTTATTTTAAGACGCTGGGGATCGAAGAACGTATTCAGGAGTTTGACGTGTCCAGCGCAACTGTAGATTTGGCGGCGCAGGCAGTAGGCGTTGAGGGCGCCAGAATCTGTAAAACCCTTTCTTTCAAGAGTCCGCAGGGCTGCATTTTGATTCAGATGGCCGGGGATGCGAAGATTAACAATAGCAAATTTAAAAAGGCGTTTGGATATAAGGCGAAAATGCTGACACCGGAGGAAGTTTTGGATTATACCGGTCATGCAGTGGGCGGTGTCTGCGCGTTTGCTATTGCGCGCAGTGATGTAGAGGTGTACTGCGATGTGTCTATGCAGCGTTTTGAGAGCGTATTTCCTGCATGCGGAAGCGCAAACAGCGCAGTTGAACTGACCTGTGAAGAGCTTTT
This sequence comes from Emergencia sp., assembly GCA_036305845.1. Classification (GTDB taxonomy): domain Bacteria; phylum Bacillota; class Clostridia; order Peptostreptococcales; family Anaerovoracaceae; genus Senimuribacter. The sequence continues at coordinate 48,835 of JAXKAR010000022.1, forward strand.
TAACTATTCCGGTGCAAGAGCATGGGTTGACGTATGTAAGTTACCGGAACAGGAGTGTGAGAATGGAACGGCTGAGTAGGAAGCAAAGGCTGAAGAAAGAGGGAAAAAGGCTGGCTTTTTGTACAGCCAGCGCATTACTTTATGCGTTCAACCTAAACAGCTTTGTTGACGCAGGCGGACTGTTTCCGGGAGGGTTTGCAGGGATTACCCTGCTGATTCAGCAAATTTGCGATACCTATTTCGGATTTGTTCCGGCTTATACGATGGTATACATTCCGCTGAATATAGTTCCTATTTATATTGGAATTAAATATCTGGGGAAAAGATTTACCTTTTACTCTGTCTACGTTATTCTTCTCAGCAGTTTTATGACAGATATTCTGCCGAAGGTGACCATTACCTATGACGTACTTCTGATCTGCATATTCGGCGGAATCGTCAATGGCGCAGCCATCAGCCTTGCCTTATATGTAAGAGCCAGCGCAGGGGGCACGGACTTTATTTCTCTGTACTTCTCGCAGAAACGAGGCATCGACACATGGAATTATATTTTTCTGGGGAATGTATGCATTCTCGTTGTTGCCGGCGTTTTATTCGGCTTTGACCGGGCGCTGTACTCGATTATTTTTCAGTTTTGCTCGACGCAGATCATTCAGCTGCTGCATAAGCGGTATCAGAAGCATACGCTGCTGATTATTACAGAGCAGCCCAATGTAATCTATGGAAAGATAAAAAATATTACCAATCACGATGCAACGCTGTTTAAAGGGATAGGATGCTATAAGGGAGTGGAAAGAAACATGCTTTACTCTGTGGTATCCAGTGAAGAAGTAAACAAAGTGCTGTCCGCAATTAAAGAAGCGGATTCATGTGCTTTTGTCAACGTAATTAAAACCGATCAGATTGGCGGATGGTTCTACAACAGACCCAACGATTAACAAGAACGAAGGAGCAAAGGATATGAATTTTTTAGAAGAAAGAATTGTAAAAGACGGCATAGTCAAAGAAGGCGGCGTATTAAAAGTAGACAGTTTTCTCAATCACCAGATGGATATTGAGCTGTTTAACCAGATGGGCGCGGAATTCAAAAAACGTTTTGAGGAAAAGCAGATTAACAAGATTTTGACCATTGAGGCATCCGGAATTGGGATCGCCTGTATTGTAGCGGAACATTTTCATGTACCCGTTGTCTTTGCAAAAAAAGCCAAGAGCATTAATATAGACGGCGAGATGTACACGGCAGAGGTGGAATCCTTTACCCATAGAACGAAGAATCAGGTGATTGTTTCTAAAAAGTTTCTGGGTGAAGAGGATCGGGTATTGATTATCGATGACTTTCTTGCAAATGGGTGTGCGCTGCAGGGGCTGATTCAGATTGTCCAGTCCGCAGGCGGCGTGGTGGAAGGCATCGGTATTGCCATTGAAAAGGGCTTTCAGCCGGGGGGTCAGATTATCAGAAATCTGGGATATCAGCTGGAATCGCTGGCAATTATTGATCACATGGATGGACAGACCGGAGAAATTACGTTTAGATAAACGAGACGGCCGGTACATAGAGCGGTATACGTAGATGGATACCGAACCTTGATGCAGAGTATTGCGGTAGAATATCATCAAGAAAGAGGACGTAGTAGAATGAATAGTAACGTGAATAATATTTATAAGCTGGAAGGCAGAGTGCCTGTAGCCAAAGCGGTGCCTTTTGGTCTGCAGCATATTCTGGCTATGTTTGTAGCCAATATTGCACCCATTATCATTGTGACGGGGGCATGTGGTCTCCCTGCGTCGACAACAGCGATGTTGATTCAGAGCGCCATGATTATTGCCGGAATCGGAACGATGATTCAGCTTTATCCTGTATGGCGGCTCGGCAGTGGACTGCCTATTGTTATGGGAATCAGTTTTACCTTTGTGTCGGTATTCTGTTTTATCGGACCTACATATGGTTATGAGGCGATTATCGGCGCCGTTTTGATTGGCGGCATTGCGGAAGGTGTTCTTGGTCTTCTCGCCAAATATTGGACGAAAATTATTACGCCGGTAATTGCAGCCAGCGTAGTAACCTCTATTGGGTTTTCGCTTCTTGCCGTAGGTGCGGATTCCTTTGGCGGCGGCGCAGGGAATCCGGATTTTGGGTCTGTGCAGAATCTTGCCCTTGGCAGTGTGACGCTGATTTGTTGTATCGGATTCAATATTGTTGCTAAATCCTACTGGAAACAGTTGTCTGTGCTTTTTGGACTGGTGGTCGGATATGTGATTGCCGCAGTTATGGGTATGGTGGATTTTTCTGCGCTGCAGAATGCATCCATCATTGCATTGCCTGAAATCATGCCGTTCAAACCGGAATTCCACCCGGGAGCAATCCTATCGGTATTCTTAATTTTCTTAGTGTCGGCAACGGAGACTATCGGAGACACTTCAGCTTTGGCGTCATCGGCCCTAAATCGGGATGCGAAGACAAAGGAAACCGCCGGCTCTATTGCGTGCGATGGTTTTGTCAGCGCTCTTTCCTCTGTATTTGGTTGTCTTCCAATTACGTCATTCAGCCAGAACGTAGGCCTGGTAGCCATGACGAAGGTAGTCAATCGCTTCACCTTGCTCATGGGTGCAATCATTATGGTCCTGGCTGGTCTGTTCCCGATTTTCGGCGCGCTGCTTGCCACTTTACCGGACGCTGTTCTGGGGGGATGCACCATTATGATGTTTGGGACGATTGTTGTCAGCGGTATTCAGATGATTTCCAGATGTGGATATACACAGAGAAATGTCAGTATCGTGGCGCTATCTCTCAGTGTAGGCATTGGATTTACGCAGGTGCCGGAGATTTTTTCTGTATTTCCGCAGATTGTACAGAATGTGTTTGCAGAAAACTGTGTTGCTGTGGTCTTCCTGGTTGCCATCGTTTTGAATCTTGTACTTCCGAAAGATATGGAATTGCATAAAGAAGAAGAAAAAGAGTATCTTCGCGATGCGTAACGCCAATAGGGGAACGGGTATTGAGCGGGTCGAATGAATGGAGGAAGCGCATGTACACAGGCAGTATTCGAAGAATTCGCATTAACGGAACACCGAACCGGATGGGCTTGATTTTCCTGGTGCTGAAAGCTATCGCTGATTATGGCATCAATATCGTAACGATGGAATCTGACCCGTATATTTGCTGTAAGCTGGAATGGAACGAATCTATCTCGGAAGAAGATTTTCTGGATTTCATGAAAAAGCGAGTCCCGGAAATTGACAGCATTACGTATATCGACCTGATGGAATATGAGCGGATTGAAGCCGAACTTTCAACCCTGTTGAACAATGTGGACTGCGCCATCATTAAATCTGATGCAAGTGGAATTATTTTGAGTTACAACGAGAAGGGCCTGCGGCTGCTGCGCCAGGGCAACCGGACGATTTCTGACCTGCACGTTTTTCTCAACGATAAATGCCCGGAGCTTCCCGGGCTTACAAGACATTGTGAAATCGAATTCACGCGAAAAATCGAAGGAAAGGAAAAGGCGCTATATGCAGAGTTAGACCCGATTCCCAATGAAGAGGGAATCATTACAGGGTATTTTCTCATCATAAAGGAAATGGCCAATATTCGGACGCTAATCAACCATATCATTGGTCCGTCTATGATTACCTTTGACAGTATTCTGGGTGAGAGCCGGCAGATGCAGCAAACCATTGCGCTGGCTAAATCTGTTGCCAGATCGGAAGCGTCTATTATGATTCGTGGAGAGAGTGGAACCGGCAAGGAATTGTTTGCCAGAGCGATTCATATGGAAAGCCCCCGGGCGGAAGGTCCTTTTGTGGCAGTTAACTGTGCATCTATTCCGGAAACTTTGATCGAAAGTGAGTTTTTTGGATACGAAAAAGGTTCCTTTACCGGTGCAAGTGCAAGTGGAAAACAAGGCTATTTTGAACAGGCGACAGGCGGCACACTGTTTCTGGACGAGATCGGTGAACTTGCCACTCACCTTCAGGCAAAGATATTACGTGCGTTACAGGAAAGAAAAATTCGGAGAATCGGTGGCAAAAACGAGATTGATATTGATGTGAGAGTGATTTCGGCAACCCATCGGAATTTGGAAGAAATGATTGAGGGGAAATCTTTTCGGGAGGATTTGTATTACCGGCTGAATATTATCCCCATTTTTGTTCCTGCATTGAGAGAAAGAAAGAGTGACATTGCACAGCTTGCCAGTTATTTCGTTAGGGATATTTGCGAAAAGAACGGGAAAAAACTGATGGAGATTTCTCCGGAGGCTATGGATAAGCTCATTTCGTTCAGCTGGCCGGGAAATGTTCGGGAACTGAATAATGTTCTTGAACGGGCGGTGTTTATGGCTGAGGGGCAGATTCAATCCAAAGATATTCTTCTGGATGCCAGAAGCAGGGCAGGCGCCTGGGGCGAAGATGGAGGCTTGCCGGCAGAAGTCGAAGCGTTCCCTGTTGATTTGCCGGGAATTGTGAGAGCTGTTGAAAACCGATACATCGATCGGGCGATGAAGGCGTTCGGCTCTTACAGAAAAGCAGCGCAGAATCTAAACATATCCCATACCTCTATCATCAATAAAGTGCGTGCATTAGAGGGGAAACGGGATGAGTAGTGTAAAATAATTTTACACATGTAAAAAATATTTACGGAACGTGTAAAAAATATTTACAATTGGAGAGACGAGAGTCAGAATGGCTTCTCGTTTCTTTCTTTTTTTGCTGTTTTTTTTGTTGGCACAAGTTTTGCTAAAAAAGTATTGTGTCGACAAAAAACAGTTAAGGAGTTTAACATGAAAATACTATTTATCAGACCAATTATTACGAGTCGCCCTGATGTGCTCGAAGAAGAGATTGTGCGCCCATTTGCAGCAGCAGGAACGGAGGTAACTGCACGGCATCTGGATTTTGGCCCGGCATCTATTGAAAACGAATATGATTTGGTTTACAGCGCGCCTTTTGTGCTGAAAGAGGCAATAAGAGGAGAGGAAGATGGTTTTGATGGTATAGTCAGCTACTGCTTTGCCAATCCGGCCGTAGAGGCTTGCCGAGAAGCCGTAGATATACCGGTTCTCGGCGCAGGAGAAGCGGCTATGGCGCTGGCGTCTTTAGTGGGACGAAGAATTGGCGTCGTGACCATTCTTCCTAATATTCTGCCCATGCTTCATAGGCAATTAGCGCATTATGCGGCAGCCGGAAGGCTTGCGGCGATAAGAAGCGCCAATATTCCGGTAACCGAGATTGGCGCAATGTCAGATGTGGTTCTGGAAAGACTCTGCGAAGAAGCACGTATTTGCATAGAGAAAGACGGCGCAGATACTATCGTTCTGGGATGTACCGGCTTTGCCGGATTTGCAGAGAAAATCAGCAAAAAATTGGCAGACTGCGGGTATAACGTGCCGGTTATTGATCCGGCCGCGGCATCGGTCAGGATGATAGAAGCAGTGATTGCTTCCGGCATAAGCAGCAGCAGAGAAGCGTATATGCATCCGATTAAGAAGGAGCTGCGTTTTCCTCGCGAGATAAAGGGGGTATGAAGATGAAACATTCCATTCAAACTTTAGAAGAAGCAAAAATTTTTGTGCAAGGCGCTACACTGCTGGGAACCGGCGGAGGCGGATTTCCGCAGGAAGGACTTAGGGTCTTGACGGAGGCACTGGAAAAGAAAGGAATTATTCAGTGGAATGACGTGGAGCAGGTTAGAGATGATGCTACAGCAATTTGTGTATTTCTAATGGGATCCACTGCACCGATGACGCCGGAGAAGGAAGAAGAGATGAAACGGATAGGTCTTGATCACAGACGTTATCCAACCAATATGATTAACGCCATTAGCGAGTGGGAGCAGTATACCGGCAAAACCGCCGATATTATCGTGCCTTTGGAGGTGGGCGGCTCTAACCTATGTGCGCCCCTGGCTGTGGCTACGATGATGGGCAAGACTATAGTGGATGGCGATTATGCAGGCAGGGCAATACCGGAAATTTTCCAGATTAGTCTGCAGAAAGAAAACGTGGATTTATGTCCGGCTGTCAGCTTTGATAAATTTGGAAATATCAGTATTATGAAATCGGCAATTAATCTGCCGGTCGCAGAACGAATGGGAAAAATGCTCAGCGAAGTAGCTTTCGGGTCTACCGCGATTGCGGGATTTCCTATATCCGGCGCCCAATTGAAGCGGCTGCTTGTTCGTGGTTCGGTAAGCCTGTCATATGCAGTAGGAGAACTGATTGAGGACGCGAAAATTACCGGTAAGGCGTTAGAAACCAATTTAAAGAGAGCCGGGATGAAGAAGATTTTCGAAGGCGTCTGTGTGAAAAAAGACTGGAAGGATGAGGGCGGTTACTACTCCGGTATGCATTTTCTGCAGGGCTATGGAGATTATGCAGGAAAAGCGCTGGAGATGTATTTCAAGAATGAAAACCATATTGTTTGGATTGACGGGGAATATGCGGTATCCAGTCCGGATCTGATCTGTACCATTGATCCGGACACATTAACTCCGCTGAGAACAGATGATGTTGAAGAAGGCACCAGGATGGAGGTTTACCAAAAACCATGTAATCCGATTTTACGGGACAAGGAAATTAGAAAGTACATGGAACCCAGATATTTCGGATTTGATATAGAATACCGAGAAATTGAACAACCTACACCGGAGAAGGGAGAAGAAAGATGAAAGACGAATGTAGAAGAACACAAGTTGAGCAGCCTCAGTTTTCAGGGAAGACGCCGGGGTTCGGATATTCCGTAGTGGCATGTATGGCCTTTTTGATTATCGTATGCATGGGACTGGTTATCTTTAAAGTGGATACCGTGGTTACGGCGTTATCCGGGCTTGCTGTTGTTGTTCTCATGTCCCGCGCTCTTGGTTATAGGTTTGTGGACCAGGAAAAAATGATGATGTACAATGTATGGAGAACTATGCCGGCAATGTTTATTTTGGCATCTGTGGGCGTGGTAGTAGGCTCCTGGATTGCGGCAGGCACCATCCCGGCGCTGATCTATTATGGTTTAAAAGTTATTACGCCGACCCTGTTCCTGCCGGTCGGACTGATCCTGTGCAGCGTCATGTCTATGGCAGTGGGCACGTCTTGGGGGACGGTAAGTACGCTGGGAATTGTGTTTATGGGTATTGGCGCAAGCTTGAACATCCCTGCGCCGATGACCGCCGGCATGGTTATTTCCGGCGCATTGTTTGGTGATAAAATGTCCCCTATCTCGGACAGTACCAATTTGGCGCCTATCGGTGCCGGAACGGACTTATTTTCCCATATTCATGCGATGGTGAAGACTACCGCGCCGACCTATGTGATTACGCTGATTTTCTTTATTATCATGGGAATGCGTGTTGGTGATGTTACCGTGGATATGGCAACCATTGATGCAATTACCGATGATTTGGCCGCCAACTTTAATCTTGGCATAATCACACTTTTGCCAATTGTGATTATGGTTACGATGAGTGTAATGAAATTTCATCCGTTGGTTGCTATGTACAGCGGAGTATTAGCAGGAGCAGTCATTGCCGTATTCGTACAGGGAGTATCTATTGCAGAGATTTTCACTTTTCTCAATTATGGCTTTTCTATTGAAGGGGTAAACGAATTGATTGCACCGATTCTCAACCGGGGCGGCTTGCAGAGTATGATGTGGACCTTTTCGCTGGCAATGATTGTAATTTCTCTGGCCGGTGTGCTGCAGGGTGTTGGATATCTGAATGCCATCGTTGAAGTGATTACCAAGAAAATTAACAAGCCGGCGCCAATGATTGTTGCGGCGATTGTGACGGCTATGTTTATCACTGCAGTTACGGGTGATTCCTATTCGGCAATTTTATTGACCGGCACATTGTTTGCGGCAGCATTTGACAGAGTTCATCTCGACCGCAGTATCTTGTCCAGATGTACGGAAGAGGGCGGTACTTTATTCGTGGCTATTGTCCCTTGGGCAACCAGTGGCGCATATTTTACCAGCTTGCTGGGCGTGCCAACATTGGAATATTTGCCGTATACCATTTTGGCTTGGCTGAATCCGATTGTCTCCATATTGTTTGCCTTTGTGGGGAAAGCCCTGATTTTCCGTGATGAAGAGGGAACTAAAATCGAGAAAACTTTTTTCGGGAGAGAGAAGAGAAGCAAGTAAAAGCAAAGTTGCGGAATCCATAGTAAATACAAGTTTCTAAAAGTACAATGTAATTCATCAAATAGTGAAGGCACCTGCCGAGTGGATTTTTTCACCGGCAGGCGCCTTCTTTTTGCATAGGATAATTTAGAATACGAACAAATGTTTTCAATCTCACAATAGTGTGGTATAATGTCCGTACACGCCGATTGGCGAGCGATAGCGAAGACAGAGGCGATGTATGACAGATGCCAGAGCGCACAGCGATTGGCAAGCTACGGAGTTGCGAAGACAGAGCAAAGCGCTTACGGTGAAATGATTCCACAATTCCATGGCGCTGCCGCAAAGAAGGAGATTTTGACCATGAATAAATTTGTTTTACAAGCCCCATACGCACCTACCGGGGACCAGCCTCAAGCCATACAGACCCTGGTACGAGGCATCAAGGAAGGAAAACAGCACCAGACCCTGATGGGCGTCACCGGCTCCGGTAAGACCTTTACCATGGCCAATATCATCGAACAGGTGCAGAAACCCACGCTAATCATTAGCCATAACAAGACGCTGGCGGCTCAGCTTCATGGCGAGTTCAAGGAATTTTTCCCTGACAACGCAGTGGAGTATTTTGTGTCCTACTATGACTATTATCAGCCGGAAGCATATGTTCCGTCTACAGATACCTATATAGAAAAAGACTCTGATATTAATGACGAGATTGAAAAGCTGCGTCACTCAGCAACTGCAGCCTTAGCGGAGAGGAAAGATGTCATCATTGTTGCTTCTGTTTCTTGTATTTATGGATTGGGGAGCCCTTTTGACTATGAGAACCAGTTGATTTCTCTCAGACCCGGTATGGAAAAGCCACGAAACGAGATTTTAAGAAAACTGGTAGATATTCAGTATACCAGGAATGACTTGGCCTTTGAACGGGGAAGCTTTAGGGTGAGAGGCGATATTATTGACGTTTATCCGGCAGGATCAGATAAAGCCGTGCGTATAGAATTATTTGGAGATGAAGTCGAAGCCATCAAAGAGATGAATCCGCTGACCGGGGAGATTCTGGGATTGAGAAATCACGTTGCCATTTATCCGGCTTCCCACTATGTGACATCGAAAGAAAACATGGAACGGGCGCTGATTACGATAGGCGAAGAGCTGGAACAGAGAGTTCAGTGGTTCAAGGACAGAGGCAAGTTGTTGGAAGCACAGCGAATTGAACAGCGAACTCGTTATGATATGGAGATGCTGAGGGAAATCGGCACTTGCAAGGGCATCGAGAACTATTCCCGTCATATCAATGGACTTGAGCCGGGAACACGGCCATATACGCTGATTGACTATTTTCCTGAGGACTTTCTTCTGATGATTGACGAATCCCATGTCATGCTGCCACAGCTTCGGGCAATGTATGCCGGTGACAGATCAAGGAAATCATCTCTGGTAGACTACGGATTCCGACTGCCGTCAGCACTGGACAACAGACCTCTTCAGTTTGAAGAGTTTCAGAAACTGGTTAATCAAGCTGTTTATGTCAGTGCAACGCCTGCAGCATACGAAAAAGAAGAGGCGGATGGCATCACTGCAGAACAGATTATCAGACCGACGGGTCTTCTTGATCCGCCAATAGAAGTAAGAAAAACCGAGGGGCAGATTGACGATCTGATTGGCGAACTAAGAAGGGTAGCAGAAAAAGGAGATCGTGCCTTTGTTACCACGCTGACCAAAAAAATGGCAGAGAGTCTGACGGATTTTCTGAAAGAAGCCGGAATCAGGGTCAGATATCTTCATTCAGAGGTAGATACCCTGGAGCGTCTTGAGATTATCAGAGATCTTCGCCTTGGTGAATTCGACGTTTTAGTTGGAATCAATCTGCTGAGAGAAGGTCTGGATATACCGGAGGTTTCTCTGGTTGCCATTCTGGACGCTGACAAGGAAGGATTCCTGCGTACAGAAACTTCACTGATTCAGACCATCGGCAGAGCGGCTCGTAATGCAGAAGGCAGGGTTATTATGTACGCTGACGGTATCAGCAAAGCTATGCGGGCAGCTATTGATGAGACCGATAGAAGACGAACCATACAGGACCGGTATAATCGGGAGCATGGGATTACGCCGCAGAGTGTAAAAAAATCCGTTAGAGCCGTTATCGAGGCAACAAGGCCGGCCGAGGAAGAAATCCATAAGGGAAAGAAACCACTGGAAATGACACGGAAGGAACTGAAGGATTTTGTCAAAGAATTAGAAAAAGAGATGAAACAGGCTGCGGCAGATTTGCAGTTTGAAAGAGCTGCGCAGTTACGTGACCAGATTTTTGAATACAAAACCAGATTATAGATAGCAGAATGACAGGAGGGATGATATGGCAAATGAAATCATCGTTAAAGGTGCCAATGAGAATAACCTGAAGCACGTGGATGTAACGATCCCCAGAGATAAATTGGTGGTGCTTACCGGATTGTCCGGATCGGGTAAGTCCTCGTTGGCTTTTGATACCATTTATGCAGAAGGACAGAGACGTTATGTGGAAAGCCTTTCGTCTTATGCGCGTCAGTTTTTGGGGCAGATGGATAAACCGGATGTGGAATTGATCGAAGGTCTGTCACCGGCTATTTCCATCGACCAGAAGACCACCAGCAAGAATCCCAGATCCACAGTGGGAACAGTAACGGAAATCCATGATTACCTGAGGCTGTTATATGCCCGGATTGGGCAGCCCCATTGCCCGGTCTGTGGGAAGCCGATTACCAGTCAGACAGTAGACCAGATCGTAGACACCATAATGTCATTTGAGGAAGGAACAAAACTGATGGTGATGGCGCCGGTAATTCGGCAGCGAAAGGGCGAACACGAAAAGATTCTAGAAAGAATCCGCAAAGAGGGCTTTACCAGAGTGCGTATTGACGGAGAAATCCGCCTAATCAATGAAGAGGAAATCAAGTTAGACAAAAAATTTAAACATACCATAGAAATCGTAATCGACAGAATCGTGGTCAGATCTGGTCAGGAGAGCCGTCTTGCAGAGGCGGCGGAACTGGCTATGCGAGAAGGTGACGGTCTGGTTGTCGTACAGTTCATGGATAAGGACAATGCCACGGAAAAAACTTTTTCTACCAAACTGGCCTGTCCGGAGCACGGCATCAGTATTGAGGAACTTGAACCGAGAATGTTTTCCTTTAACAGTCCTTTTGGTGCATGCTCCACTTGTAATGGGCTGGGGTTTACGCAGAAAATCGAACCGGATTTAATTATCCAGACAGATCAGAGTATTATTAAAGGCGCATTGGGCAATATCTTTGCGTCCATGGAGTTTTCCGGATTCTACAGGCAGATGATTGATGCTTTGGCGAGAGAGCACGATGTGGATTTAAGTGTACCTTATAAAGATTTGCCGGAGAAATTCAAGCAGGAACTGTTGTATGGAACCGGCAGCCGTCACTTGAAATACACCTATGTCAGCAGGAGCAGCGGCGCAAAGTCTGAACGAGATCATCCTTTTGAAGGAGTGATCAATAACGTGGAGCGAAGATACCGAGAAACCCATTCTGACTTTATGAAAGAGAGAATGGCCAAGTATATGGCGGTGAGGGATTGCCCTGATTGTCACGGCAAAAGATTAAAACCGGAAGTTCTTGCCGTGACCATAGGTGGAAAGAACATTGCAGAGGTTTCCGATATGTCTATCAGAGATGCGTACACTTTTGTGGACAATCTGGTGCTGACCGAAAAAGAACAGATTATCGGCAGGCAGATTATCAAAGAAATTAAGGCGAGACTCAACTTTCTGATCAATGTGGGACTGGATTATCTGACGCTGTCAAGAGCGTCTGGGACCTTGTCAGGCGGTGAATCCCAGCGAATTCGACTGGCGACGCAGATCGGGTCGAGCCTGATGGGTGTGCTCTATATTTTAGATGAACCCAGCATAGGACTGCACCAGAAAGACAACGAGAAATTGCTGGAGACACTGCGCCATTTGACCGATCTGGGAAACACGCTTCTTGTAGTGGAACATGATGAGGATACCATGTATGCGGCGGACCATATCATTGACATCGGACCGGCAGCAGGAATTTACGGAGGAGAGTTGGTTGCGCAGGGTACTGTGGAGGACATCAAAAATTGTGAAGCCTCCATTACAGGACAGTATTTATCCGGAAAGCGGAAAATTTCGGTGCCCAAGCACAGACGAGAGGGAAATGGAAAGTCCATTACGATTACCGGTGCAAGGGAAAACAATCTGAAAAATGTAGACGTAGATATCCCTTTGGGCAAATTCGTCTGCGTTACCGGCGTTTCCGGTTCAGGAAAAAGCAGCCTGATCAATGAAATTCTCCATAAAGGCGCTGCAAAAATCATTAACGGCACAAAGGAAGAGGCCGGTGATTTTGATGAAATTCTTGGATTAGAACATATCGATAAAGTCATCGACATCGACCAGTCGCCTATCGGGCGCACGCCCAGATCCAATCCGGCGACCTACACGGGGATGTTTACCCATATTCGAGATCTGTTTGCCTCCCTGCCTGAGTCTAAAATTCGTGGTTTCGAGAAGGGACGATTCAGTTTTAATGTAAAAGGCGGACGATGCGAAGCCTGCAGCGGCGACGGTATCATCAAAATTGAGATGCATTTTCTGCCGGATGTTTATGTGCCTTGTGAAGTCTGCAAGGGGAAACGGTATAATCGGGAGACCCTGGAGGTAAAATACAAGGGAAAAAGCATTTTTGACGTATTGGATATGAGCGTGGCAGAAGGCTTGGAATTTTTCCGGAACCTGCCGTCCATCAAGAGACAGTTAGATACGCTGAACGAGGTGGGGCTTGACTATATCAAACTGGGACAGCCGTCAACACAGCTGTCCGGTGGAGAGGCCCAGAGAGTAAAGCTGGCATCCGAGCTTTCTAAACGGAGTACGGGAAAGACGTTGTATATTCTGGATGAGCCGACGACAGGCCTTCACTTTGCAGATGTGGACAAGCTGATTACCGTGCTGGATAAACTGGTCGATAACGGAAATACAGTGGTGGTCATTGAACATAATCTGGACGTAATCAAGCGAGCCGATCATATTATCGATTTGGGACCGGAAGGCGGTAATCGAGGCGGCTCCATTGTGACAACAGGTACGCCGGAAGAGGTTGCGGCATGTGAAGCGTCATACACAGGACAGTTCTTGAAGAAAATATTGAAATAGTGTATAATGATGTTTTGGATACGAACAACATAATAAAAGGAGAACATCCAATGATTAAGAATGAAAACCTGACGATGCTGACTGATTTCTACGAAATCACTATGGCAAACGGATATTTTCAGTCAGGTAATGTAGAAGAGGATATCGCTTATTTTGATATGTTCTTCAGAAAAGTTCCTGATGGCGGTGGGTATGCCATCATGGCAGGGGTTGAGCAGGTTATTGATTATTTGAAGAATCTGGAGTTTACTGAAGAAGACATCACGTTTCTCAGAGGAAAGGGAATCTTTTGCGAGGCTTTTCTTGACTATCTGCGGAATTTTAAATTCACCTGTGATGTATGGGCAGTGCCGGAAGGAACGCCGATTTTCCCACATGAACCGATTTTGACCGTGAGAGGACCGGTTATTCAGGCGCAGTATATTGAGACTATGTTACTGTTGATTATCAATCATCAGAGCTTGATTGCCACTAAGGCGAATCGAATTGTTCGTGCGGCCAAGGGCAGACCGGTTATGGAATTCGGAACCAGAAGAGCCCATGGAACGGCAGCCGCACTGTTCGGCGCCAGAGCCGCTTACATCGGTGGATGCGCAGGAACGGCCTGTGCCATTGCCGATCGGGATTACGGCATTGCAGCGCTGGGTACGATGGCGCATAGCTGGGTGCAGATGTTCCCAAGTGAGTACGAGGCATTCAAGAAATATGCGGAGATTTATCCCAACAACTGTACGTTACTGGTGGACACCTATAATGTACTGAAATCCGGCGTACCTAATGCGATTCGCGTATTTAAGGAACTGGGTATGAAGAAAATGGGGATTCGTATCGACAGCGGAGACGTGGCTTATCTGACCAAGAAGGCGCGGAAGATGCTGGATGAAGCAGGATTGCCCCAGTGTACCATCACCGTCTCCAACTCCCTGGATGAGTATATTATCAGAGATGTTATTTTAGAAGGCGCCTGTATTGACTCTTTCGGCGTAGGCGAACGCTTGATTACGGCTAAGTCGGAGCCTGTATTCGGTGGGGTATATAAACTGACTGCTCTGGAAAAGGATGGCGTGATTATCCCGAAAATAAAGATTTCCGAAAATGTAGAAAAGATTACCAATCCGGGTTTTAAGACCTTGTACAGACTTTTTGACAAGAATAACCACAAGGCTCTTGCCGATGTGATGACCGTAGATGGGGAAGAGATTCCGGAAATAGACGGTTATGAGATTTTTGACCCTAATGCAATTTGGAAGAAAAAGAAGTTAAGCAATTTCTATGCGAAGAATATCCGTATCCAACTTTTCGACCATGGAAAATGCGTCTACGAAAGTCCGGATATCGAAGAAATCAAGGCATACTGCAAATCGCAGATTGACAGCCTCTGGGATGAAACCCTCAGATTTGAGAATCCACAGACGTATTACGTAGATCTATCCCAGAACTTGTGGAATATGAAAAACGAATTGATAGAAAAACACACCATTAGATAGACCGCTAAGACGAAAGTCTTAGTATGGGGGTGAGGTTTAGTATTTAAAATGCAAAAAATAAGGCTATAGTCTAATTGCAGAACCTGACCCGAAAGTTTTATAATAATCATTGTAGGATACTCCACTGATGACTGGTGGAATTTGTGGGCAGAACATTTGTAAATGCTCCTCATGGTTATATTGAGTAAAAGTCAGAAGGCCGGGTAATTTTACCTGGCTTTTTGCTTGGTTTCGTAGTAAACTATATAAGTTATAGACTTTATCGAAAGGATTTTGTCCCTATGATTCACATCACGGTGTTTTGTTATATTTTTACGATCCTGATCGGGGTCTCGGCATTGACCGTACAATGGCTGGCCGGCAAAGGCGATACAGAAAAGAATTTTTCTGTAATGAAGCCGTTTATTGTCATGCTGCTGATCATGAACGTATATGATTTTATCATCTACTACAGCGATAATATTATTTTGGAAAGCACTATTGTTTACCCTAGAGGGAATATATTGTTCAGCTTAGGTGACAGCCTAATGGCTATTCTGGTGATTTTATGGCTGCGCGTGGAGAAAGATATCTGCAAGTCCAGACGATTTGATCAGTGCGTAAAGATAGGACAGTGGTATCTGATTATTTATGTGGTGATATGGATACTTGCCATAGCATTTTTCCGTCAGCAGTACTGGGTGCGGTTGATTATTGATATTCCGTTGATTGGTCTCCTGCTGGCAGGCAGCGGCGCGTATATCTATGACGATATAAAAAATAAGTGTCATCATGCGCTGATCATTTATAAGAGTGTAATCACCGTGTTTATCCTGATTAACTATGGCACTTACTTTATCAATGAGTCGGGTGTTCTGGATGCCAAAGGCAGTATGCTGATGGATATCACGATTTTCTTCTGGTTAGTTATCAATGCGGCAAATATCACGCTGCTGTATAAGCGAGATTTTCATGAGTCTTATCTGAGTCCGCCTGAAAGTACACCGGCAGTGGTGGATTTGCAGGATGCACTGGAGGCTGTGAGAACCAAATTTGAATTGACGAAAAGAGAAATCGAAATCTTGGAACAGATTTATGCAGGTAAAAACAATACCCAAATTGCAGAAACGTTATTTATTTCCGAGAGTACAGTAAAAGCGCATATTTATAATATATTCCGCAAGCTGCATGTGAAAAGCCGTGTAGAGGCCGTATGTGTAGTCAGAGAGGAAAAAGAAATACTGATAAAGAGTTAAGATAGAACAAAACCCCAAGGCGTGCTGCAATTGCATCAGTTGCCTTGGGGGCTTATATTTATGTACTTCTTATCTTGTGCCGGATGCATTCAGCATATCTCTGATTTTATGCTGAACCATTCTGGTAATCGCATCTCTGCCGGGACCCAGATACTTTCTTGGATCGAATTCACCTGGATTTTCAGCCAAAACTCTTCTGATTTCAGCCGTCATCGCCAGTCTCAAGTCGGTGTCTACATTGACCTTGCAGATGCCGTATTTGACAGCCTCGTGAATCATATCTTCAGGAACGCCCTGCGCGCCCGGAATCTGTCCGCCGAATTCATTGCATCTGTCTACAAATTCCTTTAGAACAGAAGATGCGCCGTGAAGGACAAGCGGTGTATTTGGAATCAGAGAATGAATTTTCTTCAGTCTCTCATAGTCCAGATAAGGCTCTCCCTTGAACTTGTAAGCGCCGTGGCTTGTGCCGATGGCAATTGCCAGAGAATCTACCCCTGTTCTTTCTACGAACTCTGCTGCTTCGTCCGGATCGGTAAAGGTTGCAGAGCGTGCATCAACTTTGATATTATCTTCGACACCGGCCAGTTTGCCCAGCTCAGCCTCGACAACAACACCGTGGGCATGGGCATATTCTACTACCTTCTTTGTTAATGCAATGTTCTCCTCAAACGGATATTTGGAACCGTCGATCATGACAGACGTAAATCCGTCATCAACGCATTTTTTACAGATTTCAAAATCTTCGCCATGGTCCAGGTGCAGCGCCACGTCAACGCCGGTATCTTCGATTGCTGCTTCCACCAGTTTAATCAAGTAAGCAGGTTTGGCATATTTGCGCGCGCCTGCGGAAACCTGCAGAATCAGTGGTGCGTTTTCTATCTGAGCGGCCTCCACGATACCTTGGATAATCTCCATATTGTTTACGTTGAAAGCGCCGATGGCATAATCTGCATCGATTGCTTTTGCAAACATTTCTTTTGTCGTAACTAAAGCCATATTATCCCCTCCATAATCAGTAGTCTAATGATGATTTGCGTACATTCCCATTATACACTAAAGGGGGATTTTTTCAACGATTTCCATCATTTTTTTCATGTCCGGCAAAGAAGATGCTACGCCGGACTGGGCGAAACCGTTAATCTTATCAATGGTATTGAGCATGGTTCGGGCATTGTCCAGAAAAGATTCTAATTCCAGGCTGTTGAACATTGCCGGATTAAGATTCAAGCCGTTCCGGTTTTTTAGTAAAAGTACCACCAGAATAATTGGGATTGGATTGGTTGCCATGTGTCACCTCCATAAATTCTATTTCATATTATGAAATACCAGTGGATTTGGTGCATATGATGATAATGAAGTTAATCGTGAAAAGGAGACGGAATATGAATTTAGATGAAAAGACAGTTATGGAGCTTGCCGGTCAGCTTGGGATTTCTACGGATAAGAAAAAGGCTACGGCCACTATGAAATCCTATGAGAATAAAAGTGACGCTGAACTGGTGGCAGAAATCATGAAGATTCGTGACAAGCTGGCGGCGAACAATATCCCTTATGAGAAGCAGATGGCTACGGTGAAAAGTCTGATGCCCATGATGAACAGCGAACAAAAAGCCCGACTCACAAAGATCATCGGGCTTCTGGAAAAATAGTCTGTAGTTATTGGGTGACTTCTTTTGCAATATCAGTCTGGGTACTGCCGGCCTCGAAGGTGAAGGTTTTCGCCTTGATGTTTTCCGGTGTGTATCCGGCTGCTTTGCAAATTTCGACGTATTCATCGTAGGATGAGAATAATCCGGCGCCGATCAGGCTGTTGACAGCTGCGGTGGCGCTGCCGCCGCTGACGGTGACAGTCACCTCTTTGGATAAAACGCCGTTTGTGAATGCGCTGTTGCTGTCATCTGCAGAGGTATTATCCGCACTGCTATTTTGCTTTTGATTATCGCTTTCGTCGATAACGGCTTCGCTTTCTGTTGTCTGCGTGGTATCCGTTTCCGCGGCTAAAGTTTGCGGATAAGCCATAATGACTTCCATACGCCAGAAAATAATCAAACCTGCCAGCAGCAAAACGACAAGCGCAATAACGATATCGTTTTTATCGTATAAAAAATTTTTTAAACCCTTCATTGTTATCTCCCCTTTTTTGTTTTGTTTTAAAAAGTTTACCATACTTTTGGTCAAAGGACAAATAAATTTTGCTTTACCCATTCCGGTGTTGTATAATAACAGGTATGATTAATATTGAAATTGGAAGAAATGAAGAGAATCAGAGATTGGACAAGTTTCTGCGAAAATATTTGGATAATGCGCCGCTGAGCCTGATTTACAAGATGATTCGCAAGGATATCAAGATTAACGGGCGAAGGGGAAAAGAAGATACTGTCTTACAGGCAGGAGATGTGTTGACCTTATATATTCCCGAGGAAACCTTGGAGAAGCTTCGCAGAACGCAGGTCTTTCAGCGGAGCCGAAGACAGTTCGGCATTGCCTACGAGGACGCAAATATTCTGATTGCCGATAAGCCTTTCGGTCTGCTGACCCATGGGGACAGCAGAGAAAAGAAACATCATTTGGCTAATCAGGTGGTGGATTATCTTATCGAGACCGGGGCGTATCAGCCCCGAACGGAGAAGTCTTTTACTCCTGCGCCGGTAAATCGCCTGGATCGCAATACGACTGGACTGGTACTGTTCGGGAAAAATAATCCGGCGCTGCAGGCGCTTAACCAGATGATCAGGGAGAAGGATAAGGTGCGCAAATGTTATCTGACCATTGTCAGAGGCAGCCTGAGCAAGCCACTGCATCTTCGGGATAAAATGGTAAAGGACAGCCAGGCCAATCGAGTCACCGTTCTTTCCATGGAGGATGAGGGCAGAGAGATGGAGACCCTGGTACGGCCGCTTGCTGTTGCCCGCGGATATTCTCTGGTCGAGGTGGAAATCGTTACCGGCAGAACCCATCAGATAAGGGCGCACCTTGCAAAAGCAGGCTATCCTTTGATTGGGGATGCAAAATACGGCGATCCGCGTGTCAACCGCCAGATGAAAAATCGGTTTGGACTGACCACCCAGCTGCTGCACGCTTATAAGGTTTCCTTTGGAACGTGCAATGGGGTCTTGGCATATCTTTCGGGGCAAACCATAGAGTCCAAATTACCTGAGACTTTTCAGAGAATAAAACAAAGTATTTTTGACAACAATGGATAGGGAGAGAAGGCGTATGAAAGAGTGGATTAAGGATATTCTCATTGCAGCGGTCATTGCGATACTGGTCATTACATTTATAAAGCCGACCATTGTCAAGGAGCATTCCATGGAACCGAATGTCAATGAGAACGATTACCTGTTTATCAGTAAGCAGTCATATAAGCTATTTGGAGAACCGCAACGGGGAGATGTGGTGGTTGTACATTCTTCTCTTGTGCAGGAAAACGGAGACGAAAAACTGCTGATCAAGAGAATTGTCGGCCTGCCGGGAGACAGACTGGACATTTTGGACGGTGAAGTCTTTATCAATGGGGAAAAACTGGACGAAAGCTATACCAAGGAAGGTTATACCAACGGAGAGATCCGCAACTTGATTATTCCGGAGGGACAGATTTTCTGCATGGGAGATAATCGAAAAGCCAGTCTGGACAGCAGAAGTCCGGAGGTAGGTTGTGTTGACATCGATGCAATCGTAGGCAAAGCCGTATTCCGGCTTTATCCTTTCGATGCAATCGGAACATTGGAAAACCCATATGAAGAATAAGAAATAACAAGGGGAACGGGAATTATGAGACAGAATATCAGGGAATGGATTAAAGCAGTCGGCGCGGCTGTAGCTATGGCAGTAATCATTATACAATTCGTTATTCCAACTACCGTATACGGTGTTTCTATGGAACCGAATTTCAAGCCTAACGATTATCTTTTGGTCAACAGGCTGGCTTATGATGATCATCGAAAGCCGGAGAGAGGGGATGTGGTAGTTTTTTCCTCACATCTCAAAGACAAAAATGGTGAAGATAAAATGCTGATCAAACGTGTTGTGGGACTTCCGGGAGAAACGGTAGAGGTTCGAGACGGCATGGTATACATAAATGGAGAGGTTCTGGAAGAGGACTATACCAAGGACGGCATTACCAACGGTGAAGTTGCGCCGGTTATTATACCGGAAAACGACTATTTCTGTCTGGGCGACAATAGACTGCACAGCACGGACAGCCGTTTCATGGAAGTAGGTCTTGTCGATGCAGAGGATCTTGTGGGGCAAGTCATTTTCCGTCTCTATCCATTTAATAAAATTGGAGTAATTGGAGACTAAATTTTTATGAAAAGAGGAATCGTTTTTTTCCTGGCAGCATTGCTGGGCGTGGGCAGCGGAGTTGCTCTCGCTATGGGTTTCATGGTAACGGATGTGTCGGATAACAGTATGATGCCGAGCTATACGCAGGGTGATAAAATACTGGTCGGTCGGCAGGTTTATCGGAACGATTCACCTGAACGGGGTGATGTGATTTTGTTTCCCAACCGGATATACAGCAGTACGGGGGAAAACGGTTTGATGATGAAAAGGGTAATCGGACTGCCGGAAGATCAGGTTATGCTTACCGGAGGTCAGGTTTATGTAAATAACCGGGTACTGGAAGAGGAGGATTATATCTTTTCTGCAGGAATCAGCGGAGAAATGGAACAAGTCACAGTGCCGGCGGGTAAGGTGTTCGTCTTGGGTGACAATCGGGCGACAAGTACGGACAGCCGCAGTGAGACTGTCGGCTTTGTGGACGCGGATGCAATATTAGGGAAGGTGATATTTCAGTGGTAAAAAGACAGAAAAAGATAGTGGCTAACAATAAGAAGGCCCGTCATGATTATTTTATAGAAGATGTATACGAGACAGGCATTGTGTTGACCGGAACGGAGATCAAGTCTATTCGTGCCGGAAAAGTCAGCATCAAGGAGAGCTATGCCAAGATAGAAAAGGGGGAGATGATTGTTTATGGTATGAACATCAGCCCCTACGAACAGGGAAACCGATTCAACGTAGATCCCCTCCGTCCAAGAAAGCTGCTGCTACATAAACAGGAGATCAGAAAGCTGATTGGCTATACGACGATGCAGGGACTGACCCTGATCCCGCTTAACATCTATATCAATGAAGATGGTCGCGCAAAGATGGAACTTGCCGTAGCACGAGGCAAGAAAAATTACGATAAGAGAGAGGATATAGCAAAGAAAGACGCTGCCAGAAAAATTGACCACGCAATGAAACAGCGTTGGTAAGCCGAACCCGAGACAGAATGCGGTTGTACATCCATATGCGGTGTTATGTTGACAGCATGCAAAAAAAGAAAAAGTTTGGCAGTTGCAATGTGAACGTTAATGGAGTAAAATATAATGTACACTTCGGGGATGTAAAGGTTTCGACGGGGGTGTAGAAGCAAGATAAGCGAGCCGTAGTTGCCAAGTCTACGTTAAAAGTGGCCGTTTAAATATAAACGCTAAAAAGAACAACAATTTCGCATTAGCTGCTTAATTTCGCAGCACGCGTGTCAGCTCCGGTTTACCTGTAGGCCGGAGACCTGGCATCGACTATACAGGAAAACCTTGCGAGAGTTCTCGGTATCGTAAGGGACTAACGAGATAGGATTTCTGTCAGTTTGCTGACGGACGGTCAGAAATCCGAATTCCAAACCATCAGCTGCGCTCGGAGAAACTCTTGTGGAAATGCTTTCGGACGCGAGTTCGACTCTCGCCATCTCCACCATGGAAATGAAACAGGCCAAAGGGCCTGTTTCAGACTGAAGACAAAGCCCGGCCTTTTCACGAGGTTCAGGGCTTTTTCTTATGCAAAAAAATCAAGCTAATCATTGAAATTTCAACAATTATGCTCCGTTTTATGATATAATAGAAGCATAAGGAGGATATCGTTATGCTTTCGAAAAACGGTCAAAAAAACAATCAAATTGAAATGATTTCTTTGGATCAGCTTG
>JAXKAR010000023.1:0-10777 GCA_036305845.1 Emergencia sp.
ATTACAATCGTAGCCGTTTACACTCATCAAATGGTTATATAACGCCAGAAGAACATTACTCTAACAAGGCAGTTGCATAGTGCAATTACCATATATAGTGTTTGGGACTCCTTGTGTCCGAAAAAAGGGGTCCACACCAATTTTTTTCTTTTTTGTCAATTCTGTCAACATTTTTTGCAAAATATGTTGACTAAATTGACTTTATTTTTTAAATCTGTCACATCTGTCAACATCAAGAGGGTTATGTCGGTTATGTCCGTATAATGGTGTAAAATAGAAAAACAAAAAAAGAGCCACTATCTCAAATATTTAAGGGCCGGCAGTGCCAGCCCTGTATGCGTTTCTATCTATCTTTCTCCGCGAATATATAAAAGGAAGGAATAGGTCGCAGGCACATGCGTTTATTCGCATTTTGACAACAGTTTCTCCCACTGGGCATCTACATAAGTCTGCGCCTCTTCAATCATCCACTCGTTACCGCTTTGGAACATGTGCTTGAATCTGCCCTGCTTTTTCAAGAATTGCTCAACGGGCAGTTTTTTTGCCGGCTCATAAGTCAAATGCCATACGCCGTTCTCGATTTCATATAACGGCCAGACACAAGTGTCCACCGCCAGTTTACATATCTCTGCCAGATCCTCCATCTCATATCTCCAGCCTCTTGGACAAGGCGACAAAATATTGAGGAAACACGGTCCCTTTGTGTAAATTGCTCTATGGGCTTTGGTATGCAAATCTCTGAAATCACCGATAAAGGTTGTCTGCGCCGCATAAGGAACATTATGGGCTGCAATAATCTCGGTCAGGTTCTTCTTGTTCTGCACCTTTCCGTAAGACTGCGTGCCAACCGGAGTGGTTGTCGCATCGGCGAAACGTGGTGTAGATGACGAACGCTGAATTCCCGTGTTCATATATGCTTCATTGTCATAGCAGACATAGACCATATCATGTCCCCGCTCCATAGCGCCGGAAAGGGACTGGAACCCAATATCATAAGTCCCGCCGTCACCGCCGAAACAGATGAATTTGTAGTTTTCCTTAACTTTTCCCTTTTTCTTCAGCACGTTATATGCAGCTTCCACACCGCCAGTCATTGCCGCCGCATTTTCAAAAGCGCTGTGAATATAACTGTCCTCATATGCAGTGTAAGGATAAATAAAGGTAGAAACCTCCAGACAGCTGGTTGCATTGGACACCACCGCTTTGTCTGAAGGCTCAAGCGCACGCAAAACACCGTTTACCGCAACCCCTGCGCCACAACCTGCACAAAGTCTATGACCGGGAGCAAGTCTGGCCTTCTTCTCTAATTCTTTTTTCAGATTGTAGCTCATAATCGTTCATCCTCCAGATCTCTAACGCCGATATGCCGGTAAACTTCTCCTGTTTCTCCGGTTTCTGCGATTGCAGAAAGTGCGCTATAAATTTCTTCAAAGGTGGAAATCGTCACATCTCTTCCACCTAAACCATATACATAATTTACCGCCTTCGGTCGGTTCGGCAGATCATAGAGCGCAGCTCTGGTCTCTGCAAACAGCGGCCCGCCACAAGCAGAAAAACTTTCACACTTGTCCATAACGGCAACAGCTTTTGCACCGGATAAAGCCTCTGCCAACTCTTCCATCGGAAAAGGCCTAAATACCCTGAGTTTAATAAGTCCGGCCTTTATTCCTTTTTCTCGAAGCTGATCCACAGCATCTTTTCCCGTTCCTGCCGAGGAACCGATAACCACTGCTGCAAGTTCCGCATCCTCCATCCGGTAAGCTTCGAAAAAGCCATAGGATCTCCCCGAAACCTTGCCATAATCCGCCCCTATTTCCAATATCTTTTTCTTGGCGGTCTTCATGGCTTCTGCCTGCGCTTTTTTAATTTCCATATAATACGGCGATACACCGTACGGCCCTACTGCGAGAGGGTTTTCCGCTTTTAACAAGTAGTTTTCCGGATCATAAATACCGACAAATCGGCTTACGTCTTCGTCATCCAGAAGTTCTATGTTCTCCACCGCATGACTGGTAATAAATCCATCTTGACAAATCATGACCGGCAACCTGGTTGCTTCGGCAATAGGCATAGCCTGAATGTAATTATCATATGCCTCCTGATTGTTTTCTGCGTAAATCTGAATCCACCCGGTATCTCTGCACCCCATAGAGTCAGAATGATCATTGTTGATATTAATTGGACCGGTCAGCGCCCGGTTTACCACTGCCATGGTAATCGGTAATCTTGCCGATGCGGCCACATAAAGCAGCTCCCACATCAATGCAAGACCCGCAGAGGAAGTTGCCGTTACCGCCCTTGCGCCGGCAGCAGATGCACCGATACAGGTTGACATGGCTGAATGCTCAGATTCTACCGCCACAAACTCTGTATCCACCTTTCCGTCTGCGATGTACTTGGAAAAATACTGTGGAATTTCTGTGGACGGTGTAATGGGAAAAGCACCCATCACATCTGGGTTGATCTGCTTCATGGCAAAAGCAACAGCTTCGTTGCCGCTCATTCTATCCTTCTTTGCCATTTACACTTCCTCCTTTCCCATGGTAATTGCAGAAAACGGGCATACCTTTGCACAAATTCCGCAGCCCTTGCAGTGATCAAGATCCGTTTCAAGACGCTTGCCATTTTCTACCGGAATGCATACATCCGGGCAAAACGGTACACAAAGCATGCAGTGCCTGCATTTTTCCCGATCAAAAAACGGAGTCAATACGCGCCACTCTCCGGTCTTCACCAGTCTTGATGTGGCCGGTTCATAAATTTCCGCACCCGGGGTTAACGCCTGCCACGGGGTTTTCTCATTAATGTATTTTGCTTCTTTCATGGTTAACCTACCTTTACTTCTTCCATTGCTGTGCGGAGCGCTTCCATATTTCCTGCAATGACGCCCGGCTTCGATGCAAACTTGTGCTGAAAGGAGGCTTCCATGTCCTGCAGAAATCTGTCCGGCTCCACCACGCGGCTTACCTTCACTGTAGCAGCCAGCATAGGTGTATTGGGAAAATTCTTTCCTAATGCTGCTTTAGAAATTTTCTCTGCGTCTACGGTACAGACTTTCCCCTGATATCCGTCAAGAAACGGTCTTAACTGGGACGGCTCTTTGCTGCTGTTGATGATAATCGCCCCTTCCGGAGAAAGCCCTGCTGTCACCTCTACAGAATGGAGAAGCGTTTCATCAACCACAACCACATAATCAGGCGTATAAATATTAGAATGTACTCGGTTTGGACCATCTGAAATCCTGTTATATGCGGTAATGGGTGCGCCCATTCGTTCCGGACCGTATTCAGGAAAGCCCTGTACCTGTTTGCCGGAATTGAAAGCTGCGTCAGCCAGCAGAAGACACGCAGTCTTTGCTCCCTGTCCGCCTCTTCCGTGCCATCTGATTTCTACCGTTCTCATCTCATCTTCCTCCAGTTCTCGCTTCTTGTTATTTCTGCTTAGCTTGTCAATCGAAATGATATAAATTCGATATTTTCTGCCTACTAAAAAACTCCGTCCTGCATCAGGACGGAGTAAAAACTTCGCTAAACCACCTGCTACAGCATACTATCATATGCGCTTCCTGTTACGGGGAAGTTCCGTCAGACCTTACTCGGCCGGGGGTGTTTGGGAATACCCTGCCTTTCTGCTCTGCAACTCGGGAGTGATGTTCAATCTGCATCTACTTCAGTACCGGACTCACACCATCTCCGGCTCGCTGTTACCTTTTCTCACAGATTTACTGTCTCCGTCAAAGTCTTTGTCTGTTTTGCAATGTTAACTGCATTTATCTTACCGTCTTTCCACGGTAATGTCAATATTTTTTTGTGGTCATTTACAAATATTTTTTATTAAATTTGTTTAGTTTCATTAAAAGCTCGCTTTGATTTCTTCAATCGCTTTTTCTACGATTTCCTCCGCATCAAATCCGATGATATCCAAGGCCTCCGCTTTAAAAAACTCTGTTCCTTGGATGCCAAACATATCTGCCACACCGCACATATAATCATAACCATAGTTCTTATCGGCGATAAATCCGCCGGCAGTCGTAATGTAGGTCAGCATTTTACCGCCGCATAATCCTACAAAACCGGTTTCACCTACGTCAAACGTCAGACCGGCTACCATAATGTTTTCTATATATACTTTAAGAATCGATGCAAAAGAGAGATCCCAATATGGAGTTCCCACCACGATGTAATCCGCTTCCTTAAACTGTCTGGCAAAGTCAAACATAGGCTGCTGCCAATCCTGTTTTTCCACATATCCGTCGCGTTCAACGATACGCTCTGCCGTCAAAGGTTCTACAACACCCTGACGAAGAACAACCGTCTCAAGAGATGCCTCCGGATGTTTCTCCATAAAGCCTTCAAGATATGCGTCACAAAGCCGCTTTGTTCTGGATGCGTGCGTACTGATACATGCATCTAAAAATAACACTTTTTCCATTCTGTTTTGCCTCCTTAAGCCGTTATATGTTTCACTTTAGCACGAAACCGGTTCAATTTCAAGATTTGTATGTATAGATATCCTTCACTGCGGATACGTCAAAACAGCGGTTATATTGTTCAGGTCGGTTCTATATTTTTTTCACCATTTTCTTTACTCTTTTTCCTGCCACCACGGCCAGCGCCATCTTCAAAAGATCCGGAATAATGAAAGGGATTACGCACCAACCCAATACTGCTGCCATGGTCACATCCCCTGCTGTTCTTAAATAAACAAAAATAAACCAGGCCGTACCGAATCCATAATAAGCGATCATGCCGGCAATCATTGCGCCAATCTGTACCACCGTCCTATCTCCCCAAAGCCTTTCTGCCAGCCAGTATAACAGGCAGCTCAGGACAAAACCAATAATATATCCACCCGTAGTCCCCATAATTACACCTGCGCCGCTTTGGAATCCGGAAAATACCGGCAGTCCCACAGTCCCCAGAAGAATATAAATCAAAATCACCATAGTCCCCCGTTTGCCGCCTAACACGCATAACGTAAAAAACAGTCCGAATGTCTGCATGGTAAACGGCACTACGGTCGGTACGGATATCCAGGAACAAACCGCCATCAATACTGCAAATAAGGATATACATATCATATCGTAAGTTGTCGTTTTTCTTCTTTCGTTTCTTTTTTCCACGTCTCAGCCTCCAATTTGATTTTAAAGAGAGTTTACCACAAGGGCTTTTTGATTGTCAACCTGTTTTTTGCGCAAAAGGGTGACATTGTGTTGACGTCTATGGTTACATTGACTTAAGTAAAATCGCCCGAATTGCCTGAATTGCGGAATTTAGCCTTGCGCCTCCATTTTTATTCTGTTAAAATAAACATGCAAAGTGATGATATAGCTCGACCTTTGACACAGAGGCCGAGTTTTTTGCAATAATGCTATTATTTATTTAGGAGAACAATTGAAATGAACGAATCAAACATCAAAGCAAACGGATGGGCGCTTCTGCCAATCCTTGTCTTCCTGGTTCTGTTTTTAGGAACGGGAATTATCTTAGGCGACTTTTATACCATGCCTGCTGTCGTCGGCTTTATGATCGCGCTGATTGTCGCTTTCGTACAGACCAAGGACAAGACGTTCAACGAGAAGATGACGATTACGGCAAAGGGAATCGGCGATGACAATATTATCACCATGTGCCTCATCTTCCTTGCAGCCGGCGCATTCTCCGGTTCGGTTTCCGCGGCCGGTGGGGTTGACAGCACCGTAAACTTAGGTCTTTCTCTGATGCCGCCAAGCGTGGCTGTTATCGGTCTCTTCGTTATCGGCTGTTTCATCTCTATTTCCATGGGTACTTCCGTTGGAACAATTACAGCCCTTGCGCCTATCGCTGTAGGTATTGCCGATAAAACAGGTTTTGCACTTCCAATTTGTGTGGGCGCAGTTGTATCCGGCGCAATGTTCGGAGACAACCTTTCTATGATCTCTGATACTACCATTGCAGCGGTCAGAACCCAGGGTTGCGAGATGAAGGACAAGTTCAAAAAGAACTTCTTTATCGTCCTTCCTGCGGCCATTATCACCATTGTCATCTTATTCTTCCTTACTACCGGCGCAGAATTTAAGCTGGAACAGAATCTGGATTACAATGTTTGGCAGGTTATCCCTTATCTCTTTGTTCTGGTTACTGCCATTATCGGCATCAATGTATTTGTTGTGCTGATTAGCGGTACCGTGCTTTCTGTTATCGTTGGCGTTGCCACCGGATCGCTTGCCGCTTCCGAAGTCTTTACCGCCATCGGCACCGGTGTAACCAGTATGTATGATATTACCGTCATTTCCATTCTGGTTGCTGCAATCAGCGCACTGGTAAAAGAAAACGGCGGATTTACCTTTATTCTGGAAAAAATCCACAGCCGCATTCATACCTATAAGGGCGCAGAAGTGGGCATTGCCGCTTTGGTTTCCGTGGTAGATGCAGCAACCGCCAACAATACGGTGGCCATCGTTATCGCCGGACCGATTGCAAAAGAAATCAGCAACGACTACGGTGTTGAAGCCACCCGAAGCGCCTCTCTTTTGGATATCTTCGCCTCCGTATTCCAAGGTATTATCCCTTATGGCGCCCAGCTTCTTACCGCCGCAAGTCTGGCAGGACTGACTTCCTTCGATATTATTCCGTATCTGTTCTATCCATACCTGATGGCAGTCTGCGGTATTGCAAGTATCATTTTGACAAAAAAGAAAAACTAATATCGGCTAACATCTGATAATACGCAAAAGAACACCCCGGTGACACTTACGTCCCGGGGTGTTCCTATGAGGTTTATATGTTGTTGTCTAACCGCTAAACGACTGTGCGGATTCTTCTCCGCGCAGGATTCTCAGTCCGCCCAATGCAAGGGCGTCCATTTCATTCTCTCCGGGCATCACTGCCACCGGCGCAATGAAACCGACATATTCGGTAATGGCTGAAGTCAGCATCTTTGAATAAGCAAGACCGCCGGTCAGAATAATGACTTTCACTTCGCCCTTTAGGGCTACGGCCATCTGTCCGATTCCCTTAGCCACTTGATATGCGATGGTATCGTAAATCAGTTTCGCCTTTTCATCCCCACCATCTGCCATCGACTCTACCTTCCTCGCATCAGTAGTCCCGAAATAGGCTGCCATGCCGCCCTTTCCGCGGCATTTCTTCTTCATGTCTGCATAGGTGTATTTCCCACCATAACACAGTTTCAGAATTTCCAGAATCGGTGCGCCGCCGGCACGTTCCGGTGACATCGGTCCCTCATCGTCTCCAATCGAGTCAATAATTTGTCCATGGTCGTGGGCACCCAGAGAAATACCTCCACCCATATGCACCACAATCATGTTCTCATCATTATAGGCAAAATCGTTTTCTTTGGCATAGCGAATCGCCATGGCTCTGCTGTTCAGCACATGATAACAGCTTTCTTTTTTTACTTCCGGAAAACCGGTAGTTTTTGCCACTTCCGGAAGTGATGCACCGGTTACCGGATCGTAAATGAAGGCCGGAAGATCTGCGTCTTTTGCCAGTTCATAAGCGATAAGTCCGCCAAGAAGGGAAGCATGAGGTGAACACCGTTCCTCGTCCCTTAATGCGCTGACCAGGTTTTCGTCTAAAATCCATCCACCTGTACCGATTCCCCATACAAGACCGCCACGACCCATAATGCAATCCAGCTCAGAAACTGCCATGCCATGCTCTTTTAGAAATGCCTTTACCATCTCCTGACGGTACGGAGCTTGCTCCGGCAGTGTTTCAAATTGGGCCAAATCTTCGGCGCTATGCTCTATCGTCTCTTGAAAAAGTCTGGTTTCATCCTCATATACGGCCAGCTTCGTGCTGGTAGAGCCGGGATTGATAATCAGTTGTTTGATTGACATGCAAAATCTCCTTTGCTATTTTACTGCATCCATACCTACCTGGAATGCCTTCAAATTCAGTTCTACAAATTTTTCTTTTACATTCTTTCTGATGATGCCATCCCAGTCGATATCATCGAGTCCCATAAGTTTTACCAGCGTACCCAGCAAAATTACGTTAGCTGCCTTCACATTACCCAGGTCTGCCGCCATCTTAGATGCGTTCAGGGTATAAACTTTCTTTGCAGCTTTTTTGATTTCATCAACCACGTCATCGGCATATTCTTCCGCCCCGGTTAGTACAGTCATTGATGGTATTCTCTCTGTGTTAACTACCACGGCGCCATCTTCCTTGAGATACTCTAAAGTTCTCAGCGCTTCCATTTCTTCAAAGGATACAACAATATCTGCGGTGCCTTTTTCAATAACAGGAGAAAATACTTTCTCCCGGCTATATCTTACCTGGGATACCACGTCTCCGCCTCTCTGGCTCATGCCGTGGATTTCACTCATCTTTACATCATAGCCAGCTTCCATGAGGCCGAAGGTCAGCATCTTTGCCGCAGTAATTGTGCCCTGTCCGCCGACACCTGATAATAAAATATTTTTGGTCATTTTATTTTACCTCCTTCACGATTGCCTCTGTCGGACATACCTGTGTACATACGTCACAGCCCACACAGTCTGCTCTATTGATGTTTACTTTCTTTGTTTCCTTGTCGAAAATCAAAGCAGGACAACCTGTCTTCTGGCACATCTTACACCCGATGCACTTCTCTGTATCTACTACATTCTTGCTTTGGAACAGACCCGGGAATTCTTCCAGATCAGCCTGAGAGAATTTCTTCAATACGCACGGCCATCTTGTAATGATTACAGACGGCTCATCCAAATCCCAAAATTCATCAAACGCCGCATCCACTGCTGCCAAATCGTTAGGATCGATAACCTTTACATGCTTGATGCCGATGGCTTTAACCAGTTCCTCAATGTTAATCATATTGGCTTCTTCACCCTTTACGGTAAAACCGGTTCCCGGATTCTGCTGGTGGCCGGTCATCCCGGTAATCCGGTTATCTAAGATTACATTGATGGTATTGCTATTATTGTAAACCGTGTTCATCAGGGAATTGATACCGGTGTGGAAGAAGGTTGAGTCTCCCAGAACGGTGACAACTTTTTTGTTGATTCCCTCTCGGTTAAAGGTCTTCTGTGCGCCATGACCCATGGATATAGATGCGCCCATACAGATTGCTGCATCCATAGCGTTATACGGTGCGCTGAAAGCCAGGGTATAACAACCAATATCGCCGGTAATCATCACGTCTTTTCTCTTGCCAAGTCTGTAGAAGAGTCCTCTATGCGGGCATCCTGCACAGAATGTAGGCGGACGCTTGATGACTTTTTCTTTTGCATATGCTAAAGTCGAAAGGGTTTCTCCGCGAAGAGACTTACGAAGTACATCCGGTGTCATCTCTCCATATGGAGGGAAGGTATCCTTGCCATGGCAGGCAATACCCAGAGTTTTTACGAATTCTTCTATGTATGGATCATCTTCTTCTACAATGTATACGGTTTCTACTTTACTGCAGAAGTCCAGAATCATCTCTTTCGGCAACGGATAAGTAAATCCCAGCTTCAGATAAGATGCATCCTCCCCGAAGACCTCCTTTGCATAATAGTAGGATGGGCCGGATGCGATAACGCCCACCTTTCCGTCTCCCAATTCTGCAAAATTGAACTTGCAGGTTTCTGTATATGCTTCTAATGCTCTGGTTCTGGCTTCTACATTGACTCTGTTTACTCTGGCATTGGCCGGAACACAGACAAATCTGGCCAGATCTTTTTCCCAAGGTCTGTTTGCCACTTCTTTTCTCTCGCCGATTTCTACCAGAGACTTGGAATGGCAAACACGGGTAACCATTCTGATCATGGCTACTGCACCGTATTCTTCGGATATTTCAAAAGCCTCCTTCATCATATCCAGGCAGTCCTGGCTGTCTGCAGGCTCGAACATCGGCATCTTGGCCATCTTGGCGATATTTCGATTGTCCTGTTCATTCTGCGAAGAGAACATTCCCGGCTCGTCTGCAGAAATCAAAACAGAACCGCCGTTAACTCGCATCGTGGCGAAAGTCATCAGGGGGTCAGCGGCCACATTGACGCCTACATGCTTCATGGACGCCATGCTTCTTGCTCCTGCCATAGATGCACCTGCAGCAGATTCCATAGCAACCTTCTCATTTGGCGCCCACTCTGCGTAAATCTCATCATACTTAGCAACATTCTCAAGGATTTCTGTACTCGGAGTTCCCGGATATGCAGCTGCATGAGTCACGCCGGCTTCATAAGCGCCTCTTGCGATAGCCTCATCGCCTGTTAATAATTTTTTCATAGGTCTTCGCCCTCCTTATTTCCTGCAGTCTTGCTCGTTTATGCTTTTATTGTAAAATCTCGCAAATCGTTTGTCAATTTCTTTGCAAAAAAACCGAATATTTTTGATTCAAAATTCTTTTTCTTTGTTTAAATCCACTAATTTTTTTCTTAATTTTTATTATCATTCACAATTATATATTTTTTGTACTTATTCCTTTTCTGCACAAACTTTGCCGTAAATTCAATACTTTTTTACAGTTTTTCTTCTTATAACCTCTTTCCGTTTCTTCTTTTGTATGAGGAAAAATTAACCATTATCGATTATCAGAAATTTTCTGTTAATTTTTTCTCAATTGCCCTTGACATGGCAAAATTTTACCAATAAAATAGCACTATCAACTAAGGTATTGCTGACAGAGGAGGCATCATGAACCCAACGATAAAAAAGTGCGTTCCGCACTTCAACACCCCTGCCCCTCAATCTTGAGGGGTGGGGTTTCTTTTTGTCTGACTTTCATTCATAATATAGGTATGAATACGATTCAAACCATATTTAGAGATCATTATGAAGAAATCATC
>JAXKAR010000024.1:0-27639 GCA_036305845.1 Emergencia sp.
ATTACAATCGTAGCCGTTTACACTCATCAAATGGTTATATAACGCCAGAAGAACATTACTCTAACAAGGCAGTTGCATAGTGCAATTACCATATATAGTGTTTGGGACTCCTTGTGTCCGAAAAAAGGGGTCCACACCAACCTTTCAGAAACTGCAAAGAAGTTTTATAAATATTATATTTATCAGAGATACGAAAAGATTCTGATGACGGTGTACAAGAAGTTAGTGACTCAGATGGAGTAGATTTGAACTATTCAGAGGACTCCGGTATCCCTAGCACATAAATTAGTGCAGAGGAACCGGGGCCTTTGTAATTATTTTAGAAAGTATTCAATTGGCAACTGGATTTCTGACAGACAGTCAGCTGGATTTTCTTTTGATTGATATATACGAAATCCATGCATATAATCAAATTAGAAACACACGGAAACCGTATACGAAGGAAAAGATATTATGGATTACATGAGCATATAAAATCTAAATATCGAATTAGAGAAAGTAGGATATGTAGATGAAGAAAAAAGGAAAAAGCGCTTGATGGCATATGCATTCAAGGCTGTTCGAGAACAAACAAAGTGGTTTGACAGTACATGATATTGATTTTGAAAATAACATACTTCATATCGCTCATCAGTTACAGAGAAAACGCGATATGCAATATAGTTGGGTATAGTGATATTGGCGTAACGATGAACACTTACACACATATAGGAGTTACAGATGCACGAGCTGAATTAGAAAGATTACATTTAGCAGGGACATCGGATAGACGTAACTCCCGCAAGATTGTAGGCTTGAAGTGATAAAAAGTGCTGGTCTACGAATAATTTTAAAAATAGACCAATAGACCAAAGAAATATAAGAATTTATAAGAAATAAGGAAACAATAGAAATCCTAAAAAGCCCATAAATAAAGGGTTCTAAGAAGATTTAAGGAGATATAAGAACATGATAAAAATACTATTTGCCTGCCACGGCAGAGTTCAGATGGAGACTTTGAAAAGTCAGTAAAATCAAGGACTTCAGGACTTCGAAGCTTCTCTACTACGCCATTTACTACGCCAAATGAAGGCGAAAACCTCTGCTGTGACGACAAAAATCAAAGATAGAAGAAAATGATTTTTAGCAGGAGCTTTATAACGATGTGTAAAGAGATACAGAAAATTTATGATGAACAGAACGGAATTCGCTATGTGAAGAACGGGGATTATTATGTTTCGGAGTTAGAATTGCCGGAGGAAAATCGCAGTATCGGAAAGTATGGACGGATGCACCGGGAATATCTGGGAAATAGCAATCCGATATTGTTTGACGATTTGGTGCTTACTTGTCGGCTCTGGACTTATCTTGCAGATGTGAATGAGCAGGCACAGGAGAGGTTGCAGGTGATTGTGGAGCAGATGAAGAAAGCTGAGTCTGTGACCGAGGAATTGAAAGAGAAGGAGCAGATGGAGTGGTATCGCAGAATGCTTTCGATTCGTGATCGAGCGGAAGAAATTGTGTTGAATGAATTATGAAATCTATAAGCAAAAAATAATAAAACAGACCTAATCAAGCATATTATGCTCAAACCGATTAGTCTTTCGGCGAAGTGTTACGATAAGCACTTCGCCTTTTTAAATTCCGAAAACGGCAATAATATAGTGAGAATAGAAATAAAATACATCAAAATTGCCGATAATGTGGTATACTAATAAAAATGGGTAAAAGTATTTTAAAAGATATAGATTGTACGAGAATGTGAGGTAAGAATATGCTTGAAAATAAATTGGGTATAACAGATTCAGCAGAATTAGCGAGAGTAGAAGAAAAAATCAGTAAACAAAAAGCTATTGAAATGTTTGAAACTGGATTTTTAGAGAAGTTGGAACCCGGAACATATGTAAGCCTTGCAATGATTCATAAATGCCTTTTTGACGAAATCTACGATTTTGCCGGTGAACTTCGCAAGGTCAATATCTCAAAAGGAAATTTTAGACTTGCGCCACTAATGTATCTGGAAGCAGCATTACAGAGTATTGATAAAATGCCACAATCAACTTTTGATGAAATCGTTGAAAAATATGTAGAAATGAATGTTGCTCATCCGTTCAGAGAAGGCAACGGAAGAAGTACAAGGATATGGCTTGATTTAATTTTGAAGAAAGAAATTGGCTATGTAGTTGATTGGAGCAAGGTTGATAAAGAAGATTATTTGCTTGCTATGGAGCGAAGTCCAATCAAAGATATTGAAATTAAGTTCCTTCTGAAAAATGCTTTGACAGATAATATTTATGACCGGGAAATTTATATGAAGGGTATTGACCACAGCTATTATTATGAAGGTTATTACATGTACAAAACTGAGGAACTTAAAAAATAAATTGCATGATATGAAATTGAAATAGGCGGAGGATATCAGATGCGTTACCTTTCTGTTACAGAAACAGCAAAAAGATGGGATATATCAGAACGAAGCGTTCGTAATTATTGTGCTCATGGACGTGTACCGGGAGCTTTTCTTACCGGAAAGACCTGGACAATTCCGGAAAATGCAGAGAAGCCGGAACGTTCCAATAAGAAAAAAGAACAACCAACATTGCTTAATATTTTACAGGATGAAAAAGCAAATAAATATTCCGGCGGCATTTATCATAAAACACAGATTGATTTAACATACAATTCGAATCATATCGAAGGCAGCCGTTTGACACACGATCAGACGAGATATATTTTTGAGACGAATACTATCGGTGTAGAGAATGAAGTGCTGAATGTTGATGATGTGATTGAAACATCAAATCACTTCCGTTGCATTGATATGATTATTGATCATGCAAAAGCAGTATTGACGGAAAAATTTATCAAAGAACTTCATTTTATTTTGAAAACAGGAACCAGTGATTCCAGAAAAGATTGGTTTGCTGTAGGAGACTATAAAAAGATGCCGAATGAAGTTGGCGGTATGGAAACAGCCCTTCCGGAAGATGTTGCCGATAGGATGAAAGAAATACTTACAGAATACAATTCCAAAGAAGAAAAGACCTTGGAAGATATTCTGGAATTTCATGTGAAATTTGAGAGAATACATCCATTCCAAGACGGCAACGGCCGAGTTGGCAGACTGATTATGTTTAAGGAATGTCTTAAATATAATATCGTTCCGTTTATTGTTGATGATAATTTGAAGCTGTTTTATTATCGTGGTTTGAAAGAATGGAATAATGAAAAAGGATATTTGACGGATACCTGTCTGACGGCACAGGATAAATATAAGGCTCATTTGGATTATTTTAGGATTGAGTATTAGAGAAGATAACGATTTATTGAGGTCAGATTGAGGTCAATGATCTCAATAATAACGCCAATGGCTTCAATAATAACGCCAATGGCGTTAAAAATGGCGTTAATTACAGTAGAACCGGTAAAGACACAGGAGTTTAATTCAGAACAAAAGTAATCAAAATAATGTTAAAACAAGGAACGAGGTGCAGTTATGTCAGAAGCAAAGAACTGGCAGTTTGAGCTTGAAGAATATATCAAACAGGGCGAACCGGGACAAATTGAAAAGAGTGAAGCGTGGCAGACTGCAATCGGTTTGCAGGCAGTAGATGGTTTGAAAACTTCTGCATATTTGCTTGATACTGCGAAAGAGCATATAGAGGGCAAAATCAATATTGATGAAGCTCAGAAACGGATTCAGAGCTACTATGAACAACGTACTGATCGTCTTGAAGCAGAGAATGAAACGATGGAAGCGGATATTGTGTCATCAAGGATTGCGAAGCTCTTGGGTGAAAAAACATTTCAATTTTCCCCGGCTGAATGGCTTAATATCCATCGCAGACTGTTTGAAGCCGTATTTGATTATGCCGGTCAAATCAGAAAATATAATATTACAAAAAAGGAGTGGGTGTTAAAAGGCGATACGGTCATCTATGCAGCATGGGATAGCATCAAAGATACGTTGGATTACGATTTTGCGACAGAGAAACAATTTTCCTACGAAGGATTATCTGTGGATGCGTCAGTGAAGCATCTGACGAAGTTCGCTTCGGACATCTGGCAGATTCATCCGTTCTGTGAAGGTAATACCAGAGCAACAGCCGTTTTTATGATTAAATATATGAAAACATTTGGCTTCCGTGTAAATCATGACGCTTTTGAGAAAAATTCCTGGTATTTCCGAAATGCATTGGTTAGGGCGAATTACAATGATTTACAGAATGGTATTCATGCTACGACTAAGTTCTTGGAAATGTTTTTTAGTAATTTGATTTTAGATACAAATTACAAGCTGAAGAACAGGTATATGCATGTCAACTATAAGGATAGTGATGTTCCCCAAAGTATCACCTCTAAAGTTCCAAAGTCTCAATTTGATACTTTGGAATGTACGTTGGAAGAATTGGCAGTTCTGGAACTGGTTACAAAGAACCCAACTATTAAACAGAAGGAGCTGGCAGAGAAAACAGGCAAATCTGTTGCTACCATTAAAAGAATTATGAAATCGTTGCAAGAAAGGAATTATATCCGGCGAGAAAGCGGAAAAAGATATGGTAAGTGGGAAGTGTTGGTTTGAAATAGAAAACTATCTTGCAGAAAGGTCATAAGTTTAATTACAGAAGATAATAAGTGAAGACTATGATTAAAGTAAAATGGGAACTTGAAGAAGCGGTGGCATTGTTTGATGTATATTTTAACAACGCAGGAAGTTTAAATGTTTCTGAGGATATACTTACACATTTGACGGAGATGTATATAAAAAGAGCAAATATTAAAGGAATCCTAATAGATTACGCACTAGTTTCGCCCAAGTTATATGAAAAATCGGTATATGAAGTAATATTAAATCATGTTAGACTTAGTAGGTATACTGACCATGCTGCGATAGCATTAGTATGCGGCTTTTTCGCTCAATCTTGTAAGAAATGACAGTGTCATGATATACTAGGCATAACTTTATAACGATTATGCACCCCCTTAACCTAGCAATCGTTAAAAGGTTCAAAAATCCGAGTAGTCTGCACCCCCTAAACAGACTATCAAGTGACTACAAATGACTACTACACTTTGTCTCGTTTTGCCGTATTTTGTAATTTTCATTACACTTTCGCATGATGAGGTTAAAATGAAAAGACCGAAAAAGCCTGTAAAATCAATAGTTTCGTGACAGATAGAGGCGTTTACTACACCACTACTACACCATTTTGAAAGAGTCTTGATACGACAGGAAAAGCAAGTTAAAATATAATTATTATGGGAAATTGAGGTGACACGATGGAAAATCATTTGACGCCATACCAATCAGTTATTACAGAAATTAAAAGTATTATTTCTTCTGGACAAGAAGCGGCCTATAGTGCTTCCAGTAAGGCAATGCTGCTTACTATTGGAATATTGGAAAACGAATTGTAGAACAGGAACTGGGCGGCGGTGAACGTGCAGAGTATGGCAGAGGTTTAATTTCTGCATTAGCGGAAGATTTGACAAAAGAGTTTGGCAAAAATTATTCCAAAAGAAATTTACACTATTATATTAAGTTTTATCAGTGCTTTCCTGATGAGCAGATTGTGAACGCATGCGTTCACAATCTTAACTGGACGCATATTCGAAGTCTTCTTCGTGTTGCAGATGAAAATGCACGCTATTGGTATATGAAAGAAGCGGTTGACGAGAGCTGGAGTTCAAGAACCTTAGATCGTAATATCAGTACGCAATATTATTATAGACTTCTTCAAACCCCGAAAAAGGATGCTGTAATTGAAGAAATGAAGCAGAAAACCGCAGAATTTCAAAAAAATCAGTTTGAACTAATCAAAAGTCCGATGATTGCAGAATTCCTTGGTTTCAAAAATGAGGATACTTATTTAGAGGGAGATTTAGAATCTGCTATTCTTTCACATATTAGAGATTTTTTGATGGAATTGGACAGAGGATTTGCGTTTGTGGCTCGTCAGCAGCATATTGTAACGGAAAC
This sequence comes from Emergencia sp., assembly GCA_036305845.1. GTDB lineage: Bacteria > Bacillota > Clostridia > Peptostreptococcales > Anaerovoracaceae > Senimuribacter. The sequence continues at coordinate 5,960 of JAXKAR010000024.1, forward strand.
TTCGGATTACTATTTGGATTTCGTTTTTTACAATATCGAACTGAAGTGTTATGTTCTAATTGATTTGAAGATGGGCAAAATTACTCATCAGGATGTAGGACAGATTGATATGTATGTGCGCATGTATGATGATTTAAAACGAGGACAAGGAGATAATCCGACTATTGGAATTCTATTGTGTTCAGAAACTGATGAGGATATTGCAAGATATTCTGTGCTTCACGATAATGAACGATTGTTTATGTCAAAATATTTGACTTATTTGCCTACGAAAGAGCAGTTGAAAGCAGAGATTGAGAGACAGAAAGAAATTTTTTCTACGCAGCATCCGGCTTTACAGGAGAATAAAGGGAGCTAGAGCAAATGACAAACATACTATTTATCTGCCACGGCAACATCTGCCGTTCTACCATGGCGGAGTTTTTAATGAAAGACATAGTCTGCAAAGCAGGCCGTGAGGCGGACTTTTACATAGAATCAGCGGCAACCAGCAGAGAAGAAATCGGAAATGACATTCACCGGGGAACCAAGGCCAAACTGCGAGAAGTCGGCGTTCCGTTCAGCCGCCATCAGGCCCGTCAAGTCACTAAAACTGACTATGAGAACTTTGACTATCTCATCGTCATGGATCAGGAAAATATCCGAGGACTTAATAGGATTATCGGCAGTGATCCTGAGGGTAAAGTGTACAAGTTGCTGGACTTTGCGGGTAAAGACAGGGATATTGCTGACCCGTGGTATACCGGAAACTTTGATGATACCTACGACGATATCATGGAAGGACTGACCGGTTTCTGTAAAACCGTATCTTTGCGCGAATATGGAGAATCTTTTAGTTAATCGATCTGAATAAAGAGAAAGAGCAATTATGAAATTAGACGCAAGAGTAAAAGAATTTATCAAAAGAACGAAGAAAGACCCATTGATTGAAAGGTGGCTTGATGCTGTTCCTTTTACCATCATCGAACCTGCAGAGAAAAGATAGCCTTGCCGAAGAGAGCTTTGCAGACGTAGTCTTTGTTTTCTACATTTATTACTCTCGCCCCAAAACTTCCTGTCATATTTCCCCCGGATAACCATAGAGTTATATGGGGGATTTTTAATGTATGAAAAAAGCGATAACCATAATATTTGCCGTACTGGCATTCGTTCTGGGGCTGATGATTTTCGGCTATATGGCGGAGCCGGTGAGCAAAAGTGCAGCGGCTGATCTGCCGCAGGCGCCGCCTGTCAGTGCTAAACAGGCCATACTCATCGATGGCAAGAGCGGCGAGGTAATCTATGAGAAGAACGCCGATGAAAAGGGCTATCCGGCCAGCACAACCAAGATTATGACCGCTCTGGTAGCGCTGAACCTCTGCAGACAATACGATATTGATATCAAACAGGAAGTGAAGGTGCCCAAGGTGGCGGTAGGGGTGGAGGGATCTTCCCTTTATCTGAAAGAGGATCAGGAGATTACCATTGAGGACTTGCTGTACGGGGTTATGCTCAGGTCCGGAAACGATGGAGCGACAGCCCTTGCGGCCATACTTGGCGGAAATCTGGAACATTTTGTGCGCCTGATGAACCAGACGGCCGAGAAACTGGGCTGCGAAGGGACTCGTTTCGTCAACCCCAGCGGACTTTTCGATGAGAACCACTATACCACGGCCAGAGACCTTGCAGCCATTGCAAGGCAAGCGATGAAAAACAAAGACTTTCGTAAAGTCGTAGGAGCCAAATCGTGGAAGACCTATGATAACAAGAACAAGACGGTTCACCAGTACGATGGCGCTACCGGAATAAAAATCGGCTTTACGGAAATGTCGGGAAGAACCCTGGTGGCATCGGCCAAACGGAACGGGACGGAGCTGATCTGTGTGGTTCTGTCCGATAGCAACTGGTTTAACGATGCGTATGCGTTGATGGATTATGGATTTGAGATAAAGGGGTGCGAAGATGAAAACTAACGGATGTATTGATGCCGGCCGGGAAGGCTGTCCCTGCGCATTGGCGGAACACGGAAAGTGCCTGGCTTGCAGCAGGTTGTCAGGGGGAACGTGCAATGACTGCAGCTGGCAGGGAAGCTGTATTTATACCCTGTATGTACAAAACAGCCGAAAGCTGATCAGGGGCAGAGAAAGCAGAATTCTGCCTATCGAGGAAGTGAAAACCTATCGGGAACAGTTTAAAGTGTTTATCCTGCGGGCAGATAAAGGCTTTTGTCAGAAAGCTCAGACTGCCGGCGCCTATGTTTTCGTTAAGGGAACGGAACAAGACGACTGGCACGATATGCCTGTCTCGGTGTTGAAAGCGGAACCGGAGAAGGGGCTTTTGCACCTGGGTGTGTGTGACTGCGGTGTAAAAAGCGGGAGCCTTTTCGAGGCAGAAGAATTCCTCAGTGTGCGAGGGATTTACTATAATGCCCTAAGCGGTCTTGGAAAACTCTTAGAAAACCCGGAAGAAGCGGTAGTCTTTGCAAAAGGCATTGCTATTGCGCCGCTGCGCAATTTCCTTGATAGCAGGCGGTACGAGAAATGGATTGCTAACCTGAAGCTGTTTATGGATCTGGATAAAGTGGGGATGGATTTTTTCCGGGATTACTTTGGGGATTTGCCAATCTGCGATATGCAGGTGAGAAGTTTTGCAGAGGAAGGTCTTTGCGACCTTGATGAATTGGATCGGCTGGAAGCCGCGGAGCATACCAATGTCTTTGCACTGACCTCTCCTTACTATGCAGAGCAAGTTGGACGGGCGGCAGCTCAGGATGTAGTTCGGCCGATGGAAGGGAATATGTGCTGCGGAGAAGGGGTCTGCGGTGCATGTACCTGTGTGGATGAGTCGGGACAGACCATCCATCGCTGCAAAGCCAGGATGTGAATGCAGGAATGCAAGAATAAGAAAGAAACAAAAAATGGGTTGGGGACGTCAAACAGTGGCGTCCCCAACATGCATATTGTGTGATTGCGTAATTAATGAGAAAAGATCTTAGCTGAAACCAGCGGAGGAAGAATTGCGTCCAGCGCCAGAATCAAAAGTCCGCAGGGGATAAAGAATTTGTATGCGGCAAGATCCAGATTTGCAATAGCCGGAAGGCAGAGCAAGGACAAACCGGAAGCTGTAAGTAAACGTGTCATGGATTTAAGGGTTTTCTCTTTCATATATCGTTCCTCCTTTTGTATCTTTATCATAGCCATAAACCGCTGCAGCTGCTATCATAAGCGGGTAAAGTTTTTGTTAATTTTAGATAAAGTTGACAATAAGACGGGCAGAAACTTGACAACAGGTGGGAAAATCGGTAAGATAAAAGAAGCAAAAAACCATAGAAAGGCGAGATATAAAATGAAGAGAATTAAGACAATCGAAACAAGAAACTTAGAACAGAGCATGAAGAACGGCGGATGCGGAGAATGCCAGACTTCTTGCCAGTCTGCTTGCAAGACTTCCTGCGGCGTAGCAAATCAGGAGTGCGAGAAGAAAAACTAATGATACATCAATATAAACTGAACGGTTTCAATATCGTTTTAGACGTTTATAGTGGATCAGTGCATGTAGTGGATGATGTGGCGTATGACATCATCCACGATTATTTTTCAGAAGAAAAGGAATCCTTGATCCAAAAGCTTCTGGATAAGTATGCTGACTGCGCAGACGTGACCCGAGAGGAAATCCTTGCGGTCATGGACGATATTGAAGAACTGAGAGAACAGAGAAAACTCTTTACAGAAGATATCTATGAGCCTAATGCTTACGATCTGAAAAACAGGCATACAGAGGTGAAGGCGCTATGCCTGCACGTGGCCCATACCTGCAACCTGAACTGTACATACTGTTTTGCCAGTCAGGGGAATTTCAACGGAGAAAGAGGACTGATGTCCTTTGAAACCGGAAAACGCGCCCTGGATTTTCTTATCGAAAATTCCGGAGACCGTCATAATCTGGAAGTTGACTTTTTTGGCGGCGAGCCGCTGATGAACTGGCAGGTGGTCAAAGATCTGGTGAACTATGCCCGCAGCATAGAGAAGGAAAAGAACAAGAATTTCCGCTTTACCTTAACCACCAACGGCGTGGGTATAAATGATGATGTTATCGAATTTGCCAACAAAGAGATGCACAATGTGGTGCTCAGTCTGGACGGCCGCAAAGAAGTTCATGACAGACTACGCAGAACTATCAATGACGAGGGCAGCTATGATATGATCGTGCCTAAGTTCAAGAAGCTGGTAGAATCCAGAGGAGGAAAGGGCTACTATATGCGAGGCACCTTCACCCACAATAACGTAGACTTTACCAAGGATATTTTCCATATGGCGGACCTGGGATTCACGGAGCTTTCCATGGAGCCGGTAGTCTGTCCGCCGGAAGATCCTTTTGCGCTGACGGAAGAGGATCTTCCGAAGCTCTTTGCGCAGTATGAGATTCTGGCTAAAGAGATGATTCAAAGAAAGAAGGCGGGCAAAGGCTTTACCTTCTACCATTACATGATCGATCTGAACCACGGTCCTTGTATTTATAAGCGGATTTCCGGCTGCGGCTCCGGTACGGAGTATTTTGCTGTTACACCTTGGGGTGACCTTTATCCGTGCCACCAGTTTGTTGGTGATGAGAAGTACAAGATGGGGGATATCTGGCAGGGTGTAACCAATGAGCCGATTCGCAGGGACTTCAAGATGTGCAATGTTTACGCAAGAGAAGAGTGCAGAGACTGTTGGGCGAGACTTTACTGCAGCGGCGGTTGCGCGGCAAACGCTTACCATGCTACCGGTGATATCAAAGGCGTTTACGAATACGGCTGTGAACTGTTCAAAAAAAGAATGGAATGTGCTATCATGATGCAGATTGCCATGGCAGAAGAATAGAATGGAATTTGAAAACTGACTTCAAGAAACTTTCTTGAGGTCAGTTTTTTCTATCTGCCGCATAGATTAAGGGAGGGAAGAATACGGTCCGCATTTGATAAAAAAGAATATGTGCAGGTTTAAAAGGATATGATAAAAGAGAGAAGTTTTGGATCATTACCTTCAGAAATAAAGCTGTGTCAACGGGTAGAGGGACTTTTGACAGTGAGTAAAAAATGAATTCGATATTAGTGTTGACACAATGCATTTATTGATATATTATAATATAGTAATGAAAACTACATTAAACAATCTTGAAAACCCGGAGAGCGAGTAGACGAATAGACGGGTAAACGGTGACTGGATTATGGGGGATAACGGTTTGCGCGGGCGCCTGCCAACCATGATTCAGCATAGTGATATAAGTGAGACAGGGGGAAAGAAAATGACTGACAGAACATTAAAACGATATACGATCGGGGAAGAGATTTTTAATAGTGTGACCCATGGCACGGGAGCGGTTTTGGCCATTGGCGGAACGGTGCTTCTCATTGTTCTTTCCGTAATCAACGGAAGCGGACTGGCGCTGGCTTCCAGCTTGATTTACGGGATTTCACTGATTGTGCTGTATACCATGTCTACGGTATACCATGCAGTGCAGCATGAGCGAGCTAAAGAAATTCTGCGTATTTTTGACCATACGTCCATCTTTCTGCTCATTGCGGGAAGCTACACGCCGTTCTGCTTGATTGCATTAAAAGGAAATACAAGGGGACTTGCGGTGGTTGCAGCGGTTTGGCTGTGTGCTGTTTTAGGAATGGTCTTAAATGCGATAGATCTGAAAAAGACGGAACGCTTAGGAACAGTGCTTTACGTCATCATGGGCTGGTCTATTGTGGTGGTGTTCCGGGACATTGTATCGGTGCTTCCAACTCCGGCATTCTGGCTGCTTCTTTCCGGCGGAATCAGTTATACCGGAGGGTTAATCTTTTATGCTATGAAGAATCGAAAGTATATGCATAGTGTGTGGCATATTTTTGTATTAGCGGGCAGCGTGCTCCATTATATTTGTATCGCGGTATACGTTTTGCCGATGGCTTTTGTATAAGACGTCGGTTAACAATGCGATAGGTAAACCTTTTATGGAATAGACGAACCCATGCATATTTTCCTGTCTTGGCCTCATATGAATAGAGAAAGAAGATTTGCAGGAGGTACAAATGGGGAAAATTGTGATTATCGGCGGTGGCTGGGCAGGCTGTGCAGCTGCTGTCGCGGCGAAAAAGACGGGAGCGCAGGTGGAGCTTCTGGAACGGACGGATCTGCTTTTGGGACTTGGCAATGTAGGCGGTATTATGAGAAACAACGGCAGATTTACCGCCGCTGAAGAAAATATTGCCATGGGTGCAGAAGAATTGTTCCGGATTACCGACAGGTGTGCTTGTCACCGATATGTGGATTTTCCGGGTCATAAACATGCCTTTTTCTACAATGTGATGCGGGTAGAGCCGGAGGTCAGAAAACTGCTTACAAAGCTTGGCATAGAGGTTTCCTTGCTTACCCGAATCGTGGACGTTGAACAGAACGGGCAAAAGCTGACTGCGGTGATGACGGCGGATGGAAGACGGTTTACGGCAGATGCTTTTATTGATTGTACGGGAACCACAGGTCCTATGGGCAATTGTATGGAATACGGCAACGGCTGCAGTATGTGTGTGCTGCGTTGTCCTGCCTTTGGGGGAAGGGTCAGTATTTCAGAGAAGGCAGGCGGCCATGATTATTTTGGACAGCGAAAGGATGGAACGCCGGGCGCCTTTAGCGGTTCCTGTAAGATAGAAAAAGAAAGCCTTTCTGAGGATCTGCAAAGACAGCTTAATGACAAAGGGGTAGCCATTGTTCCTCTGCCGGAGGAGCTGATCAACAGAAATAAACTTTCCGCAAAAGTCTGCCGTCAGTATGCCCTGCCGCAGTTTGCGGAAAACGTGGTGCTCATCGATACCGGTTATGCCAAGATGATGACGCCTTTTTTTCCTTTGGAACAACTGCGCAGTGTAAAAGGGTTTGAACAGGCTCGTTTTGCAGACCCTTACGCTGGGGGAAAAGGAAATTCTATCCGTTACCTGGCGATTACGGAGAGGGATGCCTATATGAAAGTTCGAGATGTGGATAATCTGTTTTGCGGCGGAGAAAAGGCCGGACCGTTCATCGGTCATACGGAGGCTATTTCTACCGGAACGTTGGCAGGTCATAATGCAGGACGTTTTGTTCGGGGGATCGAACTTCTGCAGCTTCCTGAAACTACAGCTATCGGCGCCTTGTTGGCATATAAAAAAGATGATGGCGGCATGTTTACTTTTGCCGGAGACGATTTCTTTGCTCATATGAAAGAGCAGGGACTTTACTGTACCGAACCGGAAGAAATCCGTAATCGAATCGCGGAAAACGGATTGGATGGGGTATATAACGCTTTTCAATAAGTGCGATTTATGTTAAAATCACTAAAGATAAACGGAAACGGAGAAGTACAGATGAGAATCAATAAATATATCGCCCAAGCAGGAATTGTGAGCCGAAGAAAGGCTGATGAACTGGTGACAAACGGCAATGTAAAGGTAAATGGACTGACGCTGACAGAACCCGGCTACGATGTAGTAGAAGGTGACGTGGTGGAGGTAAACGGCAGACGTATAGAGGCAGAAGAGAAAAAGGTTTACATTCTGCTCAACAAACCGGTGGGTTTTGTGACTACGGTCAGCGATGACAGAGAAAGAGATACGGTTATGGATCTGGTCAGAGATGTGGACGCCAGAATTTTTCCTGTAGGCAGACTGGACTACAATACATCCGGTATGCTGATTATGACCAACGATGGAGATTTCGCCTACAAGATGACCCACCCTAAGCATGAAATCCCGAAGACCTATCGGGTTCGCGTTGCAGGGGTGCTATCTAATGAGAAATGCGCCAAGCTGAGAAATGGCGTGGACATTGGCGGATTTGTTACTTCAAAAGCAGAGGTGGAAATCGTCAAAGGTATGCCTCGGCAGACTGTTGTGGATATTACCATACATGAAGGTAAAAATCGTCAGGTGCGCAAGATGTTTAAGGCTGTGGGAAACAGCGTCCAGGCTCTTGAGCGTATTGCTATTGGCGACATTCATCTGGGCCGCCTTGCCGGCGGTCATTACAGAAAACTAACCAGAGAAGAAGTGGAATATTTGAAAAACTGCTGATGAGCAGATGAGAAAACCCCCAAGGCGTGTGCCGAGGGGGTTTGTTGTAATTTGAACTATTTTCTCTTGAATTCTTTCGGTGTTACGCAAGTACCGGTAGCTCTTGCAACAATGATAGGCTCTTCTAAGAAGTCAGCTGCGGAAGCGTTAACGTCTTTTCTGGAAACGATAACCTTTCTTGCTTCGAAAGACATCTTTCTGGAAGTGTTGCCGATCTTGGTGATTTCGCCGTAAGCTTCGATGTAGTCGCCGGCATATGTAGGTGCTAAGAATTCTACGTTGTCGTAAGCGCAGAACAGACCTTCGTCTCCGTCGCATTTGATTAACAGCTCAGTAGCAACGTCGCCGAACAGGTGAACCATGTGTGCGCCGTCAACCAGCTCGCCGCCGTAGTGAGCATCTTTAGCGGACATTCTAACTCTGATCAATGATGTGATTTTCTCTTCCATAATAACTCTCCTTTACTCTCTTGTAAAAATCTCGTTAAAATCATTATATAATCAAAACGATTATCTGTAAATATTTATTGCAAAATGTATGCCAATGGAGTATCATTGGAAATACGAAGGAAGTGAACCGAATTAGGTTCAGCAAAGGAAGGGATGAAACGAAAATGACCCATGCTTACGGAACAAACCGGGTGCTTGAACCCCAGCATGTTTTGCCAACCTCTGCCTGGAGATTGGATAACAGCAGAAAGGTATCGCCTGCGGAAATACGGATAGACATCAAACGTATTCACATTGAAGGAACCAGTTTTAAACAAATTCGTCTGGAAGCCAACGACAGCGATGAACGAATCAAACAGAAGATTATGGATATTGTGATCAGGCGAGGGAAGCTTCATAATCCGGTGACGGACACGGGCGGTTTGTTTTACGGAACTGTTTCTGAAATCGGTGCAGAATATGAAAACAGAAAAGGTTTTAAGACCGGGGAAGAAGTGGTTTGCAATGCATCCCTTGCCTCTGTTCCTATCTATATCGATAAGATTCTGGCAATAGACAGAGCTTACGGTCAGATAGAGATCGAAGGCTACGCCATTTTATATAACGAAGTCCCACTGATCAGGCGGCCGGAGGGTATTCCGATTAATTTGCTTCTTTTTGCCTTTAATGAATCGGGAACTCTTTATCGAATCAGTAATACGGCTGTGGGTAAACGCAAAATTCTCATTGTCGGCAACAACCTGCTTTCTAACCTTCTTTTTGGCTATGCGGTCAGAAAGGTGGCCAGAGAAGATGCGGAAGTGGTCTGCTTATTGGACAAAAAAACGGATATAGTTCTTCAGGGCAGCAGCATTGACGAGTTGACTTCCAAGGTTTTTACTCACATTCACTCGGTGGATATCCTGAAGCCGATGGAATGTCTGGCTGATCTGCATGCCGATGCCCTCTACGATCTTTCTGTCAACTGCGCCGATATTCCGGGAGCGGAGACCATCAATATTCTGGCGACAAAGAGCGGCGGGACTGTTGTATTTGCTAATCTGATCAACAATTATAACATTGCCTTGTATATTACAGAGTCGATTTCCCGTCAGATCGATATACGGTGTGCAGACGGCTATCTGGAGGCTTATGACGAGTTCGACATTGATATCATCAAGGATTTGGTACCGTATATTGAGCGAGCCTCAGCGGCAGATCTGGCGGTGGATGACGATCCGTCCTATCCGATCAATCGGCAAAACCGACTTATGGAAGTTTCCGGTATGCGCCAGACCATGATGGTTGAAGATTTTGTCTGTGAGAGCAGAGCCATGGCTACGGTTCTTGATGAGATTCTTACCGTGTCTAAATATGACTGTAACGTGCTGATTACAGGAGATACAGGCGTGGGTAAAGAAAAAGTCGCCAACATCATTCATAAGAACAGCAACCGGAAGATGCAGCCGTTTATTAAGGTAAACTGTGCGTCTATATCGCCGACTTTGATAGAATCGGAACTTTTTGGTTATGAAAAAGGTGCGTTTACCGGTGCAAATGCAGCCGGAAAGAGAGGGTATTTCGAACTTGCTGATAACGGTGCAATTTTTTTAGATGAAATCGGAGAATTGCAGCTGGATATGCAGGCCAAGCTGCTCCGTGTTATTCAGGATGGAGAATTCTTCCGGGTAGGAGGGACGAAACCGGTCAAAACTAATGTAAGAATTCTGTCTGCCACCAATCGGGAGCTGGAAGAATTGATTGAGAAGGGCAGTTTTCGCAGGGATCTTTACTACAGGCTTAATGTGGTTCGGCTCAGAGTCCCTAATCTCAGGGAAAGAGTGGGAGACATTCCGGCATTAGTAGCCCATTTTTTGAAAAAGTATAACGATAAATTTGAAATACAGAGAAGGATAGACGCAGATGCTGTGGAATACCTAAAACAGTGTGAATGGCCGGGCAATATCAGAGAACTGGAAAATATGGTACAAAGACTGATGATTTCGGCAAAAGGCGAGCAGATCACGATTTTGGATATTATGCGGGAGCTTCATGCGGAGGTTTTTGAGAATACGGGACTGGAGCTTACGGGGGCAGAGATGCAGGACGGACAAGTAATGGACTTGGAAAAAATTGTGTCTAATTTTGAAAAAAACATTATCCGCCATGCCTGCGAAAAATACGGTTCTACCCGAAAAGTTGCTAAAGCCATTGGAATAAGCCAGACTCAGCTGGTTCGTAAGAAGAAAAAATATGAATTGTAGAGGATAAGAAAAACAATTCGAACGTGATGAACACAAAGCGGTTCGATAAAATAATCAATGAACACAAAACGGTTCGATAATATGATACTTTTACAGAATACCCATTGGAAACAGTGGGTTTTTGTTTTGGCACGACCTTTGCTATATATAAAGCCGGTTAAATTTTAAAAATAGAAAAAAGTTTGAGGAGGAAATGCGTATGGAAAACAGAACATACAAAACAGGTGACCGTTTTGGCACACACAGAGTAATCAGCCCAGAAGGAACGCTTCCACAGCCGGCTGATGTCATCGATAACACGATGGAAATCTATGATAACGAGGTGTTAATCGACGTACATACGTTGAATATAGATTCTGCGTCTTTTACGGAAATTGAAAAGAGAGCAGAAGGCGATGTAGAAGAAATCAAGAAAATTATCATGAACATTGTAGAGACCACAGGTAAGCATAAGAACCCTTGGACTGGTTCCGGCGGAATGCTGATTGGTAAGGTAAAGGAAATCGGACCTAACTATGAAGGTGACCTGCGTGTGGGCGATAAGATTGCTACATTGGTATCCCTTTCCCTGACGCCGCTGAGAATTGACGAAATTAAAGAAGTCAGAACAGAAATTGACCAGGTGGATATTAAGGGCGAAGCAATCCTGTTCCAGTCCGGTCTGTATGGTATTCTGCCGAAAGATATGCCGAAGGAACTGGCGTTATCGGTACTGGACGTTGCCGGTGCACCTGCGCAGACTGCTAAAATCTGTAAGCCTGGCGACACAGTTGTCGTTATGGGCGGCGGTGGAAAATCCGGTATCCTGTGCTGCTGGCAGGCGAAAAAACAGGTAGGTATCAACGGTAAGGTTATCTGCGTAGACGGTTTTAAGAAGTCCCTTAACAGAGCTATGTCTGTAAAGTGTGCAGATGAATATCTGGTAGTAAACGCAACGAACGCTATCGAAATGTACGATGAAATCATGGAAGCAACAGATGGCGAGCTTGCTGATGTAGTTATCAATGTAGTTAACATTCCGAACACAGAAATGTCTTCCGTCCTGGCTTGTAAAGACGGCGGCTTGGTATATTTCTTCTCCATGGCAACCTCCTTTACTAAGGCGGCCCTGGGTGCAGAAGGCGTAGGCAAAGATGTAACCATGATTGTAGGTAACGGATATACCAAGGGACATGCAGAAGCAGCCCTGCAGGTACTCAGAGAAGACGAAAGAATCATGAAACTGTTTGCGGAACTGTATGCGTAATGGAACCGATAACGGTTCGGTCGCGGACAAAAATGAACACAAATCGGTTCGATTGTTATTTTTTAAATTATCTTGGCTTTTGGCCTTGTCTGACGTATAGACACACATGGGTAACTGACTTATAATATAAATACAGATAATCGTTATGCGCTTCGCATAATTTAAAAGAGTTAATATTTTTTCTAGGAGGATGATTATTATGAAAAAAGGATGCCCTTACGGAACACACAGAGTTATTTCACCAAAAGGTGTTTTACCACAGCCTGCAGACGTTATTGATAACACAATGGAAATTTACGACAACGAAGTTCTGATCGATGTTAAGACTTTGAACGTTGACTCTGCTTCTTTCACCGAAATCGAAAGAAGAGCAGGCGGAGATATCGAAGAAATCAAGAAGACAATGATGGGAATCGTTGCTAAAGCAGGTAAGCATAAGAATCCTTGGACTGGTTCCGGCGGCATGCTGATCGGTACAGTTAAGGAAGTTGGTCCTGCTTACGAAGGCGACCTGCATGTTGGCGACAAGATCGCGACACTGGTATCCCTTTCCCTGACTCCGCTGGTAATCGATGAAATCTTAGAAGTAAGACCTGACATCGACCAGGTAGATATTAAAGGACAGGCAATTCTGTTCCAGAGCGGTATCTATGCTAAGCTTCCGGAAGATATGGAAGAAGGCCTGGCTCTGTCCGCACTGGACGTAGCTGGCGCTCCTGCACAGACTGCTAAGCTGGTTAAGCCTGGTCAGACTGTAGTTGTTATCGGCGGCGGCGGAAAATCCGGTCTGCTGTGCTTATACGAAGCAAAGAAGAGAGCTGGCGTTACCGGTAAGGTTATCTGCGTTGCAGGTTCCCCTAAATCCGAAGCAAGAGCTAAGGGATTAGACCTGGCTGATGAATACTTCGTACATGATGCTACAGATGCAGTTGGTATGTACAACAAGATTATGGAGCTGACTGACGGACAGCTGGCTGATATCGTAATCAACTGTGTAAACATCGAAAACACAGAGATGGCTTCCATCCTGGCTTGTAAGGATGACGGTCTGGTATACTTCTTCTCCATGGCTACTTCCTTCACTAAGGCTGCTCTGGGTGCAGAAGGCGTTGGCAAAGACGTAACCATGATCGTAGGCAACGGCTACACCAAGGGACACGCAGAAATCACTCTGCAGTGCCTGAGAGAACATGAAGGACTGAGAAATCTGTTCAAAGAAATGTACGCATAAGAGTAAGCGATTGGCAAGCCGCTAGTCGTATAATGGTGCTTGCCACAATTTTCAAAGAAAATTGAAGGAAGACCTTATGCTTTAGCGACCCAAGAGCGAAGCGATTGGCAAGCCGCTAGTCGTATAATGGTGCTTGCCACAATTTTCAAAGAAAATTGAAGGAAGACCTTATGCTTTAGCGGCCCAAGAGCGAAGCGATTGGCAAGCCGCTAGTCGTATAATAAGATTTGACATACATCAATTAACCTACGCTGCGGCTCCTCTACAGGGGAGCTGCGGCATGTGTAAATGAATTAAGTTTTAAGGTTACGAGAGAACACACATAAATTTAAGGAGATTTATTATGGCAATCAGAAATTGGAAGGATATTCCTTTATTCAAAGATGTTACGGAAGAGCAGTGGAACGACTGGCATTGGCAGGTTTCCCACAGACTGTCTACTGTAGAAGAAATCGCTCAGGTTATTAACCTGACCGAGCAGGAAAGAGCTGACATCGAAAAAGTAATTGGCGGATTCAGAGTAGGTATCACACCTTACTATGCATCCCTGATGGATCCGGATGATCCGAGATGTCCGGTTAGAATGCAGGCAGTTCCGACTTTACTGGAAATGCACAGATCTGAAGCAGACGATGCTGACCCGCTTCACGAAGATGCTGACTCCCCGGCTCCTGGCCTGACGCACAGATATCCGGACAGAGTTCTGTTCCTGATCACTGACCAGTGCTCCATGTACTGCAGACACTGCACAAGAAGAAGACTTGCCGGTGAAACTGACGGTGCAAGATCCAGAGAAGATATCGATGCATGTATCGAATACATCAGAAAGACACCTGTTGTCAGAGACGTTCTGCTGTCCGGCGGAGACGCACTGTGCGTAGAAGATGATACATTAGAATACATCATCAGCGAACTGAGAAAGATTCCGCATGTAGAAATCGTAAGAATCGGCTCCAGAACACCGGTTGTAATGCCGCAGAGAATTACTGATGACCTGGTTAACATGCTGAAGAAGTATCATCCGATCTGGCTGAACACACACTTCAACCATCCAAAAGAATTAACTGAAACTGCAGCAGAAGCGCTGAGAAAGATGGCTGACGCAGGTATTCCTCTTGGAAACCAGTCCGTACTGCTCAGAGGCGTAAATGACTGCAAGCATATCATGAGAACTCTGGTTCACGAATTAGTTAAGAACAGAGTTAGACCGTACTACATTTACCAGTGCGACCTGTCTGTTGGTATCGAACACTTCAGAACTACAGTTGCAAAGGGTATCGAAATCATCGAAGGCCTGAGAGGACATACCTCCGGTTATGCAGTACCTACATTTGTAGTAGACGCTCCTGGCGGCGGCGGAAAGACTCCGGTAATGCCGCAGTACATCATCTCCGAAACACCTGACAAGGTAATTCTGAGAAACTACGAAGGCGTTATCACTACATACACCCAGCCGCACCTGCCGGATCTGAAGTGCACTTGCGATTATTGCACAGGCAAGAAGACTTATAAGTATCAGGGCGTATCTGCTCTGGGCGAAGGTCTGGAAATCAGATCTATGGAACCGGCTAACCTCTTAAGACACGAAAGAAACAAACACTAAGCGAATAAGGTAGATTGTATGGGGAGGCCTTGGTCTCCCTATACCTATCAATAAGCAATTTATCGACAGGAAATAGGAACATAATGGGCTTACTTTACGATTTATCACAAAAGTATAAGACGCTTTCCATCGTAGGAATGGCGAAAAATGCAGGAAAAACCACGGCGCTCAACTATCTGATTGAAGAAGCGGACGATGAGGGAATTACGCTCGGTATTACTTCTACAGGCAGAGACGGAGAAACCCAGGACTTGGTTACCGGAACGGAGAAACCAAGGGTTTTTCTGTATGAAGATACGATTGTTTCCGTCCCTACCCAGCTTTATGATTCTGCAGAAGCGGGACTGGAAATTATGAAAAAATCAGACTATAGGACGTCCATTGGCGATTTGCTCTTGTGCAGAGTTGCGGACAGTGGCTATGTGCAGATTGCAGGCCCTGTTGCGACGGCTCACACCAAGAAGATGTGCGGTGAAATGTTTGAGATGGGTGCAGAGCTCATCTTAATTGACGGCGCTATCGACAGAAAGTCTATCGCCTCACCGGAGACTTCTGATGCAATCATTCTTTCTACCGGCGCAGTCCTTTCCCGAAACCTGAAAAAGGTAGTAGAGGATACGGCACATATTGTAAATCTTTACAATACGCCGGAACTTGAAGAGGGAACTGCACGCAGATTGATTACAGAAAATATGCATCTTGATAAAATTCTTGTTATCAAGAAAGACAAGGTCGAGGCTTTAGATCTGACCACCGGTCTTGGTGCCAGCAGATTTATTGATGAGGCTATCGATGATGATACGGATTATGTTTACATTCCGGGCGCATTTACAAATAGCGTAATTGCGGATATCCATCCGGCAAAACTGAAGCGGGTGCGTTTTGTCTTAAAAGATCCGACGAGAATTTTTATCAATCAGATGGACTGGAAACAGCTTCGCAAAAAGAAATTCTCTGTCAGCGTTCTGCAGAATATTAAGGTTGCAGCGGTTACGGTAAATCCGGTTGCGCCGAGCGGGTATTCTTTTGACCATCAGGTACTGAAAGATGCCATGCAGGAAGCGCTGCCAGAGATTCCGGTAATTGACGTCAGACTTTAAAGGAGGGCTTATGAAACACGGTGCTAACAGAAGACTTGCAAATGTGAAGACCAGAACAGAAACCGGTCTTGACTATGTCCTGTCTCAGATCGATTTGAATACGCCCTTTGGCAAAGCGCTTCTGAAAGAGACAAAACCTTTCTTTCCGGGTGAAGAAGCGGCGCTTCGGGAAGAACTTTCCAAAGTCGAAGAGATGATTTGTTTCGCAAAGGAAAACGAACGCTCCATAGATTTGCTGCAAGAGGCGTTTATGGAGATCAAAGATACGACATATACCATAGAACGAAGTGCAAGAAATGCGCTCTCTGTGGTAGAACTATATGAAATCAAAACTCTGTTGCTCATGATGCGCAAGATTGAGCAGATTTGCAGAGAAACCAAAACGCAGGTTCCTGAAGAGTTTATCTTGGCGCCTACAGAAGCGCTTCTTGATGAACTCGATCCAAACAGGGACCGTATCAATACCTTCTATCTCTATGATACCTTTTCTGAGACACTTAGGGATCTACGAAAAGAGAAACACGGGATAGAAGTGGCCATCAGAAAATCACAGAAGGCAAGAAAAGAAGAAATCCGCAAAGAGTACGGCATAACCCTTACGCCGAAATTCGACTGCGCGGTATCCAAGAGCTGCGCCGAGCTGGAAACCTACAAAAAAGTGCCTGATTTGCAGCAGGTGGACGAAGACTATATGACGATTACCTTTCAGCTGAAACTGGGGGACGAGGCTTATGCCCTGATGGGGCAGATGGAAGAACTGACAACCAGAATCGAAGAAGAAGAGACTGTAGTCAGACAGAAACTTTCACTAAAAATTGCAGAATTTGCAGATGTTCTTAAAGATAACTGCAGAAAAATAGGACGTTTGGATCTGGCTGTAGGCAAAGCGATTTACGCCATAAAGCACGACTGTGTTAAACCGGAAATCACTGATGCACATGTGGTTGAGTTCGAAGAAGGCAGGCACCTGAAGGTGGAAGACGTTCTTCGTACCAAAGGAAAACCATATTGTCCGGTCAGTATTTCTCTGACTAACGGCGTTAGCTGCATTACCGGCGCCAACATGGGTGGAAAGACCATATCCCTGAAACTTGCAGGTCTGGTGCCGATTCTGGCACAGTACGGTTTTTTCGTTCCGTGTAAGCGTGCGAAGGTAGGTCTATCCAATTATATGCAGATTCTTATTGGCGACAGTCAGTCTGTAGAAAGAGGCCTTTCCAGTTTCGGAAGCGAAATGGAGGAGCTGAAGGAGATTCTGGACAACAGCGAAGATCGGTCATTGCTTCTCATTGATGAGATTGCCAGCGGAACCAATCCGGTGGAGGGACTGGCGCTTACACGAAGTCTTGTGGATTATCTGAAGGAAAAACCGTATATTACCTTGATTACCACCCACTTCGAAGCGGTAACCGAGACGAACGGTGTGAAGAACATACAGGTAAGAGGCCTGTCAGGCGTTGATTTTCGAAAGCTGGACGGTGAGCTGAGATATGCGAACCGAAAGGAGAGAATCAACATTATTTCCAAGTATATGGACTACCGGCTATATACGGTAGAAAAACAAGGAGAAATTCCTAAAGATGCCCTGAACATTGCCAAAATGCTGGGCCTGAATAAAGAAATTATTGATGGGGCACAAAAATACATAAAATAAGGAGAAGGAAAAGGATGAAAAGCAAATTAAATCTTGACCCGAAAGTAGTCGACAGTGCTCGTTCTCATGCTGCAAATATTGCGCATGACATGCAGGACTTTATTGACAGACATACGACTGTCAGCACGGAAAGAACGATTCTGAGACTCTTGGGCATTGACGGTGTTGATGATACCGATACGCCGCTTCCAAACGTGGTAGTAGATCAGCTGAAGGACGAAGGCGCATTACCTACAGGTGTAGCGTACTGGATTGGAAATGCAGTTGTACAGACTGGAAAAAAACCGCAGGAAATTGCAGAAGAAATGGCTGCCGGCAAGCTGGATATCACCAAACTTGCAACCTGCTCACAGGCAGAAGCTGCCGAAGCGCTGAAACCTTTTATTAAGGAAACTTTTGCAAGAATCGATATGCAGAAGGCAAAGCGTCAGGAATATCTGGATACTATCGGTGAGGGTCCGGAACCATACATCTACGTAATCGTTGCTACAGGCAACATTTATGAAGACGTAATCCAGGCGCAGGCTGCAGCAAGACAGGGCGCTGATATTATTGCAGTAATCAGAACCACTGCACAGTCCCTGCTGGACTATGTTCCTTATGGCGCAACAACTGAAGGTTTCGGCGGTACATATGCAACACAGGAAAACTTCAGAATCATGAGAAAAGCCTTGGACGAAGTTGGCGAAGAAGTTGGCAGATACATCAGATTATGTAACTACTCCTCCGGTATGTGTATGCCGGAAATCGCTGCAATGGGTGCGCTGGAAAGACTGGACGTAATGTTAAATGACGCAATTTATGGCATTCTGTTCAGAGATATTAACATGCAGAGAACTTTGGTTGACCAGTTCATGAGCCGTGTCATCATCGGTTACTGCGGCATTATCTTCAACTCCGGTGAAGATAACTACCTGACTACAGACGACGCTATCGAATCTGCACATACAGTAACAGCTTCTCAGTTTATCAACGAACAGTTCGCTGTACTGGCAAACATTCCGGAAAATCAGATGGGTCTGGGACACGCATTCGAAATGGATCCGAACACAGAAGACGGATTCCTTCTGGAGCTGTCACAGGCACAGATGGCAAGAGAAATCTTCCCTAACGCAAAATTAAAGTATATGCCTCCGACTAAGTTTATGACAGGCAATATTTTTAAGGGCCACCTGCAGGATGCACTCTTCAACCTGGTAACCGTATGGACGAACCAGTCCCTGCTGCTGACCGGTATGCTGACAGAGGCAATTCATACACCGCTGATGCAGGATAGATACTTGGCAATCGAAAACGCTCGCTATATCTTCAATAACTGCAGACACATTGGTGATGAAATCGAGTTCAAGGAAGGCGGCATTATTCAGAGCCGTGCCCAGGAAGTCTTAAAGAATGCTGATGCGCTTCTGGAAGAAGTTGAAAAAGAAGGCCTTTTCTCCACCATCGAACAGGGTAAGTTCGGCGGCGTAAAGCGTCCGTTTGACGGTGGTCATGGCCTGGAAGGCGTTTGCAGCAAGGGTGAAAATTACTTTAACCCGTTCATCGAATTGTTTATGGATCATGAGTAGGGAGGTGTGCAATAATGACAACAGAATGCAAAGCAACAAGCAGCGTAGATTTAACTAAAGTTAAACCTTACGGAGACGCATTAAACGACGGTAAGGTTCAGCTGGCATTTACTCTTCCTGTGCCTTATGGTGAAGAGGCAGAGGAATGTGCAAAGCAGTATGCGAAGAAATTAGGTCTTGATGAGCCTAACGTAGCATATTACTGCGAACTTACAACCGGATACACCTTCTTTAACGTTTACGGCAGCGCACAGCCGACTATCGACTTTACCGCAATCAATGTGCCTAAGGTTGAAGGTACGGTTATGGATCGTGTGGAATGCGGTGACTGGATTGGTGAACACATCGGCAGAGATATCGTCGTTGTGGGTGCATCCATCGAATCCGATGCGCATACCGTAGGTATTGACGCAATTATCCAGATGAAGGGTTTCCACGGCCACTTCGGTCTGGAAAGATTTAAGCACGTAGTGCCTTATAACATGGGATCCCAGGTTCCTTGCGAAAAGTTAATCGCAAAGGCAATGGAAGTAAATGCGGATGCACTTCTGGTTTCCCAGACTGTAACCCAGAAGGACATCCATATTCAGCAGCTGACCAAAATGGTTGAGCTGATGGAAGCCGAAGGACTTCGTGATAAGATGATCCTGACCTGCGGCGGTCCGAGAATTTCTCATGAGCTGGCACAGGAATTAGGTTATGATGCCGGTTTCGGCCCTGGAAAGTATGCAGAACATGTTATGTCTTACATCATGCAGGAAGTGGAAAAGAGAGGCTGGCAGGATAAAGCTGAGGTAGCAGACCGCTAAACAATAAACAGATTAGGGGTATTGCGGCGACAGTGGCAGTACCCTTACTAACTAAAAGGTAACGAATTGACAACCTGAAAACGCGGGAATATAATATTTTTGGCGGGAAAGTTTATCCGCTGAAAATCAATTTAAATTGAAACTTAAGTTATATAGAAAGGTTGATTACTATGATTAACAAAATGATGACTGCTGATGAGGCGGTTGCAGGTATCAAAGACGGTATGACCGTCATGGTCGGCGGTTTCCTGGGAACCGGTTCTCCGGAAATCCTGATGGATGCATTAGTAAGAACAGGTGTTAAGCACCTGACTGTAATCGGTAACGACGGTGGACTTCCTGTTGGCCTGATGGGCGCAAAGACTGCAAGAGGTATCGGTAAGCTGCTGGAAGCCGGTATGGTTGACCACATTATTCTGTCCCACGCAGGTATGAACCCGCTGATCGGAGACGGCATGGTGGCAGAAACCCTGAAATGCACTTTCGTTCCACAGGGTACTCTGGCAGAAAAGGTAAGAGCTGCAGCATATGGTCTGGGCGGCGTACTGACCCCGACCGGCGTAGGTACTCCGGTAGAAGAATATCTGGACGAACTGGGCAGAACAAAGAAGGTTGTAGAAATCGAAGGAAAGAAATACCTCTTCGAAATGCCGCTTCACGCTGATTATGCACTGTGCAGAGCTTCTGTCTGTGACAAGTTTGGTAACTTCATGTGCAACAAAGCAACCAAGAACTTCAACTACTTAATGGCAGGCGCTGCTGATAAGACAATCGTTGCAAGTGAAAAAGTTGTAGAAATCGGTGAAATGGACCCAGATACATTCCATGTTGCTGGTGTTCTGGTAGACGGAATTGTGGAAGGAGAACCAAGATGGCAGATTTAAAACAGAGAATTGCGAAAAGATGTGCAAAAGAATTTAAGGACGGAGATTTCGTAAACCTGGGTATCGGAATGCCGACTATGGTTGCGAACTATATTCCTGACGATATCGTTGTGACCCTGCATTCCGAAAATGGTTTCGCAGGACTTGCAGAAGCTGCAGAACCTGGTAAAGAAGACGTAGATATCATCAACTCCGGCGCAGGTTACGTAACCGCAGTTGACAGAGTTAACTACTTTGATACAGCTACAAGCTTTGGACTGGTTAGAGGCGCACACGTTGCCGCTACAGTTTTGGGCGCTATGGAAGTTGCTGAAAACGGAGACCTGGCTAACTGGATCGTTCCGGGCAAAAAAGTTGCCGGAATGGGCGGCGCTATGGACCTGGTTTGCGGTGCAAAGAAGGTTATCATCGTTATGCTCCATACCCAGAAGGGAAATCACAAGATCTTAGAAAAGTGTTCCCTGCCGCTGACTGCACCACAGTGTGTTGACCTGATCATCACCGAAATGGGTGTTATGGAAGTCAGAGAAGACGGTATCTGGGTAACAGAACTGCATCCGGACTTCACAAAGGAAGAAATTCAGGCTGCTACTGGCTGCACCCTGCATTTCGATCCTGACATGAAGGTTATGGAAGAAGAATAAACACCAATTTTATATGTACTTCCGAAAGAGATCGTCCTGTAGGGCGGTCTTTTTCACTTTATAGGAAATTGCGTTTTTTGAAAAAAGAGAGTAAAATGGAAATGAAATAAAAATGGGCATAACAAAATAGCGGACATTATGGGAGTCTGCCGAGACTTTTGAATATGCAGTTTTTGTTTTTTGGGTCTGCGCTATA
>JAXKAR010000025.1:0-93960 GCA_036305845.1 Emergencia sp.
CCATAAGCGTAAATAGTACAGTACGCAGCTGGCAGACTGCTTACGTGTTCGACACGTCTGCGAAGAACAAGGGCTTTGCCCGCAGAAGACAACAACCCCGCGTTCGACGCGGGGATGGTTTTTTTGTCCGGCTGTTGCATCTGGAAAAAGCAGTCCCTTGTGTTGGGACGCTCTCCTTACCAGTGGCAGCACGAACCCTGTTTGTACGGTTGGAAGAAAAACGGCAAACACCAGTGGTACACCGGCAGGAAGGAAACCACCATCTGGGAATTCGATAAGCCCAAGAAAAATGGTGACCATCCGACCATGAAGCCGATCCCGCTGTTGGCGTATCCCATCATGAATTCTTCGATGAGCAATAGCGTGGTGCTTGACCCCTTCGGCGGCTCTGGCTCTACACTCATTGCCTGTGAGCAGACCGACCGCATCTGCTACACCGTGGAACTGGATGAAAAGTTCTGCGATGTTATCGTGAAGCGGTACATCGAGCAGGTCGGTGGCTCGGACGAAGTTTCGGTCATTCGGGACGGACTTTCGTACAAATACTCCGAAGTGGAGGTACAAGATGAATAATTTGACCCTGGGCAGTCTCTTTGACGGCTCCGGCGGTTTCCCTTTGGGCGGCTTGATTTCCGGCATCACACCTGTGTGGGCATCGGAGATCGAGCCGTTTCCAATTCGGGTCACTACCAAGCGTCTGCCCTTTATGAAACATTACGGTGACATCTCCCAGATGGATGGCGGGAAGATCGAGCCTGTGGACATCATCACCTTCGGCTCACCCTGCACGGATATGTCCGTTGCCGGTCGCAGAGCCGGACTGGAAGGACAGCAATCTGTGCTGTTCTACCAAGCCATCCGCATCATTAAGGAAATGAGGTGTGCTACCAATGGCAAATATCCAAGATACATCGTGTGGGAGAATGTCCCCGGCGCCTTCTCCTCAAACAGCGGTGAAGACTTCAAGGCAGTCCTCGAAGCGGTCATCGGTGTCGCAGAACCGGAAACCCAGGTGCCTATGCCTGAAAAGAACCGATGGCCTTATGCCGACTGCTACATGGGAGACGGATGGAGCGTTGCTTACAGAGTTCTTGACGCTCAATTCTGGGGAGTTCCCCAACGAAGAAAACGCATCTACCTTGTCGCAGATTTTGCAGGTAGGCGTGCCTTCGACATACTTTTTAAGTCCGAAGGCTTGTCAGGGTATTCTGCGGAGGGCTTCCGCTCGTGGCAAAGAACTGCCGGAAGTGCTGCGGATCGCACTGGAACAGCAAGCCTCTGCTTAAATGACCAGGGCGGTCAGCGTATGGATGTGACGGATGATGTAACCGCCACGCTCCGCGCTGAAGCCCACCATCCTCCGTGTGTTCTGGAATCCGCAGGATTCTGCACAGAGCATTCTGCCAAGAGCCGCAGCATTGGTTATGAGGAAGAAACTTCGCCAACACTCCGAGCAGGAGTCGTTCCTGCAGCAGTCGCTTTGGAAAACCATCCAACCGACAGCAGAGTGAAGATTGCCGAGGACGGCAAAATTCAGACGCTCACCTCCCGCATGGGGACAGGCGGTGGAAATGTGCCGCTTGTTATGAAGATCCGCTCTGGTTGTGAAGGTGGCGGCAAGGGTCCTCTCATCCAGACAGATAAATCCGCCACGCTTTCCTGTAACAATGACCAGACTTTGTTTGAGCCGAAGGCTTATAGTATCTGCTCAAAAGAAAGCAATGCTATGAAATCGGACAATCCTCACAGCGGAATCTATGAGGCCGAAACATCTCGCACCATAGACGGCAACGGCGGTAACCCCGGATGCAACCAGGGCGGCATTGCGGTGGTGGAAAGTTATGCCATCCAGGGTTCTATGATCGGTCGCAACGATAAGAATGGTCCCCAGGGTGATGGCATCAACGAAGATGTCAGCTTTACATTGAATACCGTGGATCGCCATGCCGTATATGCTATGACCACTGGTAGCTTCACCCAGGTTGCCGAGGATAAGGCTCCCACAGTGCTTGCCCGTGATTATAAAGACCCAACCGCCGTTTGCTATGGCATCGGCAGGGACACTTTCAACCAGGGCAAGAACGCCAAGTTCGCTCCTACCTTTGAGGAGGAACTTCAGCCCACCCTCGTTGCCAAAGGTCCCGGTGCTATTCAGAGTGGGTACACCGTCCGTAGGCTCACTCCTACAGAGTGTGCCAGACTGCAGGGATTCCCAGACTGGTGGTGCGATGACTTGGGCATTGCCGAACCTACGATGGAGGATATCCGTTATTGGTACGATGTGTTTGAAACCCATCGCAGGATCGTGGGCAGTTCCACAAAGCCTAAGTCTCTGAAGCAGATTGCCAAGTGGCTGCGCGACCCCCATTCGGATGCCGCAGAATATAAAATGTGGGGCAACGGTGTCGCACTTCCTTGCGTGGTTTTTGTGCTGTCCGGCATCGTGTACTGTACACAATCCGAGGGCTGATAATTTGACACTATTCTGTGGTTATAGGCCTTGCTATTATTCGGTTTTAGAGCGAATATGTGACTACCAAATTTAAAGGAGGTCACACAATATGATTATCAACTACAACGTCAGCGGTTCCGACCGCAAGCAACTGGTCGCAGCCATTGCTGAACACACCGGTGAAAAACCCAAATACCTCGGCGCACCCGGTTTTGCCTACCAGATCGGCGGTTTCACCGTCAGTGTGGACGGCAAGGTCACCATCGAGGACAACAGCACCGCCGCACCGCTCATCCACTTCCTGCGTGAGAAGGGCTTCCAGGCTGAAGACCCTCTGGCAGACTGCATCGCAGACGATGCCAACGAAGATGTGGAAGCGGACGAAGCCTGCGGCATCTGCATTTCCATGCCCCGCAGCCTTTTCACCGACAGCAGCCTGGAAAACCTCAAGGCACTCATCGCAGCCAAGGGAAACCTCATCAAAAAGGCTCTGGGCGTGGATGACCTTCCAATTGAGGTCACGGACGAAAAAGTTTCCTTCCCCTGGTTTCCGGCAGTGCCTACTCCAGAAGAACTGAAAGCCTATGACACCTTCATTTGCAAGCTGTGCGAAATGGCACGGAACGCAAAGCGAGTGGTGGCAAAAGAAAAGGAAACGGACAACGACAAGTACGCATTCCGCTGCTTCCTTCTCCGCCTGGGCTTCATCGGCGCAGAGTTCAAGACCGAACGCAAAATCTTGCTCCGCAACCTGGTGGGCACTTCTGCCTTTAGAAGCGGTCAGCCCAAGGAGGTGGAAGTATGCGAGTAATCTCCAGAGAAGCCTTACAAGCCCTCCGTGAGCGCTACCCAAAGGGTGCACGGGTGGAACTGGTGCAGATGGACGATCCTCAAGCACCTCCCATAGGTACAAAAGGCACCGTGATCGGTGTTGATGATATTGGCAGCGTTATGGTTGCCTGGGATACTGGCTCCGGCTTGAATGTAGCCTACGGTGTCGATGTTTGTCGAAAGGTGGCGAATACCGATGACCGATAAAATCCGAGAGCAGATCCTCGCAGTCCGCAAGACTGGCCGTACCAATATGTTTGATGTTCCGATGGTACAGTACATCGCCAATGAAATGCGGTTCTATGAACTGGTGATTTTCCTTGAGGAGCATCGCTCCGAATATGTGAATTTCATCCTCACGGGCGAGTCATAAACTACACAAATTCACCCCGTAAGAATGGCTGAATAATCGTGTAGTATATTATCGCAAAACCCCTGTATATTATGTGTTTTCAGAGGTAATATGTGTCACACCGAAAGGGAAAACATAGAAAAAACGGAGGAAAACATTATGGAATTCACAACGATGGAACGGCTGCAAATGAAGGTTTCCGCAAGCTACGGTGCGGTCATTCAGTTCGGCGACAAGGTCTTTGTTACGGACTGCCACTGGAAAGGCGGTTTTACGGCAGAGATTTACGAGTTCGTTGAAACCCCCGATGAGACCGGGCTTGGCGACATTGAGTGCAGACTTGCACCTTGGGGAAAGACCGATGAGCGGTTCGCAGACAACGGCCACGCAATTGCCTGGTGCATGGCACAGGTGAAGTAAATCTGAGGAGGAAACATTATGGCAAAAACTGGACTGGAAATCATCAAGGCTCTGGACACCACTGCCGGAGAAATCGCAGAGATCATCAGCAAGGGTCACCCGCCCTTTGAAGAAGGCGGCTCGGTTGCCTGCGACCTGGTCACCTGCGAACAGTGCTGGCTTGCATGGCTGACCACAGGCAAGCCTCCGATCCTCACCAAGAAGTAAAACTACATCACAGCCCTGGGATGGAGCCGAGAGGCTCTGTTCCTCGTATACGGAAAGTCGCACCGATAACGGTGGCGGCTATTTTTTATGCTCATTTGAAGGAGGTGACCGCATATCAGAAAGCTGAAGAAATACAAACCGACCCGCTTCATGTCCGAAGGCTCCTACTACGATAAGGATGCCGCTGACTATGCGGTCGGTTTCATTGAGTGCCTTTGCCATACGAAAGGCACCTGGGCAAGAAAGCCCTTTGAACTGATCGACTGGCAGGAACAGATCATCCGAGACATTTTCGGAACACTGAAGCCCAACGGCTATCGCCAGTTTAATACCGCATATATCGAAATCCCCAAGAAACAGGGCAAGTCCGAACTGGCTGCCGCTGTTGCGCTTTTGCTGACCTGCGGTGATGGTGAGGAGCGAGCCGAGGTCTACGGCTGCGCCGCTGACCGACAGCAGGCATCCATCGTTTTTAATGTAGCTGCCGACATGGTGCGTATGTGTCCGGCTCTGGCAAAGCGGGTCAAAATCCTTGATTCCCAAAAGCGTCTGATTTATCTGCCCACAGGCAGTATCTACCAGGTGCTTTCCGCAGATGTTGGAAACAAGCACGGCTTCAACACCCACGGTGTTGTATTTGATGAGTTGCACACGCAGCCGAACAGAAAACTGTTTGATGTTATGACCAAGGGTTCCGGCGATGCTCGTATGCAGCCGCTGTACTTCCTTATTACCACGGCAGGCAACGACACCAAGTCCATCTGCTATGAGATCCACCAAAAGGCAAAGGACATCATCGAGGGTCGTAAAATCGACCACACTTTTTATCCCGTTATCTACGGTGCGGATGAAAGTGATGACTGGACTGACCCGGAAACCTGGAAGAAGGCTAACCCCTCCCTGGGCATTACGGTGGGCATCGACAAGGTGCGTGATGCCTGTGAGTCCGCCAAGCAGAACCCTGGCGAAGAGAATGCTTTCCGGCAGCTTCGCTTGAACCAGTGGGTCAAGCAGGCAGTCCGTTGGATGCCGATGGACAGATGGGACAAATGTGCCTTTGCCACCTCCGAGGATGACCTTGAGGGGCGCGTGTGTTACGGTGGTCTGGACTTGTCCTCCACCACAGATATTACTGCACTGGTTCTGGTGTTCCCGCCTGAATACGATGATGATAAATATATCATCCTACCGTATTTCTGGATACCCGAAGACAACCTCGACCTCCGTGTCCGGCGCGACCATGTGCCATATGATGTTTGGGAGAGGCAGGGTTTCCTGCAGACCACCGAGGGCAATGTGGTTCACTATGGTTACATCGAAAAATTCATCGAGCGCCTGGGTGAACGATACAACATCCGTGAAATTGCCTTTGACCGTTGGGGCGCTGTGCAGATGGTGCAGAACCTTGAGGGTATGGGCTTCACGGTCGTTCCTTTCGGACAGGGCTTCAAAGATATGTCCCCGCCCACCAAAGAACTGATGAAACTGGTGCTTGAAGAAAAGGTCGCCCACGGTGGGCATCCCGTTCTTCGATGGATGATGGATAACATCTTCATCCGCACCGACCCCGCCGGCAACATCAAGCCGGACAAGGAAAAATCTACAGAGAAGATTGACGGTGCGGTTGCTACTATTATGGCTCTCGACCGCGCGATCCGTTGCGGCAATGATACCAGTGCTTCGGTCTACGATGACCGGGGCATTTTGTTTATCTGACGGAGGTGTGAAATGGAAAAGAAAAAACTGCATATTGTTTCGCTCTCCGGCGGCAAGGACTCAACAGCCATGCTTCTGCGGATGTTGGAGGAAGGATGGCCTGTCGATCTCATTCTGTTCTGCGATACGGGGCTTGAATTTGACGGTATGTACCACCACATTGAAAAACTGGAAAAGTATATCGGCAGACCAATCACCAGGCTCAAGTCCGAATATTCCTTTGAGTACCTGCTTTTGGAGCATATGCCCAGGAGAAAGAACCCCGAACTGTTCGGTCGCAAAGGTTATAGTTGGGCGGGTCCCAGAAACCGTTGGTGTACTGCCATGCTGAAACAGCGGATCATTGACCGCTATCTCCGCAATCTGGCAAAGAAATACGAGTTGGTTCAGTATATCGGTATTGCCGCCGATGAACCGCAGCGTATCCGCAACTTCCGCTATCCTTTGGTGGAATGGGGTATGACTGAGGCAGACTGCCTTGCCTACTGCAAGGAGCGGGGCTTTGATTGGGATGGGCTGTACGATATTTTCCACCGTGTATCCTGTTGGTGCTGCCCGTTGCAGTCCTACGATGAACTCCGCAAATTACGAAAGCACTTCCCGGAACACTGGGAAAAACTGCGCGATTGGGACTCCCGCACCTGGCGCACATTTTTGAAACATTATTCTGTAGAGCAACTGGAAATACGCTTTGCTTTTGAGGAAGAGCGGCTTGCCACCGGACTTCCCATAAAAGGCAGGGCGTTTTTTGATGCTCTGCGTGAGCGACTGAAAGAAGGTGATGCATAATGGGTATCTTTTCTGGTCTGTTCAAATCCAGAGATAAGCCTGAAAACCGAACTGCCGGAAGCGCCTATGCCTTTTACATGGGTGGAACTACCGCAGGCAAAACCGTAACAGAGCGGTCTGCCATGCAGATGACTGCCGTGTACTCCTGTGTCCGTATTCTGGCAGAAGCTGTGGCGGGGCTTCCGCTGCACCTCTATAAATACACCGATGGCGGTGGCAAGGAAAAAGCCCTCGACCATCCGCTGTACCGACTGCTCCATGATGAGCCGAACCCGGAAATGAGTTCTTTCGTGTTCCGTGAGACCCTCATGACCCATCTGCTTCTGTGGGGCAACGCCTATGCACAGGCCATCCGCAACGGCAAGGGCGAGGTCATCGCACTATACCCGCTGATGCCCAACAAGATGTCCGTTGACAGAGATGAAAACGGCCGTCTGTACTACACCTATTATCGTGGCTCGGATGAAGCCATTAAAAAAAAGGATTTTGCGGTAACGCTTCAGCCTTCGGATGTGCTGCATATCCCAGGCTTGGGCTTTGACGGTCTGGTTGGCTACAGCCCCATTGCTATGGCAAAGAACGCCATTGGCATGGCGATTGCCTGCGAGGAGTACGGAGCCAAGTTCTTTGCAAATGGTGCGGCTCCCGGCGGCGTGTTGGAACACCCCGGCACCATCAAAGATCCGCAGCGTGTGCGTGAAAGTTGGCAGTCCACCTTCGGCGGCAGCGGAAACGCAAATAAGATCGCTGTTCTTGAGGAAGGCATGAAATACACGCCTATCGGCATCTCGCCGGAGCAGGCACAGTTCCTTGAGACCCGCAAATTCCAAATCAATGAAATCGCTCGAATTTTCCGTGTCCCGCCCCACATGGTCGGTGACCTGGAAAAGTCGAGCTTTTCTAATATTGAGCAGCAGTCCCTTGAGTTTGTGAAATACACCCTTGACCCCTGGGTCATCCGTTGGGAGCAGTCCATTCAGAGGGCACTTCTGTCCCAAGGCGAAAAGGCAGAGTATTTTGTGAAGTTCAATCTGGAAGGTCTGCTCCGTGGCGATTACCAGAGCCGCATGAACGGCTACGCCATCGGTCGCCAGAACGGTTGGATGTCCGCAAACGACATCCGTGAACTGGAAAACCTCGACCGCATCCCTGCGGAAGAAGGCGGCGACCTGTACCTCATTAACGGCAATATGCTCCCGCTGAAAAATGCCGGGGCTTTTGCAAATACACCTACTGATGACGGAAAGGAGGAAAATCCCGATGAAGAAGTTCTGGAAGTGGAAGAACCAGGCACAGACGGAGACGGCTCCGGCGGAGAGGACTCTGTTTCTCAACGGCACCATCGCCGAGGAAAGTTGGTTTGACGATGATGTCACCCCACAGCTTTTCAAGGACGAGTTGATGGCAGGCTTCGGCGACATCACCGTCTGGATCAACAGCCCCGGCGGTGACTGCGTGGCGGCAGCCCAAATCTACAATATGCTGATGGATTACAAGGGCAACGTCACGGTCAAGATTGACGGCATCGCTGCCTCCGCAGCATCCGTTATCGCAATGGCAGGCACCAAGGTTCTGATGTCCCCAGTATCCATGATGATGATTCACAACCCCATGACCATTGCTTTCGGTGATACTGCGGAAATGCAGAAAGCCATCGAAATGCTCGGCAGCGTAAAGGATTCCATCATCAATGCCTACGAGATCAAGACTGGGCTGTCCCGCGCAAAGCTGTCCCACCTCATGGATGCCGAAACCTGGATGGACGCAAACAAGGCCGTGGAACTCGGCTTTGCTGATGAAGTCATCAAGCGTTCCGGCGATACCGAGGATGTGGAAGCACCTACAGTCTCCATGCTGTATTCCAAGGCCAATGTGGTCAATTCCCTCATGGATAAAATCGCCGCCAAGTGCGCGATTGAACCCAAACCCACCCACCAACACAGAGCCGATGACCTTTTGGATCGGCTCAATCTCATTAAAAACTGGAGGTAATTTATTATGACTATCAACGAACTGCGCGCAAAGCGTAACCAGGCTTGGGAAGCTGCAAAGGCTTTTGTAGAGACCAAGCGCGACAAGGACGGTCTGCTTTCCGAAGAGGATGCCAAGACCTATGCCCAGATGGAAAAGAAGGTTCAGGACTACGGTGCTGAAATCGAGCGTATGGAAGCAATGTCTGCTATGGACGCACAGCTTTCCAAGCCCACTTCCACTCCCATCACCGAAAAGCCCATGAACGGCACTTCCGTGAATGACCAGAAGTCCAAGACCGGCCGTGCTTCCGATGCCTATAAGGACGGTATGCTCAAGGCTCTCCGCACCAACTTCCGCCAGGTCAGCAATGTTCTCCAGGAGGGCATTGACGCTGACGGTGGCTACCTGGTTCCCGAAGAGTACGACTCCCGTCTGATCGAGGCTCTGGAGGAAGAGAACATCTTCCGCAAGCTGGGCCACACCATCACCACCAGTGGTGAGCGTAAGATCAACATCGCTGCCACCAAGCCTGCGGCTGCGTGGATCGATGAGGGCGAGGAACTCACCTGGGGCGATGCAAAGTTCGCCCAGATCAATCTGGATGCCCATAAGCTCCATGTTGCCGTGAAGGTCACCGAGGAACTGCTCTACGACAACGCATTCCAGTTGGAGAAGTACATCCTTCGTCAGTTTGCAAAGGCTCTGGCCAATGCGGAAGAGGATGCCTTCCTCAATGGTACCGGCGTAGGTCAGCCCCTGGGTCTGCTTGCCGAGGAAGGTGGCGCACAGATTGGCGTGACTGCTGCATCTGCTACCGAAATCACTGCCGATGAACTCATTGACCTGGTGTACTCCCTCAAGCGCCCCTATCGCAAGAACGCCAAGTTCATCTGCAATGACCAGACTCTGGCAGCTATCCGCAAGCTGACTGACAAGAACGGTCGCTATCTGTGGCAGGATTCCGTGCAGGCAGGCGAACCCGGCAGACTCCTGGGCTATGAGGTTCACACCTCTCCTTATTTCCCTGTAATCACCGCAGGTATGCCTGCCATCGCTTTCGGTGACTACAACTACTACAACATCGGTGACCGCGGTACCCGTTCCTTTGCGGAACTGAAGGAACTGTTCGCCGGAAACGGCATGGTCGGCTTCGTTGCCAAGGAGCGCGTGGACGGCAAGCTGATTCTCCCCGAAGCGGTCAAGCTGCTCAAGATGGCGACTGCGTAATGAATGGAGGTGGCGGTGATGGACGCTTTGCTTGAAAAAGTAAAACAGAATCTGATTCTCGACCATGCGGCGGATGATGCATTGCTGAAGGGCTACATCACCGCCGCTGTTTCATACGCAGAAAGCTATCAGCATATTCCGGCAGGCACTTACAGCGAAAAGGATATGCCGCCCACTACCGAGCAGGCAGTCATTATGCTATCGTCCCACTTTTACGAATCCAGGGACGGCAGCACGGGCGGCTTTTTTGCTGATAATGTTCAAGCCGGTCAGCAGGTCTGGAACACGGTCAACCTTCTGCTTCGGCTCGACCGGGAATGGAAGGTGTGACCATGAGTTACGGAAAAATGAACGGCTTTGCCGACATCATTATCACAAAAAAGGTTAAGGACAGCGAGGGCTTCACTGCTATGGTGGATGAAGTCCTCGCTTCTGTCCGTGTTTATAGAGAAGGACGGCACGGCAGTCAGCGGTGGGCAAATCTCGCCGCTTTCTCCGAAGCCACCGATCTGTTCCGTTTTCGTAGCATCCCCGGTCTGGGTATTACCACCGACCATATCATCGTTACAGACGGTGAGCGGTTTGAGGTAACCTCGGTCGAGGATGTGAAAGGACGCGGTATGTACACGGAGGTTCTTGCAAAAAAGGTGGTGGCGACTGTTGGCAAAGGTTGATATCAAAATGCCGGATGAATTTCTGGAAAGGATGTCCCGTCTAGGAAAGGACTTTGATACCGTTGCCGAAAGTGTACTGGAGGCAGGCGGTGAAGTTGTCCTGCAGAAGGTACAGAGCAACCTTTCCGCTGTGGTGGGTTCCGGCACAAAATACGAATCCCGCTCCACAGGTGAATTGGAATCGGCTCTGGGTCTGACCCCTGCCAAGACCGATAAGGACGGCAATCACAATGTCAAGGTCGGCTTTGCCGAACCGCGCAGTGATGGCGGCAGTAACGCAAAACTTGCAAACATCCTGGAATACGGCAAGCACGGTCAGCCTGCAAAGCCCTTTCTGAAGCCTGCGAAATCCGCATCACGGTCTGCTTGCAAGGCTGCGATGCAGCAGAAATTTGAAGAGGAGGTCAGAAAATTATGAGTGTACTGGCAGATATCCAGACGGCACTTTCTGTTTTGGGCATTCCCATCGAGACAGGCGTGTTCACCGATGCTGCCCCCGCGAAGTACATCGTGGTGGTTCCCATCGCTGACACTTTCGACCTCCATGCAGATAACGCTCCCGGCATTGATGTGCAGGAGGCTCGACTATCTCTTTATGTCCAGGGCAACTACATGGCAGATAAAAACGCCATTGTAAAAACGCTTCTGGGCGCTGATTTTACCATAACCGACCGCAGATACATCGGTTATGAAACCGAAACAGGCTATCACCACTATGCGGTGGATGTAGCCAAACACTATGAAATGGAGGAATAAATCATGGCTACTATCGGTCTTGATAAACTGTATTATGCCAAAATCACCGAGGACGAGAATGGCAACGAAACCTATGCGACCCCGGTGCAACTGGCAAAGGCAATGAATGCCGATCTCTCCGTGGAACTGGCCGAGGCTACGCTCTACGCAGATGATGGTGCGGCAGAAATCGTAAAGGAGTTCAAAAATGGTACTCTGTCCCTGGGCGTGGACGATGTCGGTGCATCTGTTGCCTCCGACCTGACCGGCGCAACCATTGATGCGAATGGCGTTGTGGTCTCTACCAGTGAGGACGGCGGTGATCCCGTGGCTGTTGGCTTCCGTGCAAAGAAATCCAACGGCAAGTACAAGTATTACTGGCTGTACCGTGTAAAGTTCGGTATCCCCGCTACGAACCTTGCTACCAAGGGTGACAGCATCACCTTCAGCACTCCTACCATCGAGGGCACCATTCTCCGTCGCAATAAGGTGGATGGTAATGGCAAGCATCCCTGGAAGGCAGAGGTCACCGAGGGTGATTCCGCTGTAACCGCTGACACCATCACCAACTGGTATAAGGAAGTGTACGAGCCTTCTTATACCACCGCTGCGGCTGAATAAGGAGGACTGACCTATGACTACTGAACGCTCTGCAAATATCAACATCGGCGGCGATGAGTATACGCTGCTTCTGACAACCAAGGCTACCAAGGACATTGCCGGTCGTTACGGCGGTTTGGAGAACCTGGGCGATAAGCTGATGAAGTCCGAGAACTTCGAGATGGCAATCGGCGAGATCGTTTGGCTCATCACGCTTCTGGCAAACCAGTCCATTCTGGTTCACAACCTCAAGAATAAGGATGCCCCCAGGGAACTGCTCACCGAAGAGATGGTGGAATTGCTCACGACTCCCGTGGATCTGGCAACCTACAAGGTGGCTATCACCGAGGCTCTGTATAAGGGCACCAAGCGCAATGTCGAAAGCGAGTCTGACCCAAAAAACGCGGCGGTCGAGTAAGTGACGAAGAGTTATTTACTCGACTTTTATATTACGGCATCGCCCACCTCCATCTGTCGCAGGATGAGGTGTGGCTGATGCCGTTTGGTTTACTCCTGGACCTTTGGGAGTGCCACAAGCAATATAACGGGCTTGCCAAGCCCAAGCGGGAACTGTTCATCGGTGACATTATCCCGGACGGAATCTGACGAAGGAGGTGGTATAGATGGCAGATGATTTTGGCTTAAAAATCGGTCTTGAGGGCGAAAAGGAGTTCAAGAAGGCTCTGTCGGAAATCAACCAGTCCTTCAAAGTCCTCGGCTCGGAAATGAAGGTCGTTCAGTCGCAGTTCGACAAAAACGACAATTCCGTGGAAGCCCTCACTGCCCGGAACCAGGTGCTGAACAAGGAAATCGAAGCCCAGAAGCAGAAAATCGAGACCTTGCGCCAGGCTCTTGCCAATGCCTCCGAGTCCTTCGGTGAAAATGACCGCAGAACGCAGCAATGGCAGATTCAGCTTAATAATGCCACCGCTGCGCTGAACGACATGGAGCGGGAACTCGACCGCAACAATGCGGCTCTGGATGATGCCGAGCATGAAATGGACGATGTTGCCGACAGCGCCGACGATCTGGAAGAGGAACTGGACGATGCCGGAGATGCCGCCGATGACTCCGAGGGTAAATTCTCCAAGTTGGGCGGCACTCTGAAAACGGTGGGTATTGCGATGGGTGCGGTGGTAACTGCTGCCGCAGCCGCCGCTGTGTCCCTGGGCAAAGCTGTGGTGGAAGCCTACGGTGAGTATGAACAGCTTGTTGGTGGTATCGACACCCTGTTCAAAGACTCCTCCGCATCCCTGCAGGAGTACGCAAATAACGCATATAAAACTGCCGGTATGTCGGCCAATGACTATATGTCCACGGTCACATCCTTCTCCGCATCGCTGATTTCCTCTCTGGGCGGTGATACGGAAGCGGCAGTCAAGTATGCGGATATGGCGATCACCGACATGGCGGATAACGCCAATAAGATGGGTACGGACATCGGACTCATCCAAAACGCATACCAGGGCTTTGCCAAGCAGAACTACACGATGCTTGATAACCTGAAACTCGGCTACGGTGGCACCAAGACCGAAATGGAACGGCTGCTTGCCGATGCCCAGGCGATTTCCGGCATTGAGTACGATATCAGTTCCTACGCTGATGTAGTTGAAGCAATCCACGTCATTCAAGAGAGCATGGGCGTTGCCGGTGCTACTGCTGCGGAAGCGGAACACACCATTGAAGGCTCCATGAACGCCATGAAGGCGGCAATCGACAACCTTATCGTGGGCTTCGGTAATGCAGATGCTGACATTGAGCAGCTTTGCAATAATGTGGTGAATGCCTTCCAGGATGTGCTGACCAACATTACCCCGGTCATCGAGAATATCATCTCGGCTCTACCAACGGCACTGAATGCACTGCTTGCGACCGTAGGTGATCTGCTCCCGACTTTACTGGACACCGTGGTCGATCTGTTCTCCCAGGTGTTGACTACGCTGCTGACGATGATACCACAACTGGTCCCGGCAGTCATTGAAGCGGTGATGACCATCGTGAACACGCTGATCGAGAACCTTCCGCTTCTGGTGGATGCCGCCGTTCAGATCATCGTTTCTCTGGTGGAGGGTATCGGCTCAGCACTTCCGCAGCTTATCCCCGCCGCAGTGCAGGCAATCATCACCATCGTGGAGGGGCTGATTTCCAATCTGCCTATGATCCTCGATGCCGCCCTGCAACTGATTATGGGACTGGCAGAGGGTTTGCTTGCCGCAATTCCTATGCTGATTGAAGCACTGCCTTCCATTATTACAGCGATTGTCGAGTTCATTCTCGGCGCAATTCCTCAAATCATCGAAGCGGGCATTCAGCTTCTGACCTCTTTGGTGGCGGCGTTGCCGGACATTATCGTTGCTGTGGTGGAAGCTATCCCGCAGATCATTGACGGCATCATCACCGCTGTTTTGGACAGCATTCCGCTTATCATCCAGGCGGGTATCGACCTGCTGATTTCTTTGGTGCAAGCTCTGCCGGAGATTATCACCACCATTGTGGCGGCTATCCCGGAAATCATCGGTTCTGTGGTCAATGCCCTTATAAACAGCATTCCCCAGATCGTGCAGGCAGGTGTGGAACTGTTCATTTCCCTTATCGCCAATCTGCCGACCATCATCGTTGAAATCGTAAAGGCTGTACCGCAGATCCTTGCGGGTCTGGTCTCTGCCTTCGGCAAGGGCGTATCGCAACTTGCCGAGGTCGGCGGCAACCTTGTCCGTGGCTTGTGGCAGGGCATCCAGTCCCTGGCTTCCTGGCTCTGGAACAAGGTGTCCGGGTGGATTTCCTCCATCTGGGATGGTATCTGCGACTTCTTCGGTATCGCATCCCCGTCCAAGGAAATGGGCTGGGTCGGTGAGATGTTGGTGGAAGGTCTGGCTGGGGCTATCAATGCCAACGGTAAAGATGCCGTTGCTGCCGCTGAAGGCATGAGTAGTGACATCAACGATGTGATGCACAGTCTGGCTGACGATATGACCACTGCGCTGCCGACCGACTTTACCGTCAATGGCACGGTCAACCGCAACGATACCGCTTCCGGCATCGGCGGCATGGGCTATGGCGCGCTCATTACCATTCAGCAGATGGTTGTCCGCAGTGAGGAGGATATCCGCAAGATTTCCCAGGAACTCTACAACCTTATTCAGAGTGGCTCCCGCGCACAGGGTCACTTCACTACAGCATAAAGGAGGGCTTTGACCTATGGGTTTTACCTATAACGATATTACATCGGCCAGTATGGGCATCAAAGCCCGTCTGACCTCCTGGCAGGTGTGTGGTAAACTTCGCAACTTTACCACCACCGTGCCTGGTAAATACGGTGTTGCAGACTTCGGCGCTGACTTTGATTACAGAGAAATCACCGCCCATTGCAGCATCTATCCCAAGCACAGTTTTACGGCACTGGTTTCCGCTCTGGACAGCATTGCCGCCTGGCTTGACCCCACCCAGGGAATTCATCAGCTTGTGTTTGATGATGTTCCCGACAGGTATTTTATGGCACGACTGAATGATGCAGTGGACTGTGAACGGCTCGTCCGCTCGGCAGGCAGTTTTGAACTGAAGTTTTTCTGCCCAGACCCATTTGCCTACGCACTGACGGATGAGACCTTCTCCATTACCGAGGAAGGCACCCATACCGTGACCCGCACCATCGGCAATATTGAGTCCTTGCCGGTCTACCGCATCAAAGGTGTACTGACTGCCGGGGCAAGCAATTATATCAGCATTACCACCAACGGCACAGAAATGAAGGTCATGAATGCCACTCTTTCCGAGGGAGAGACCCTTGTGGTGGACACCGACAGGATGACTGCCTATGTGGTGGATGAAAACGAAGAAACGCTCCGCAACGGCCTGCCGTACTTGCAGGAACTGAACTTTCCGACACTGGCTGTCGGTGATAACACAGTCACCGTGGAAGTGAGCAATGCTACGCTGACCGAACTTCAAATTGGAGCCAAAAGCAGATGGAGGTGACGGTATGTCTCTGAAAACAATTTTGAATAAACAGACGGATTTCACGGGTGAATTTCCGGCAGAGTATGCCGCCTCCGGCTTGTGGCGTTTTAATGAGTCTGCGCCGGATGAAGATACCTCACTGGTGGATGAATCCGGCTGCGGACGCAACTTTACCATTATCAACTGGTCTGGCACTACCGCAAACCTCTCCAAAAGCCCCAAAGGTCGCCAGTTCCGATTCAATATCAACAAC
Organism: Emergencia sp.; assembly: GCA_036305845.1. Classification (GTDB taxonomy): domain Bacteria; phylum Bacillota; class Clostridia; order Peptostreptococcales; family Anaerovoracaceae; genus Senimuribacter. The sequence continues at coordinate 16,188 of JAXKAR010000025.1, forward strand.
CCGACCTCTGAAAAGACCCACCTGCAGGTCACAAATGATGGCAGCATCTTTGCCAATCTTGGTGAACGCATCATTGTGGGCGGTTGGATGAACCCTACCACTTACTCGGTGGGTAATACTTTCTGTCCGATCTTCAACACCAGATACGGTCCCGGACAGCCGATTTTCTATTTATCCCTTTATTCCGGCAAACCGAGAATCATGCTGTACAACTCCGCAGGCTCTCTGATCCTCGACCAGTCTATGACACCTTCCTTCAAATTGGTAAATGGCGGTTGGTATTTCATTGCCGGAGTGATCGAGCCGAACAACAAGAAATTCACCTATGTGGTGGGCGACCGTTCTTCCGGCGAGGTGTGGAAATCTGAAACACTAACCTTTACCGGGGAACTGAACCGCTCTTGTGTTGCCGATCTGGTTATCGGTATGCACGCCACTTCCTACTATTACGCAGGTGGTTTTGATGACTGGTTCCTTGACTGTGATTCTCCACTGACCGCAGATGATTTGGTTGACTTTTTCAAAGCAACCGTCCTTTGCAACGGCGCAGACAGTTCTTCCGATGTGGATGCCCTTACCGATGCAAGCGGTGTTACGCTGAAATCCACTGATGGTGTCTACCCAGAAAGCGGTGTAATTTATACGAAAGCTGCTGACTGCAATCTTTCCGGCACGGGCAAGGTGTCCGTCACCAGTGAGTACACGGCGGGAGTCACCGCCATTGCATCCGTGGAGACCTCCACCAGTGATGACCTCACTGATTGGAGCGACTGGATCGTGGTCGGCTCAGACGGAAAGCTGCAATCTCCCAACCGAAACTATATCCGCTTTAAGGTTACGCTTACCACTTCGGACACCACCAAAACTCCGAAACTGGTGGATATCAGGCTCTATGACATTCCCAAGGCTCCCTATGAGAAGATCGGCTATGCCAGACCTGTGGTTCTTGACAGCAATGGTGCATGGGAAGCGGTTCTGGAAAATGCCTACGACATCATTGTTACGGGCGAAATCAACGGTGAGGATACTTTGACCTTCTGCATTCCGTACCGTGACAGCAAGCGAAAGTACATCGATAACGAGAAGAAAATCCAGATCGTTGACGATGTTTATAAAATCCGAACCATTACCGATGTGAAGGACAGCACTGGCAGCACCATTACCCAGGTATATGCCGAGGCAGAGTTCTATGACCTGACCTTTTCTGTCCGTAAGGAAGAAAAGAAGTTTGATGCCGAGACTGCCGATGTTGCGATGGCCTACGCTCTGGCAGACACCGAATGGAGTGTCGGCACGGTCAATGTTACCACCAAGCGCACCTGGACTTCCACGGAAAAGAACGCTCTTTCCATTCTCCGCAGCATTGCCAATCTACACGGCGGCGACCTTGTTTTTGACTGTCCGAACCGACTGGTGCATCTGCTGACGGTCAATGGCAAGGACAGCGGCGCGCTGTTTGCTTATAAAAAGAACATGAAAAGCATCGAGCGTATCGTGGACACCCGCTCTCTGGTCACCAGGCTATATGCCGTGGGTGCGGACGGGTTGACCTTCTCGGACATCAACGGCGGCAAACCTTACCTTGAGGATTACACCTATTCCAAGGAAATCCGCATTACAACCCTGGACTGTTCCTCCTTCACCAACCCGTACCAGATGAAGGAATTTACAGCCATGCGCCTTGCGGAATACTGCAATCCCACCGTGTCCTATGTGCTGAATGCGATGGACTTGTCCGTTCTGACGGGCTATGAGCATGAAGCCTGGAATCTGGGCGATTATGTCCGTGTTGAGGATAAGGAGTTGGGGCTTTCGGTCACTACCCGCATCGTGCGCCGTGAGTACAACCTACAGGAACCCTGGAACACCGTTCTGGAACTGTCCACTACACTGAAGAACCTGGGCAGTTCGGTCAGTACCCTGGATACCATCGCAGACTCCCTTGAGGGTACGAGCGTGGTCTCCAATAACGACATCCGAGAACTGGTGCCGTTCAATCATCTGCGTAATTCCCGTGCCGATGATGACATGGCCTATTGGGTCAATTCCGGCTTTGAAGCAGACGGTGCAAACGGTGCTTCCGGCACGGCATCCTTTAAGGCTGTAGGTGTTGCGGATATGACCAAGAGTATGTCCCAGACCGTGTATCCGTCCAACCGCAGCAGTTATACGCTGTCGGCGCAGATTGCTTCGGACGATCTGGAGAAGCTGTCCGATGATGCCCAGGTGGGCATTGAGGTGGTCATAGAATACGAGGACGGCACCACCGAGACCCGTTTCATTGACCTGTACTGATGGAGGTGCGATATGGCTTATTTCTCGAAAACTACGGAAAAGATCACGCCGGAGAACTACTTTTCCAAGGTCAAATCCATAACGGTGCGTATCTGTATCACCAACTGCTCCGGCACAATTTATGTAACAGACCTTCTGCTTCAGCCGGGTTCTGTTGCCACGGGATGGGTAGGTCATCCCTGCGAGATGAAGTGGGTGCTTGATGGCTAAACCCGTATTCATCCGACTGGCAGAGGTCATAAACAAAAAGCAGGAAAAGCGTGTCATGAGCGTAACGGTGAAGCCTACCGTCACCAACTGCTCCGGCACGATCTGGTTCACTGACCTTATGCTGCAGGAAGGACCGGCGCTAACCGGCTATGTGCCGCACACAGAGAGCAGGCTTGCGAAAAGCGATAAGGTCTGGTTCAACGGTGTGGTTCGCTCCGCTGAAACGGTCATTGTCTGTAATCTTGGCGAGACCTCCGGCGGCTTGGACATCCACATCTATCCCAAGTCGGACATGGCGGCAGGCTCGGTTTCCTTGCACCAGGGTGTTGGTGGTCAAAGGGTAGTTTTCCCTAATGCCCTCCATGCCGAAGATGATCTGGCGCTCCTTGCTTCGGTGCGGGAATGTACCAGGAATGGCATCACCGAGTCGAAGGAGGGTTTTTATCAGTACAGCGCCGCCTGGGACTCCAAGCACAGGGTCAACCTGGAAACTGGGAAATCCGCAAGGGTGCTGTTTGAACTGCAACAAATGACCGATGGAGGTGACGCGATCTGATGGATAAACTCAAAGGCAAACGCATCATGGTCTGGACATTCATGGGCAATGCCAGAATGTATGAAGCCCTGCGCGATTACGGAGACCGCATTGACACCATCGGTCTATTTTCCTTTAAGGTGGATAAGACAGGCACCATCACCGAGAGCGGTGTTGCCATCAGCAATATGCTGACCTACATCAACAAATGGCCCCACATCCGTTGGCTGCTCACCGTTGCCAATGACGGTGCAAACTCCATCTTCAAAGCCCTGCGTGATAACACGGACGGCGCACAGGACACTTTCTGCTCCGAACTCGTCCGCATCATGGAGAAATACCCCTGGTGCAGCGGTGTGGATATCGACCTGGAAAAAGGCGACGATTACTCCACCCACGAAGCGTCCACCGCCATGTTCGCCCATATTTACAGCACCGTGAAAGCCTATGACCCTACCAAGGAAATAAACATCTGCCTGCCGGGTATGACTTCGGTCAACGGCTCGGTCGGCGGTGAGAACTGGTGCGTTTACGGTGATCTGGATAAATACTGCGACACCGCATCCATTATGACCTACGGTATGGCTTGGGCAGGTTCCGCTCCTGGTCCTGTCTCTCCGAGAAGTTGGCTTGAGGGTGTGTACGATTATGCTGTGCGGGTGATGAACCCAGACAAGGTATTCCTCGGTATGCCTGCCTACGGTTGGAACTGGCAGATCTATGACACCCCGGAAAATCTGGGCGAATACTACCGTGGCACATCCCACACCTACTATGCTGCAAAATACTGGATGCAGGGCGTGTATAACTTCACCGATGATGCACCACCGCAGCCTTTCATTCCGATCCTTTCCTATTGGGACGATTACGATATGGGTCCGTGGGCACTCCCTCATGTGTATGACTACATGGAAGGCAGAGATGCCACGGCAAGAACCTATCCCCAGATGGCAGAGGTCTATAACCGTAGGAACTATCTGACCGCTTATGCCAAGCAGCAAAAGACCGAGTTTGGAGAAATTCTCATTGACCACGATGCCGAGCCGGACAGCTATTCCGGCATTGTTTCTGTTTCCAAGACCCTTGTGACCTTGGGAGAGGACGGCTCTGCCACCTATAAGTTCACCATTGATGAGGACGGCACCTACGATGTTGCAGTCCGGCTGTGTTATCCGTTCTGGGATAAAAACAGCATTTATGCTTCTTTGGATGGCAGCACGGTTCATTTTTCCGAGAATCGGCTATGGTGGCCGTACTGGCGAACCACTTTCTGGGCAACCCTCGCCAAGGGTGCAAATCTCACTGCCGGAGAGCATACGCTGAAAATCTCTGTAGGCGTGAATGGTGTCCAGTTCTATGGTTTCCGTGTCTGCACGGACTTTTCCGAAGAACCCACTGCAGGTGATGCGGAATACACCCTGGCGCCACGAAAGTTCAAGGACATCAACGGAGATATGGTGGGACCGGCGACCGGCTTCAAGCTGACTCTTGAGATGCTGCGCCGAAAGCCGGACTCTGCACTGGTATGGTATGAGGATTTCCGTGATGAGCAGAAGATCCCGGAAAGCTACTGGACAACGCTCTCCGGCGAGTGGGATGTGTGGCAAGACCCTAACAGCGATGCCAACCGTCCATACTCGCAGCTTGAGGGCTACGGTCAGCTTGCCTGGAATTATAACAGCTTTTCCGACATCCATCTCCGAGCGCAGATCATCATCCCACCGGATGGTGGCGGCAAGTCCGGCATCTTCCTCGGTTCGCTGTTTTTGTGCATCAACTACGATACGCAGAGGTTGGAACTCTACGAAGGGTCAACGCTCAAGGGAAGCTACTCGGCATCCTATGCAAAGACCGCCAAGGCAGACCTCCGCTCCAATCCAAGTGTTTATACCATTGAGATGCGTAAGCGTGGAAACAAGGTGCGGGTCTATTCGTCCACCTCGTACACGCTCCGCTTCACGGCTACGGTCAGCAGTGGCGGTGGTTACGCAGGTATCCGCTCGGATATGCCTGTCAACTGCCAACTGCTCCGTCTGGGGGATGCCTGGACATACGAACCGTATGAGCGTTTCGATGTCATTATGCCGGATGGCACTGAAACTTCCTACGGCAGAATTGAACGGTCGAACTGCACCTGGGATGAGGAGTTCCAGGTGTTCACGCTTACCAGTGATGTGGAAGAATCGTCCACCAGAAGCGAAAGCATCTCTCTGGACTATGAGTTTTACCACTCCCACATCATGCCGCTTGAGTGCGGCAACGACTACTCTGCAAAAATAATCCCCAGGGACATCAACATCTGGATTTCCAGACTGTTCCTTGGGGACTCGGACGGCTTTTCTATTCTGTACTACCAGGATGTGGACAGCCTCATCTATTGGGCAAACCAGGCGGCATACCGATGGAAACTGCGAGGGATGTGTATGTGGTCCCTCGGACAGGAAGATATGCGGGTATGGGAATGGTTGCCCAAGCAAACTGAATAAGGCACATAGGGCTTCTGCTTTCGTGGCAGAGGCCCTTTTGCATAATTAAAACGAAATGGAGGACAACACTATGAAACAAATCTGGTCTGGCATTCAGATCGCATTCACCGCTTTCGGTGGCTTCCTCGGATGGTTCCTGGGCGGTGTGGACGGCTTTCTGTATGCGTTGATCGCCTTTACGGTGATCGACTACATCACCGGCGTCATGTGCGCCATCACTGACAAGAACCTCTCCAGTTCCATCGGCTTCAAAGGCATCTGCCGCAAGGTGCTGATTTTCACTCTTGTGGGCATCGGCAACATTGTGGATGTCTATGTCCTCGGCCAGGGTGGAGTGCTGCGAACCGCAGTCATTTTCTTCTACCTGTCCAATGAGGGTGTCAGCATTCTGGAGAACTCTGCCCATCTGGGACTGCCTATTCCTGAAAAGCTGAAGGAAGTCCTGGAACAGCTTCATGACCGAGGAGGTGACGATGATGAATCTGCATAAGCTGATTCTTACGGAAAATGCCTGTTACAAGGCAGGCAGAACCATCACTGTCAAGGGTATCATGGTTCATTCCACCGGGGCAAACAACCCCAATCTGAAACGCTATGTTGGCCCCAATGACGGTCTGCTCGGTGAAAACCAGTACGGCAATCACTGGAACACCTATCACCCCGGCGGCAGAGAAGTCTGCGTCCACGCTTTCATCGGCAAACTGGCTGACGGCACCATTGCCACATACCAAACTTTGCCGTGGAATCATCGTGGATGGCACGCCGGTGGCAGCGCCAATAACACACATATCGGCTTTGAAATCTGCGAGGACGGTCTTACGGATTACACCTATTTCCAGAAGGTGTACCGTGAGGCCGTTGAACTTTGTGCCTACCTCTGCAAAGAGTATGGTCTCACCGAGCAGAATATCATCTGCCACTCCGAGGGCTACAAGCAGGGTGTCGCATCCAACCACGGTGATGTGATGCACTGGTTTCCGAAGCACGGCAAGAGCATGGACACCTTCCGTGCCGAGGTCAAGGCTCTGCTTGCTACCGATACCAAGGAGGACACCGAGGATACTGCCGAGCCGGTGGTGACCTATCCTGAAAAGCTGACCTCCGGCTATTACCGTGTGCGTAAGACCTGGAAGGACAGCAAGTCCCAGATCGGCGCCTACCGCGTCCTTGCCAACGCAAAGGCGGTAGCGGACAAGAACCCAGGCACCTATGTGTTCACCAATGACGGTGTTGCTATCTATCCTGTGGATGATGCAACCGACTCCGGCACTGCTGACTACCGCATCCATACGGTGGTTAAGGGAGATACCCTCTGGGACATTGCCGCCCTGTATCTTGGTAAAGGCAGCAGATACCCTGAAATCAAGACCCTCAACGGTCTGAAGTCCAATGTCATCTACAGCGGTTGGAAGCTGAAGATCCCCAACTAACCACGAAGCCCATCGAGGAGATAATTTCTCTTCGGTGGGCTTATTTTTTTTGCTGTTTTTCTGTTCAAATGCCGTTTTCACCTCCAGTGGGTAGTGAGGAAGCCCCTCGGATTGGAGGACCCCACTATGACGGATTTGCAGAAGGAACAAATCAAAACCTTGCGTTTACAGGGCATCAGTTATGTAAAAATCGGTGAAATGCTCGGTATTTCAGATAATACAGTACGCTCATTCTGCCGCCGAAACGGTCTGGGCGATACGGCAAAGAATACGGTTGCCTGCAAGAACTGCGGAAAACTGATAAAGATCGTCCCCAAGCAGAAGCCGAGAAAGTTCTGCTCGGACACTTGCCGGACTGCCTGGTGGAACAGCCACCCAGACTGCGTGGATCGGAAAGCGGTTTATGCGTATACCTGCGCCCACTGTGGTAAGCCATTCACTGCGTATGGTAATAAAGAGCGTAAATATTGTAGCCACGGCTGCTACATTGCCGACCGCTTCGGAGAGGAGTGTGGCTGCTGTGACTGATGCTTATCGTGCCAGACTTGAAGACTACCTGGCATCCATGCTCCAAGCAAAACGGATGCTGTCGTTGGGGATTATAACCCCGGAAGATTACGCCATAATTGATACAATGCAGCGCGAGGAATTTGGAATATCTTCGTGTAGTTTATATCGCGGGATTGACTTGATATATAGTGGTTTCAGAGGTAATATGTCACACTACGAGGAGGTGACAAAATGCCAAGAGCAATAACCATTGTACCAAAACCACCGAAACTGGAACAGAAAAAGCGAGTTGCAGCCTACGCCCGTGTGTCGAGCGGCAAGGATGCCATGCTCCACTCGCTGTCCGCACAGGTCAGCTATTACAGCGACCTCATCCAGAATCACGATGACTGGCTCTATGTTGGCGTGTACGCCGATGAAGCCAAGACCGGCACCAAGGAATCCAGAGCAGATTTTCAGAGACTGATCGCTGACTGCCGCGCCGGAAAAATCGATATGGTGATAACCAAGTCCATCTCCCGCTTTGCGCGAAATACGGTCACACTGCTACAGACCGTCCGTGACTTCAAAGCCTGGGAGGTGGACATTTTCTTTGAGGAGCAGAACATCCACACCATGAGCGGTGACGGCGAACTGATGATGACCATTCTGGCGTCCTACGCACAGGAAGAAAGCCGCTCCGCCAGTGAGAACCAGAAATGGCGTATCAAGAGGAACTTCGAGGAAGGGATGCCCTGGAACGGGGCCATGCTCGGATATCGGCTGAAGAACGGTCGGTACGAGATCATCCCAGAGGAAGCAGACCTTGTCCGCCGCATTTATGACGAGTACCTTTCCGGCGATGGCTACCTTACCATTGCCAAACGGCTGAATGAGGATGGCATCCCGTCACGCTTCGGAAAGCAATGGGGTCAATCAGTGATTTCCAAGATACTCAGCAATTACACCTATACGGGAAATCTGATTTTACAGAAAACTTTCCGTGAGAACCACATTACCAAAAAGACCGTCATCAACAACGGCGAACTTCCGAAGTACCACGCAGAGGATGCCCACGATGCCATTATCGACATGGAGACTTTCCAGGCGATGCAGACAGAAAAAGCACGACGGGCGGCGCGGTTCATCAAAAAGCCAACACCCAAGAAAACATACCCGTTCACAAGCCTTCTGGTCTGTGACGGCTGCGGAAAGAACTATCGGCGCAAGGTCACGAAAACGGGTCCTGTCTGGGTCTGCGGCACCTTCAATTCGATGGGCAAAGCCGCCTGTGCTTCCAAGCAGATTCCAGAGGAAACCCTGCAGGCAGTGACCGCAGAAGTGCTTGGGCAGATGGATTTTTCAGAGGAATTACTCCACAGGCTGATAAAGAGCATTCTGGTCTGCAATGAAAATGTATTGATTTTCCGCTTTTATGACGGTTCAGAAGTCACACGAAAATGGAAAGACCGCTCACGCAGCCAAAGTTGGACGGACGAGATGAAAGCAACCGCCCGTCAGAAAGCCCTGGAAAGGAGGAACCAGAATGCCTAAAGTTACAATGATACCCGCAACCATAAACCCTCTGACGCATCTGCCTTCGGTAGCAGCACGGAAAAGACGTGTCGCCGGATACGCCCGTGTTTCTACCGACAGTGATGAGCAGTTCACCAGTTATGAGGCACAGATTGATTATTACACCAAGTTCATACAGTCCAAGCCGGAATGGGAGTTCGTAAAAGTCTACACGGACGAGGGCATTTCCGGCACTAACACCAAACGCCGTGAAGGGTTCAAAGAGATGATTGCCGATGCCCTTGACGGTCAGATTGACCTCATCGTCACCAAGTCGGTCAGCCGATTTGCGAGAAATACGGTTGACAGTCTGGTAACCATCCGAAAGCTGAAAGAGAACGGCGTGGAGTGCTACTTTGAAAAAGAGGGCATCTACACCTTTGACGGCAAGGGCGAATTGCTCATCACCATCATGTCCTCTCTGGCGCAGGAAGAAAGCCGCAGCATTTCCGAAAACATCACCTGGGGACAGCGCAAGAGCTTCTCCGATGGCAAAGTGCATCTGCCGTACAAACGCTTCCTCGGCTATGAAAAGGGCGAGGACGGACGGCCTGCGGTTGTCGAAAGCGAAGCAAGGGTCGTAAAGCTGATTTATGGGCTTTTCCTTGAGGGCAAGACCCAAGCAGGCATTTGCAAGTACCTGGAGGAATTGGGCATCCCGTCACCGGGCGGCAAGCAGACATGGAGCAAGACCACGATCACCAGTATCCTACAGAACGAGAAATACAAGGGTGATGCACTGCTCCAGAAGAAATTCACGGTGGATTTTCTGGAAAAGAAAATAAAGCCCAACGAGGGTGAAGTCCCACAGTATTATGTGACGGGCAGTCATCCCGCCATCATTGAGCCGGACGAATGGGAGCAGGTGCAGGCGGAGTTTGCCAGACGGAAGACTCTGGGCAAAGCCTACAGCGGCAAAAGCGTCCTTTCTGCCAAACTGGTCTGCGAGGATTGCGGTGCCTTCTTCGGTCCCAAGGTATGGCACTCCACTGACCAGTACCGTCGCACCATTTGGCAGTGTAACGGCAAATTTGCAAACGAGGAACGCTGCCACACTCCCGTAGTGGACACCGAAACCATACAGCGGCTTTTCATAAAAGCCTACAATCTGATGATGCAGGATCGGGTGCAGATCATTAAGCGGTGTGAAGCGTGGCGTGCGCGGCTGATGGATTTCGGAACACTGGATGTCGATATTGAACGGCAGCTTGAAGAAACCCAGGTTGTTGCCGAACTGGTCAAAGTGGCAGTCAAGGAAAACGCATCCACGGCACAGTCCCAGGAAGCCTACCTTAAAAAGTACGAGGCCCTCACCGAACGGTACGAGAAGGCGGCTGCGGAACTGGAGCGGTTGCAAAGCCTACGCACCGCCCGAAGCCAACAGGACAAAAAGATGGCACTTTATATCCGCACCCTCAAGAAACAGCCAGAAGTGATGCATGACTGGAACGACACCATCTGGACGGTGATGATTGAAAAGGCCATTGTTCACAAGGATGGACAAATCACATTTGTTTTCCAGAACGGCACGGAAACCAAGGTCGGAGCGTAACTGCTCCGGCTTTTTTCTTTGCCGAGGAATAATTAAAAGATGCACACCCCTTGGCTCAAAATGCACACCCCACAGACCTTTCGTTAAATGGTATAGAGGGGTAAAACGGAAAAGGCTCCACGGTGACAATTTCAGAATCACCGTAGGGCCTGTTATCGTTAAAAAGTATATGAAAACCCTTGCAAATAGGGGCTTTTACAAAAAGAAACTGGACACCAATCAAGATACCCATTGTATCAAAATTGGTGTCCAGTTATGGTTGCGGGGACAGGACTTGAACCTGCGACCTCCGGGTTATGAGCCCGACGAGCTACCAACTGCTCTACCCCGCGATATTAAATTGTGAAGAAAATAATGTTGGTGCCGGAAACCGGGGTCGAACCGGTACGATCGGTAAGGATCGCAGGATTTTAAGTCCTGTGCGTCTGCCAATTCCGCCATTCCGGCGCACTAACAAAATTGCCTTGAAAAAAAATTGGCTCCGAGGGTGGGGCTCGAACCCACAGCCTACCGGTTAACAGCCGGTTGCTCCACCATTGAGCTACCTCGGAACAAATTGCCGTCTTTTCCGACGGCAAGAATAATTATATAATGTAATGGCGAAAAAGTCAACCCCTTTTCGTTATAAACTTTTCACTTCACCACAAATTTCTTCCAAATGCCACTCCACTGTTCTGTGACATTTCCATTCAAAGAAAACTGAAACGAAATCGCCCTTCATTAAGACAACCCGTTCATCTTCTCGGCCTTGTCCAGCTGCGCATTGTGTTTTACCACTTCTATTTTTTTACGATACTTTTCGGCTTTTTCCTTTGCCCCCTCAATACCGGTCTCAGCTTCCTCTTCGTACAGATAAACAAGCTCTTCCATGGCTTCCCCATTACTTGGAGAAAGCTGCAAAACCTTAAGATAGCATCGTTTAGCGTCCTCGTTTTGCGCCAGTCCTCTGTGGGCTGTACCCAGATAGTACCACAGCGGCCACCAGCCATTGAAACGGGAATCTTCTTCGTAGGCAGACAGAATGGTAATCCCCTCTTCATATCTGCCGGAAAGAACCAAATTATATCCCTCTTCGATTTTTACCGGCTCAACCAGCTTCTCTATCCAGCCTGCGATTTCCTTCTTCTGTTCCTCATTTTCAGAAAGGAGCATAAAGGTTTCCCAGGTCAGCTTTGCCTTTACATAAAGCCCCAGATTCACATAACCATAGCCCAGGAAATAAAAACCCATATCAAAATCCGGTTTCTTCAAGGTCAGTTTCTCAAAGGCTTCCAAGGATTCCGCTTTATAACGTCCGATATATTCCTCCCCGCTTCCGGCTTCATAAGCGTCTTTGCAGGCTCTGCCGTAACAGTAAAGCGCATCTGCAGAATCAGGATCGATTAAAAGAGCGCCCCGGAAACAGATGCAGGCATAGTCAAAATCACCCTTAGCTGCCGCCTCGATACCTTCGTTGATCAGCGGCTTAGCAAAATCTACAGTGAATGTTCTAATGATGTAGGCTACATAATTATCCCGATACTTAAAATTAATGTCACACCCGATAATATAAGCCATGTTCTGCGCAATGATCAAGGTGGAAAGATTGGACAAAGCCGTCTTTTTGATTGGTACAGGTACCCCGGAAAGAATGTCGTCAACACCACTTTTTTTCAGGTAATTATCGGAAAGCTCATCAAAAAGGAAGTCGTTGGTATGGGGATAAAGATATTCCCCAATTCGATCCTGCAGAACCTTCTTCTCTGTTTGTTTCTTATCCATTTATCTCCCATCCTTTTTTGTAAAATTTCTTTACTGCGTCAAAATTCATGGTTTCCTCTAAATCCTGACTGATCAGTTTCTCTGCATGTTCCAAAATGCCCGAAAACTCCTGGTCCATGGACTTTGCAAACTTTCGCAAAATCCGGTATAAATCTTCCTTCTTATGCGACCTGTGCTGAAACCCCTGGTCATAAAAGTAATCTGCAAATTTTTCAAAGAAGCTGAACGGCCTGTCCGAAACCTTTTCTATAAGAAAGTCCAAACTCTGTTCAAAACCGCCCTTATTGGCATAAAGGTCCAGAACGTTTTCTATCATCTTCAATCGCACCATTTCTTCAGCGCCCATACATTTGTTGGCAATGACCTCATAAGGTGCTCTGCTGCGAAAAACATAATCGTAGTTTTCTGTCTCCTTACGAATCTTAGTTCCCTTCAACAGTTTGAGAAAGCCAAGCTGCAGATTGTCCGCCTGCAAGCCATAAACCAGGTCAAAGGAACGCCCAAAAGATTCGTAGTCCTCATAAGGAAGTCCTGCAATCAGATCCACATGAACATGACAGTTTCCCATAGCAATAAGCCGCCTCACATTGTCCAGAATCGGCATAACCTGTTCTTTCCGGTCAACAGCTGCAAGAGTCCTGTCATTACAGCTCTGAATCCCAATTTCAAATTGAAACAGACCTTGCCTTGCTTTCTCCAAAAGGGAAAAAGCCTGATCATCCAAAAGCTCTCCACATAACTCAAAATGAAAGTTGGTGATGCCGTTATCCTGCTCAATTAAATACTGCCAGATCTCTTTAGCCCTGGTCAGGTCGAAGTTAAAGGTCCTATCGATAAACTTAACCTGCTTCACCTTTTGGGAAAGAAAAAAGCCCAAATGGCGGCAGGTGTCTTCTACCGGCAAAGCTCTGATAGACTTGTCCAGAGACGACAGACAGTAGCTGCACCGATAAGGGCACCCTCGGGAAGACTCATAGTAAACCACCTTGTCCTGCTCCGGCGGTAGCTCTTTATAAGGAAAAGGAACTTCTTCCATAGGCAACAGCATGCCCTGAGCAGTCTCGCAAATATCTCCGTTTTCATCTCTATAGGTCAGCGCCGGTATTTCCGGCAAATCCCCTTCCGAAAGCCAAGCAGAAGATTCCTTCAGCTTACAGCAAAAGCGGGAGAAGGGATGCTCCCCTTCTCCCCGGATAATATAGTCAATCCACGGACAATTTTCCATCAACGTCCTGCGCCCATAACTGACCTCAGGACCGCCGAGAAGAATCTTCATCGAAGGCTGTGCTTTTTTCAAATCAGCCGTCAGATTGAGTACTTTTTCGATATTCCAAATATAACAGGAAAAACATACGCAATCATAACTGCCACGGATAATCTCCCCATATACATAGTTCATATCGTTATTGATGGTAAACTCTCGCAGCTCTATCTCTGCGCCGCCCCCATCACCTGCCGCCATCTCTTTACCTGCACAATACAGATACTTCAGCGCCAGATTGGTGTGAACGTATTTAGAATTTAATGTTGTCAGTAACAGTTTCATTTCTTTATCCTAAAATACGAAGCCAAAAGCTATAGCATTCTGAATCGCTCATCCTTGAGCATTCCGGTGTTCTCCATTGCACGGGTCAGTTGCGCCATCATTGCCGGTTTATCCTGCGGCAAATTTCCCCGAAGAGAAACATAATTGGAGGCATGATTGCTGCGGAAAACACAAGGTTTCTCCGGATTGGCATGTTTCAGCAAAAGATAAGTTTCTGCCACCACTTCCTCACCGGATAAGAGCTGCAGCTCTCCCCTGTTGATCTGATTCGTAATCGGCGCTCTGGAATCCAGCATAAGTGTCAGCAATCCCACATAGGAAGCATTCATCTCGCTGATCATTTTGCCGGTTTCTATGGCGTGTTCTTCCCAGCCTTCCTTACCGGCAAGACCGGAAATAAAGGTCACAGATGCCGGAATACCACAGTCCTCAATCTTTCTCACTGCGTCAATCATCTCCTGGCGGGTAACCCCTTTGCAAATTGCATCCAGCACCTTCTGGCTGCCCGATTCTGCGCCCAGATAGATCATACCTATACCGGCATCCCTAAGCTGAACCAGTTCCTCAGGAGTTTTGCGCAAAACATCCTTAGCTGAACCGTAAACGCTGACTCTGCGACACTCCGGAAATAACTCCCGAATTTTCTCTAAAATCACCAGCAGCTTGCTCGTTGCCAGGCAGAGAGCGTCTCCGTCACAGAGGAAAATTCGTTCTACCCTGCGGTAGGCTCGTCTTGCGGATTCTAGGTCTTCCAACACTTCCTGCACATCTCGCACACGAAAAACTTTATCCTTGAACATACTGCAAAAGGTGCATTTGTTGTGGGAACAGCCGATGGTTACCTGAATTAACAGACTGTACGCCTCGCTGGGCGGTCTGTAAATATCGCCTTCATATCTCATAAATTCAATTCCTTTTACGATAATTTTTGTACGGATTACATGCGTTCAGGCGCTTTCATACCTAAAAGCGCAAGACCGTTCTTGATAGCGTTCTTTGCCGCCATAACCAGAGCAATCTTCGCAACCTGTTCATCCTCGTTATCCGTGAGAATATGCTCATCGTGATAGAAGCGGTTGAAGCCCTGTGCCATATCTACAATATGTCTGGTTACGATGGAAGGTTCATATTTTTCCCCTGCATCAGCAACCACATCAGGGAATTTATACAACAGTTTAGCAAGCTCGTATGCGCTTTCGCTGCAGAGATACTTACAATCGATGCTGTCAACGGCAGAAGCCTTTTTCACTACGTCCTCCCCTGCTTTCCGCAGAACGGAGGCGCATCTTGCATGGGTGTACTGTACATATGGGCCTGTTTCGCCGTCAAAGTTAAGCACCTTATCCCACTTGAACACATAGTCCTTGATTCTATTGTTGGACAGTTCTTGGAAAATTACTGCACCGATACCAACAGTTTTTGCTGTCTCGTCAATATCTGCTTCCGCTGCATTCGGGTTCTTTTCTTTGATAATCTCTCTGGTTTTTTCGACTGCTTTGTTCAGCACGTCTTCCAGGAAAACTACTCTGCCGTGTCTTGTGGACATAGTGCCTTCTTCCAAGCTAACCAGGCCAAACGGTACGTGAATACAATCCTTTTCCCATTTGTATCCCAGTAAATCCAGCACTTTCTTCCACTGCTGGAAGTGAAGATTCTGCTGAGATGCAACAACGTAGATATTCTTGTAGAAATCATAGGTTTCTTTTCTGTAGTTCGCCGCTGCGATGTCTCTGGTAATGTACAACGTGGAACCGTCGCTCTTGGTGATCAGGGCAACACCCAGGCCATATTCTTCCAGATTAACGATATTGGCGCCCTGCGATTCTTCCATGATGCCTTTATCCTTGAGTTCCTGTACAAAGCGAGGCATTTTATCTGAGTAGAAGCTTTCGCCTGCATAGGAATCAAAGGTGATGCCAAGCATATCATATACTCTGGTAAATTCTTTCAGCGATTCATCTCTGAACCACTGCCATAATTCCAATTCTTCCGGTTCGCCATGTTCCAGCTTAGTAAAGATTTCTCTTGCTTCATCGTCCAATTCTGGATGATTTTCTACCTCAACGTGGAATTTCGTATAATATTCAAGAAGTGTCTTGATCGGTTCGTTAATAACATCTTCCTTGTTTCCCCAATGTCTGTACGCGCAGATCATCTTGCCAAACTGGGTTCCGTAATCGCCCAGATGGTTGATTCTGACTACATCATAACCCAGCGCATCATATAATTTGTAAATCGAGTTACCGATTACCGTACTTCTGATATGTCCGATGTGGAACGGCTTTGCAATGTTTGGAGAGGAATACTCTACGATAACTTTCTTGCCTCCGCCGATATCGGATTTCCCGAAGTCATCTCCTTTTGCCAGAACTTCTTCCAAAGTGTCCTTTACAAATTCTTCCTTAGAGATAAACATATTTACATAAGCATTGACCTGCTCTACCTTTTCAAAAATAGGCGCTCCGCTGATTCCCTCAGCAATGCCTTTTGCGATTAAAGGCGGTGCTTTTCTGAGAACTTTTGCCAGCTTGAAGCAAGGGAACGCATAATCTCCCATCTTAGCGTCCTGCGGTACTTCTACCATATCCTGGATTTCAGAAAGTTCCAGGCCTTCTACATGTTCTGCGATCAGTTTCGCAATTTCGTCCTTAAAATTTACCATTTTTTATCTCCTTTTCTGAAATGACTGCAATACCTCTTGCGGCAAGCTTGGCGGCAAAGCATCCGTACCCTTCGGTCAGGGTTCCGCTGAATGTTCCGTCATAGATTCTCCCACTGCCGCAGGAAGGGCTGTTTGCTTTTAGGATTGCTCCTTCTATGTTAATGCCTTCGGCTTCTTTCTCCATAACCTGTTTCAGGCAGCGTGCTGCGCCCTCCTCAAAAAATGCAGTAACATCCCGTCCTTCTCTGTCTTCGATACGTCCGTCAGCTATGTATTCTGCAGGAGGTCTTGGCATGGGAAGCCCCCCTGCCGCCTCGGGACAGACTGTCATATACTGATGCTGTCTGCAGAATTCCACCACATCTTCATTCAGGTTGTTGCCTCCGTTATACTTGCAATTTACACCGAGAAGGCATTTACTCACAATATACATATTTTACTCCGTCTTCAGTTTTACGATGGTGACCCCTTCGCCGCCTTCATTATAATTGCCTTTGCGGAAAGATGCAACGTGTTTATGCCGTTTCATCATATCTCGCAGACCGGATTTTAAAATTCCTTCACCTCTTCCATGAATGACGGTAACTTCTTTCAGTCCGGCCACATAAGCATCATCCAGGTATTTATCCACATCCATCACTGCATCATCCAGGTTTTCTCCCTGCACGTTGATGGAGATGGATACATTTTGCGCCTTCGTCTTGTAAAGACCGCCGTAGCTTGTCTTCTTTGGCAGTTTCTTCTTTTGGGTTCCATCGTTAATCAGCATCAGCTCATCCACATTGAGGTTGGCTTTCATGATACCGATTTTTACCAGAAGATCTCCTTTCTCGTCAGGCAGTGAAAGGACTTCTCCATTTTGATCCAGAGATAAAACTTTGACCCTATCACCAACCTTGATATCACCGGCGGAAATCGGATTGCTGTTTACTTGTCTGATGATTTTCTCTTCGTATTTGCTTTCCGTCTCTTTCAGTTTTCTTCTGCTCTTATCAAAGCGTTTATTTCGCTCGCCCAAACTTTCCAGTTTAGATAGCTCCTTTAGCTCTTTCTGCACGTCTGAAGCCGTCTGTCTGGCATCTCGAAGGATTTCTCTGGCCTCTTCTCTGGCGTCTGCAATCAGTTTCTCTTTCTTCTTTGAAAGTTCTGCCGCCTGCCGATCCATTTCTTCTTGCTTTTTCTTCATGGCGATGTTGATCATGATAGCCTCGTCACGCTCTTGCTCCGCCTTTTTCTTATCGGCTTCTATAGCGCTGAGCACATCCTCGAACTCAATATCACCACGCTCAATCAGCTGGCCTGCCCGGTCAATCATCTTTCCCGGAAGTCCCAGCTTCTTGGAAATTTCAAAAGCATTGGACTTGCCCGGAACACCGATGGAAAGCCGGTAAGTCGGACTCAACGTTTCTACATTGAACTCCATGGAAGCATTTTCTACCCCGTTGGTAGATAAAGCGTACTTCTTGATTTCGTTGTAATGGGTTGTGGCAATGGTCATAGCGCCTGCCCCATATAAGGTTTCCAATATGGAAATAGCCAAGGCTGCGCCTTCTGTAGGGTCAGTACCTGCACCCAGCTCATCGACTAAGACCAGGGACTGTTCATCAGCGGCCTCCACTATCTGTACGATATTTTTCATATGGGAAGAGAAAGTGGATAAGCTCTGTTCAATACTCTGTTCGTCACCAATATCGGCGAAGATATCCGTAAACACAGGCAGTCTGCTCTGACTGCTGGCCGGAATATGCAGGCCGCTCTGTGCCATGAGAGCCAGAAGGCCAACTGTCTTTAGGGTCACGGTCTTTCCGCCTGTATTTGGTCCCGTAACAACCAGGGTTCTGTACCCCCGGCCGCAAGCTACACTGATCGGCACCACTTTTTCTTGGTCAATCAGCGGATGGCGAGCTTCGCGCAAATCCAGAATCCCCTCTTGATCAATCTGCGGTTCTTCGCCTTTAAGCAGCCTGGACAGCTTACCCTTGGCCATGATAAAGTCCAGCTGCACCAGCAATTTCTGGTTGTTTTTGATATCGTGATATCGCTCAGAAACCTGAGACGAAAGTTCCCCCAGAATTCTGGTAATCTCAGCTTCTTCCGCCAGCTCCAGCTCCCGCAGCTCATTGTTCAAATTAACGATGACCTGTGGTTCGATGAACAAGGTTGCGCCGGCTTTGGACTGATCATGAACGATTCCCGGAAACCTGGCTCTGTGCTCCTGTTTGACCGGAATAACATAGCGGCCATCTCGCATCGTCACCAGAGAATCCTGCAGATAAGTTCTGTTATCCGTAGAATTAAGAATATGGTTCAGCTTATTTTTGATTGCATCGTTCTGCCTTGCGATGGTTCTTCGGATATTTCTCAGTTCCGCAGATGCATTGTCGCTCATCTCATCCTCAGATAAAATGCAGCGATCAATCTCCTCGGCAAGGCGAGGCATAGGGACGATAAGCTCCGTCAAAGAACCGATCATCGGCATGGGCGGAATATCGCCTTTCATAAAGCTGACCACCCTGCCTGCGATATGCAGGTTGTAGTGAATCTGCAGAAGCTGCTTCATGGAAAGTGTGCCGCCTTTTCTTGAAAATTCAACACTTCCGCCGATATCGTAAAGACCCGCTGTCGGCAGCGGTCCTCTACGCACAATAAGGTCAACCGCTTCTGTGGTTGACCTTAGTTCTTCTGAAATGATCCTTGCTTCTGTATAAGGCCGCAGTTCGGAAGTGACCTGTCTGGTCATTTCCGAGCCTGCCTGTTCATTCAGAAGTTCAATTATTTTTCTGTATTCTAACACATCAAGTGCTTTTTGATTCATTTTGTTTCCTCTATCCGTTATTCTTCAGTTTTTCCAGCTCACTTTTCAGCTGGATATTTTCCATCTGTAGATCGAAAAAGGAATTCTCATATTCGGTGCATTTCGCCTGCAGTTCCTTGAAACGCTGCTCGCTTTCTTTCTGGTGATTCTTCATCTCCGACATGTTTTCTTTATACTGATGAAAGTTCTTCTTTGCATCTTCCCACATCTTCAGATAATACTTGGAATCATTCTCCAGCTGGGTCTTGGTAATACTCAGCTGTTCCATCTGAGCAAGGGCATCAAAGTACTCTTCCGCAATATTTATGGCAGAAAGAATCCCGATACTGCCCTGACCGGCTTCCCCGGCAACACGGCTGATCAGACGCATTTTATTATCCACA
Organism: Emergencia sp.; assembly: GCA_036305845.1. Taxonomy (GTDB): domain Bacteria; phylum Bacillota; class Clostridia; order Peptostreptococcales; family Anaerovoracaceae; genus Senimuribacter. The sequence continues at coordinate 35,927 of JAXKAR010000025.1, forward strand.
TATTCTGCGATTCGTGCAATTTCCTGCTCGGTCTTATCACCGGCAATGATATATTCCTGTCCGTAAATTTTTACCGTTACTTTACTTTCCATGCTCTTACCTCTGCGTTATTTTCTGCGGCTTGTTCTATTCGCCGATTAGGACTCTCTGATTACTGCATCGAACTTATCTTTCAGGGCTGTCAGCACGCTTGTATGTGCACTGTCGGTCTCTTCGTCAGTCAGCGTCTTTTCATCGTGTCTGTAAGTCAGGCTGAAAGCCACACTCTTCTTGCCTTCCTCTACCTGATGACCTCTGTAAACGTCGAAGAGTTTTACATCCTCCAGAATTTCTGTGCCGGCTTTTTTGATCACCTTAATCATATCGCCTACCTGCAGATCTTCATCTACCACCATGGCAATATCTCTGGATGTGGAAGGATATTTCGGAAGCTGATGATACTGAATTTCCTTGTCGGAAAGCTCTGTAATCAGATCGAAGAACAGTTCTGCCACATAAGCGCGGGTTCCGGTAAGCCCGTAGTTTTCCGAAACATCCGGATGTACTTCACCCATAATACCCAGTTCCACTTCTTCTCCGGTATAATCCGTCGTTACAATGCGTGCGCATCTTCCCGGATGATATACCTTGTATTCTGATTCAGCAACGAATTCCACGTTTTCGATTCCCAGTCTTTCCAGCAAAGTACAAATCACACCTTTCAGGCTGAAGAAATCTTCATCCTTACCATAAAGACCGATGGATAAATCATAAGTTTCGATTGGAAGAGCTTTCTCATCCATCAGATTCTTCATATACGTCAACCCGATTTCATAAGCCCTTACCTGTTCTACGTTTCTGGCATAATTTCTGCCCAGAACCTCTAACATACCCGGTGTCAGAATGGTCCGCATTGCGGCAGTTTCTTCTCCCATCGGATTGATAATTTCTACGAAATTTCTCTCCCAGGAGTCTTCCTCTATGCCCATATTGTCTAAAATTCTATTGTTGGAGAAGGAATAGGTCTGAATTTCGTTTACACCCATTCCGCACAGCAGATCTCTGGTTAGACCTCTCATGGCCCAGCTCTTGGATACATTGCCTACCGTATCTGCCTTTGGCAGCGTCATCGGCAGGTTATCGAATCCGTACAATCTTGCAATTTCTTCAACACAGTCGATTTCTGCTTTCATGTCCTGACGAACGGTTGGCGCAGTAACCAGCATGGTATCTCCTTCGCCTTCTACCTGCATATCCAGTCTCTCAAGATAGGAAACCATTTCTTCTCTGGAAATGTCTGTGCCCAAAATCTTATTAACCCTGCTGACTCTGCAGGAAATCGTCTTCGGTGTTTCCGGATTGTGATAGATATCTACGCTGCCGTTTAAGACCTTTCCGCAGCCCAGCATCTCCACCAGTTTGCAGACTCTATCGGCAGCAGCTTCGCATAAGTTCGGATCCAGTCCCCTTTCGTATCTTGCGGAGGCCTCTGTCCTCATCTCCAGCTTTTTCATGGAGCGATGAATGGAAGTCTTGTCGAAACAGGCGGATTCAATAACAACGGTGTTGGTATCATCTACGATTTCCGAATCCAGACCACCCATAATGCCGGCGATACCGATTGGCTTTTCTGCATCATTGATCATCAATGTATCACTGTAAATGTCTCTCTCCTGGCCGTCCAGCGTGGTGAATTTATCTCCATCCTTTGCCACATCTACAACAATATGGCTGCCTGCAATGCTTCTGATATCGAAAGCGTGCAGCGGCTGACCGTATTCCATCATAACAAAGTTGGTGATGTCTACCATGTTGTTAATCGGTCTCATACCGGCTGCCATCAGGCGTTTCTGCAGCCACCATGGGGACTGCTCGATCTTTACATCCTTGATGATTCTTGCGGTATAACGCTTACAGTTATCATTATTGACTTCCACAGAAATATAATCTGCAGCATTCTCATCAGTCTTTTCACATTCTGTCTTTGGGTAAACCATTTCTGTCTCGAAAACAGCAGCCGCTTCTTTTGCCATACCCAGCATGCAGAGACAGTCCGGACGGTTCGGCGTAATGCAGAAATCCACAGCATAGTCGTGAAGCCCCAACGCTTCTACAAAGTCCTCGCCCAGATGTTCATCCCAGTTTCCCGGCAGCATCCAGATGCCATCCTTGGAGATATACGGTGCAATCTTATCTTCAATACCCAATTCCTGTGGACCACAGAGCATACCGTCGGATAAAACGCCTCTCAGCTTACCTTTGGTAATGATCACGCCGTCTTCGGTCTTTGGCTGACCATGCAGCGGTCCCGGAATATGACTTCCATCCAGGGCTGCCGGTACATAACCGCCTTCATATACATTGGTTGCGCCGGTAACAATCTGTACCGGTTCAGCTTTGCCGATATTGATCTGGCATACTACCAGCTTATCTGCATCAGGGTGTTTTTCTATCTTATCAATTCTTCCGACAACGACTCCGCTGATGCCGCACCCCAGTTCGTCACAGGTTTCCAGGTCAGAACCGGACATAATCATGCGGTCGCAGAATTCTTTTACAGGTACGCCCACATCTGTATAATCTTTTAACCATTCTAATGAAACTATCATCGTATATTAACCTCACTTTATGTGTAATTCTTTTTATTTGAACTGTTCAATAAATCTCATGTCGTTTTCGTACAGGAGACGGATATCATCGATACCGTACTTGAGCATAGCAATTCTCTCTACGCCCATACCTACAGCAAATCCGGTATACTTTTCTGTATCCACACCGCCGGCCTGATGTACGTGAGGGTGGGTCATACCGCATCCCAGGATTTCAATCCATCCGCTTCCCTTGCAGACCGGACAACCCTTGCCGCCACATTTGAAACAGGAAACGTCCATTTCTGCACTTGGTTCAGTGAACGGAAAATGGCTCGGACGGAACTTGGTTCTGGTTTCCGGTCCGAAGAGTTTCTTAGCCATATGATCTAAAGATCCCTTCAGATCGCCCATGGTAATATCTTCTCCGATAACCATCATCTCAATCTGATGGAAGGTCGGAGAATGGGTTGCATCCGGTGTATCTACTCTGTAGCATCTTCCCGGAATCAGCACCTTGTAAGGCAGAGGCAGTTCTTTTTCTGCCCTGATTTCTGCAGAGGATGTATGAGGTCTTAAGACCACATCCTCGTTAATGTAAAAGGTATCGGTCAAATCTCTTGCCGGATGGTTTTCCGGTGAGTTAAGCGCATCAAAAGTGTTATAAACCGTATCTACATCCGGTCCTTCGTAGACGGTGTATCCCATGGAACGGAAAATATCCACTACTTCGTCGATGGTCTGGGTAATCGGGTGTTTTACACCATAGACAACCGGTTTTCCCGGCTCAGTTACGTCAATTCGTTCTGCCTTAAATCTGGCTGCTTTTGCCTTTTCTTTGACTTCTGCGGCTTTTTCGGAAAGGAGCTGTTCGAACTGTGCTTTCACCTTGTTTGCGGCCATGCCAAGAGCCTTCTTTTCTTCCGGAGGTAATTTCCCCATGGAACGGAGAATCTCTGTCAACTCTCCCTTTTTGCCCAGAATTCGCACTCTGATTTCTTCTGTGTCTGCCAGTGATTCAGCTTTTTCCAGCTGCGCCTTGGCATCATCCAACATTTGCTTAAGTTTTTCTTGCATCTTCATAAACCTCACATCTATATTTATATTTATCTTACACGATTATTTTCTCTGCGTCTCATACATCAGTATCCCCGCTGCAACGGACGCATTGAGAGATTCGAGACTCCCTTCCATGGGAATCTTAACCTTGATGTCAGCCATATCCAATAGTTCCTCTGACACACCGTTGCCTTCGTTTCCGATGACCAGGGCTGTATCTTCAGATAAGTCTACATCATAATAAAATTTGTCGGTTTGAAGGCTGGTTACGGTCAGTCGTTTGTTTAACTTCCCCGTAAGCGCCGCAAGCTCCCTATTATCCTCGACATGAATAATAGGGATCCTAAAGACTGAACCGGCCGCCGCTCGAATGGTCTTGGGCGAATACACATCCGCCGTACCTTTCAGCGCAAAAACAGCCTTATAGCCTGCTCCCTCTGCGGTACGAATCATGGTGCCGATATTCCCCGGGTCCTGTAATCTATCCAAAACGAGCACGTTACCGCCATCTGCCACAGCCTCTGCAATCTCTTCTATGGAAAAGGCGTGTTTGTTCATAACGGCAAGAATACCCTGGCTGGTTTGCGTCTGCGCAATCTTCCCAAAGAGATCATCCTCCATCAGATAGACCCGACCAAAATCCGGAGCTTCCAGAGCTTGACTCTCTCTGATCACGATGTAATCAAGCTCTCTGCAGGGGGCTTCCCCAATCAGATTGAATCCTTCAATCAGATAGCGACCCTCCTTATCCCGGTACTTTCTTTGAGAAAGACGCAGACATTCTTTATATATTCGATTGTCCTTGGAACGAATTTCTTTCATCATACATTATCTTTTAAAATCACGAAAAAGCCGGTCACTAAGATGCCGGCTTTTCAACTAAGCGAAATTATTTTCTATTCAGAAAAGAAGGGATTGCGCCGAAACGTGAATCGCTCTCCTCCTCGCCCCTGGTTTCCTCAAAGATTTCCCCAAGAGTCACACTTCTGCCGGTCAGACCGTCTTCCGTAACGATTTCTTCTGGCGCTTTCTTCTCAACGTTGCCATAGTTCAGCGGCGCGGACGAAAGTCCTTCGCCAAAGCCTGTCGCAATGACTGTGATTGCTACCTCATCATTCATTTCTTCGCTGACAGCCGCACCAAAGATCAGAATTGCCTCTCTATCTGCCTGCTCTTCAACCAGACTTGCAATTTCGTTGACTTCTAACATACCCAAGTCGTAACCGCCGGAAACGTACAGCAGAATTGCCCTTGCGCCCGCAATGGTTGTTTCCAGAAGCGGACTTTCGATAGCGGATTTAACCGCATCTTTGGCTCTGTTCTCGCCCTTTCCGCGGCCAACGCCCATGTGGGCTATACCTCTGTCGGTCATAACAGACTTGACATCGGCGAAGTCTACGTTGATCAGTGCAAAATCTGAAATCAGATCGGAGATACCCTGAACACCCTGTCTTAAGATGTCGTCTGCCATGGTAAAGGCATCCAACATGGAAGTATTCTTCTCACAGTTCTGCAGCAATTTGTCGTTAGGCACAACTACCAGTGAATCTACGTATTTTTTTAAGAAGCTCAGTCCCAGTTCTGCCTGGTCCTTTCTCTTTTTGCCTTCAAAGGAAAACGGTTTGGTCACTACACCTACGGTAAGGATACCCATATCCTTAGACGCCTTAGCGATAATCGGCGCTGCGCCTGTACCTGTTCCGCCACCCATGCCGGCAGTAATAAAGACCATATCTGATCCTTCTAATAAGTCGGTAATCTCGTCCAGCGTTTCCTCTGCGGATCTCTGGCCCACTTCCGGATTACCCCCTGCGCCAAGTCCTCTGGTCAGCTTCTCGCCGATCTGAATCTTGGTTTCTGCTTTACATCTATTCAAAGCCTGTTTGTCGGTGTTCACTGCGATAAACTGAACACCGCGCAAATCAGCCTCCATCATTCGGTTTACTGCGTTGCAGCCGCCGCCGCCTACACCGATAACCTTGATGACTGCTGAGTTGTCCTGGCCTGTCTCAAATTGCAACATTCTGAATTGCCTCCTTAGATCCCATTATTATATTTATTCTACCATAGATATATTTTTTTTGCACCACTTTTTTACGCAAAATCAGGTGAAAATGACATATAGCCGTGATCCCCCAGACTGACCGTTCCTCTAACGGTTTCGTTTTCCAGCAGATTGTTGATCACCTTCTGCAGATTGCCTGTTTCAATGGCCTGCATCATCTGTTTCGCCGTTCCTTTTACCAACAAAGTATCATAGATATACGCCCGGATAACAATACCGGACACATCGATTTTTTTGAAATAAAAATCGCCTTCCTCCATACTGTCAATCATCTGCAGCGTCGTATTCAGTGTAGAAGCTTCCTCGATTTCCACTTGATCTCCCACGTTCATCTTGCTAATAGTCAGCCCCGTCAACAGAGTGATTTTGGGATCAATATCGCTTTTCCGCAACACTGTACCCACCTTATCAATAATCACATAATTATCCCCATAAACGATTGCAGCCGTCTGCCTGCGCTCCTCCACCTCTATGGTAATCGCAGAAGGCAGCTTTCTCTTAATATGTACCTCTGCAAAATAGGGATCTTTACTGAGCTTGTCCTTAATTTCACTATCGCCCACACCGTAAAACAGATTGACCCCCGTCTTCGCTCCTGCCAGCGTAATCACCTCGTCGTCGCTATAGTAGATATTTCCTTCCACATTGATTTCTTTTACGTCAAAAAGGCCAGAGGATAAAAACAATCCCACAGCCGCTACAATGCCGACAAAAATAGTCAGTCGAAGCAGATAGTGTTTTTTCTTCCTGACCTTCTTCTTTCGCCCGATCTCTTTAAATGTAATGTCTTCATACTGATCGCTCATGGCTTTTGTATCTCCGCATAAATGGTTTCTGTAGCAGAAAGCGGCGCACAGGCCTTACTTGCTCTGCCCATCTTATCTAAAATCTCCGGGTTGTTTTTCAGACGCATAACTTCTTCTAACAGCAGCTCCCCGGTTAAATCTTTTTCTTCGATAAGCACGGCGCCACCTCTGTCCGCAACGGATTTAGCGTTAAAATATTGATGATTTCCCGTTACATTCGGCGAAGGAATCAGAACAGAGGCTCTTCCGCAAACTGTAGTTTCAGCTACAGAAAGCGCTCCGGCTCTGCTGATAATCAGATCCGACGCACCCAGATAATCCTGCATATCGGTGATATAGTCTCTGACACGGATATTTTCCTGTATTTCAATGCCTTTGTCACGGGCTTTTTCCAGAACTTCCTCATAATATTGGCTTCCCGTACCGAAAATAAAGGTAACGCCTTTATGACCGTTAATTGCTTCCAAAAGGTCAAAAGCAACATCGTTAATCATCTCTGCGCCTTGACTTCCGCCAAAGGAAAATACGACAAAATCCTCTCTCGGAATGGAAAGCTTATCTCTGGCTGCCTCTTGATCCACATCATAAAACTGCTGCCTAACCGGATTTCCCGCATTGATATGTTTTTCCGGCTGCTTAAAATAGTGCCCTGCCTCCGGAAAACCGAGAAAAACCTTGTCGGCAAATTTCTCCAAAGCCTTGTTGGCCACCCCCGGATAAGCATTCTGTTCGTGCAGATAACACCGAGCGCCGTATTTATGCCCTGCATACATGACCGGCACGCAAACAAATCCCCCGGTTCCGATAACCACGTCCGGCTTAAATTTCTTCATGATTCTATAAGCCTGCCGAATTCCGCGCATAGTAGAGAAACCGGTATCAAACAGTTTGAACAGATTTCTTCTGTCCAGCCACTTGGCAGAAACCAGTTCCATCGGATAGCCGGTCTGGGGTACAATATCTTTTTCCAGGCCAATATCGTTTCCGATATAGAGAATTTCCGAATCCGGTTCTTTTTCTTTAATTTTGTCTGCAATAGCAATGGCCGGATAGATATGTCCGCCGGTGCCTCCTCCTGTTACAATTACTCTCATCATATCTCCTCTCATTACTTACCCGAACTATTACTCCGTCTGGAAATATTCAAAATGATTCCCATAGATCCCATGAGAATCCAAAGTGCATTACCGCCATAACTGATAAACGGCAGTGCAATACCGGTCGGCGGCATAGATGAAGTGACAACTGCCAAATTTAAAACGACTTGCAGTCCCAGCATGATCGTAATGCCTCCGGCAAGGAGCATGCCAAAACGATCCGGTGCATTGAGACAAATATGAAAGCATCTCCAGATCAAAACTGCATAAACAAGCATCAGCAGTGAAAGTCCCACAAAGCCAAGCTCTTCTCCAATAATGGCAATAATAAAGTCGTTCTGTGGTTCAGGCAGATATAGATTCTTCTGTATGCTTTTACCAAGTCCCAGTCCGAAGAGGCCGCCTGATCCCAGTGCAAGCAGAGACTGCACCACCTGGAATCCATCTCCGAGAGCATCGGCAAAAGGGTCCATGAAACTGGTCACTCTGTCCTTCCAATGCGCAGCGCCGATTTTATCTCCCACAAGAACCAGACCTGCAATTCCGGCAGAGCCTGCGATTCCGGCACCGATAATGTACTTCCACTGCAGCCCCGCAAGAAACATAATCCCTGCGATAATACCGCAGACTGTAATAGCGGTAGACAGATTCGGCTGTTTGATGATCAGACCGGCAAAGACACCCATAACCAGAAGAAGCGGAAGAACGCCTTTTCTAAAAGACAAAATCAGTTTCGGATCCGACGCAAGATATGCCGCGGTAAAAATGATGACCGCAAGCTTAGAAATTTCTCCGGGCATAATGGTAAATCCGATATAAATCGCTCTGGTTGCGCCTCCTTCCGATGCGCCAAGGGGCGTAAAAACCAAAATCAGCAACACCAGACTAACAGCCAGAATCAAAATTGATAATCGCCTATACAAATGGTAATCCAAAATAGAACAGAACGCCATAATCACAAATCCTGCGATGGCAAACACGCCCTGCCTGATCAGAAAATAGTAGGGAGAGCTGTGTTCGTTGATCCCTTTGTAGTAGCTGGCGCTGAAAACCATGACCACGCCAAAAATCACCAGAATGGTCACCAACGCCACAACCATAAAGTCACTCTGTCTTAACTTGAACTTACCTTTATTTTTCAATCTCATTATACTTCCAATCTGTCAACACAATTTTTAAAGTGTTCGCCCCTTTGTTCATAATTATCATACATATCCCAGCTTGCACATGCAGGTGAAAGCAGCACATTATCTCCCTTTTCTGCAATTTCGTAAGCTTTTCGTACACATTCGTCCATATCTTTGCAGCTGATGATGCGGTTGAATCCCCGCCGTTCTGCAGCTTCTTTGATAATATGTCCGTCTCTTCCCAGCAGAATCAATTGTTTTACACTTTTACCAAAGCCCTCAATCAACTGATCAAAATTCTGTTCCTTCCCATCGCCCCCGGCAATGAGAATAATATTCTCTTTAACTGCTCGAATTGCGGTCAAAGATGCATCTACATTGGTGCCTTTAGAATCATTATAATATCTTACGCCTTCAATCTCGTTGCAGAACTCCAGTCTGTGTTCTACGCCGCCAAATTCCATTACTGTTTTTCCAATGACTTCCGGTTCGATCCCGGCAAAATATGCGATTGCTGACGCCGCCAGCACATTCTCCAAATTATGATCTCCCATCACCTTTAGACCGTCTACCGGGCAAATCACAATACGCTCTCCGCTTTCCGGCACAATGACAATGTTTCCGTCCTTGACAAATGCGCCAAAACTCAGCTGTTCCTTTCGGCTAAACGGTACTACTTTTGCCTTACAGCCTTCTGCCAGTCTATAACAGGTCTTGTCATCATAATTGATCACAAGATATCCGTCACTGCTCTGGTTTTCAAATATTCTTGCCTTTGCCTGCCCGTAAGCTTTCATGGTATGATGACGATTCAGATGATCGGGTGTCAGATTGAGAATCGCAGAAACCACAGGTTTAAAGTAACGAATCGTCTCCAGCTGAAAACTACTGGTCTCTGTCACCATCCAGTCGTCCTCCTCTGCATCTATTGATGCAGAAATCACTGCAACGCCGATGTTCCCAACGACATAGGTTTTTCTCTTTGCTGCCTTAAAGATTTCTCCCGTCAGCGTAGTTGTCGTTGTCTTTCCGTTAGTACCGGTAATCGCCACATAATTTCCGCAGCCAATGCGATAAGCAATTTCCAATTCACCTATAATTTCTGCACCGCCTGCCGCTGCTTCCGTGATAAACGGCAATTCCGGACTTACACCCGGGCTCAAAATCAGCATATCATAAACATGCATATCCGGCGGTATCTGGTCAAAGTAGCAGCGTACACCCTTTCCTTTCAAAAAAGTGACCAGCTGCGGTTCTACCTGTTCCTCTCTCTTGGAGTCCTGAATACTAACTTCTGCCCCAAGGCGCAGCATGGCCTGTGCAGCGGCAATGCCGGATTTTCCAAGACCGATAATCAGAACTTTTTTATATTTCATATTCTGTACATTTGTATTCATCTCTCTACCCTCTTCTTCTCTAATTTCCTATTTACGCCTAAATTGCCATAATAAAATATGCAATTACACATAAGATCAGCGCAATAGTCCAGAACATAACGACAACATGTTTTTCCTTCATTCCGCACATTTCGAAATGATGATGAATCGGCGCCATCTTGAATACTCTCTTTCCCGTCAGTTTAAAGCTGATTACCTGAATGATTACGGAAAGCGCTTCCATCACATAGATAAATCCTGCAATCGGCAAAAGAAATTCCACCTTCATCAGAATTGCTGCGGAAGCCAGAGCGCCGCCCAGCGCCATTGATCCCGTATCTCCCATAAACAGCTTTGCCGGAAATTTGTTGAACAACAGAAAGCCCAGACACGCACCTGCCAACGCGCAGCAGAATACGGAGGCCGAATCATGTCCAAACTGCATGCCTACAATGCCGAAAAAGAAGGCAACCAGCGCAGTCACACCGGAAGACAGACCATCCAGACCGTCCGTAAGATTAACCGCATTTGCCATGGCAACCACTACAAAGGCAACAAAAGGAATATACATCCATCCAAAGTCAACATATAAATCAACAAAAGGAATCCATACATCTGTGCCATAACCTGAATAGTTGGCCATATATACGGCAAGTCCTACCGCAAAGAGAATCTGCAGCACCAGCTTCTGCCAGGCACGCAGTCCCAAATTGTGTTTCTTTGCCACTTTGATATAATCGTCGAAAAATCCGATAGCGCCAAAGAGAAACGTTACTGCCAGCATAACAATGGCATCCGTGGTCAGTTTTCCCGTTACAATTACGGTTCCCCCCACCGTTACCGCAAGGAGCGCCGCATAGATAGCAAGGCCGCCCATAGTCGGTGTTCCCTGCTTTGACAGATGGGACTGAGGTCCCTCTTCTCTGATAAACTGTCTGAACTGTTTTCCCTTCAAAATCGGAATCTCAATGCCGGTCAGTACGGCAGAAACAACGAATCCCAATATTACTACAATTATTAGCTGAATCATCTGCATATCTTACTACTCCTGTTCTTTCAAAATCCATTCCGTTACCTGCTCCATCTCCATGGTTCTTGAGCCCTTGATCAGAATCACATCTCCTGCCTGTATCAAGTTTCTCAGGTGTGGAAAAAGCTGTTCCTTGGTCTCAAGGTGAAGACCGGTCTCTCCGAATCCTTCTTTTATGTCCGCGGCTTTTTCGCCTACCGTAATCAGCATATCTACCCGTTGTTCTCTGGCAAAAGCGCCCACCTGGCGATGATATTCTCTTGACGCCTCGCCAAGTTCATTCATCCCGGCCAGTATGGCGATTTTACGCTTTCCTTCTGTATGCATCAATGTTTTAATCGCTGACTTCATCGAGTCCGGCGCTGCATTGTACGTGTCGTCAATAATCTTAATACCGTTCTTTTCCAGCACCGTCAATCGTTTCCCCGTGAGCTGAATCTCAGAGAGAGCCTGAACCGCCTGACCGATTTCTACGTCCAACGCCCTGCATGCCGCAATGGCCAGCGCTGAGTTGAGCCCGTTATGCGCGCCCGGAATATTGAGATCGACCACAAAAGTTTCTCCCTCCGCAGTCAGCTTATAGGAAACGCCGTCTCCGCCTCTATCTACCAGACCGCTTACCTGATACGCGCAGTCCGATCCTGTTCCGACTCTGATCAGACGGTAATCTTTTCCATCTTTTACCTTGCAGAGCATATCGCAGTCTTGATTGATAATCAAACTGTTCTCCGTGCCAAAGTAATCTGTGATTTCCATCTTTGCCTTAAGGATTCCCTCTCTGCTGCCCAGATTTTCAATGTGAGAAACGCCTGCATTAGTTATTATTCCAATATCCGGCCTTATTATATCCACCAGGCGGTGGATTTCTCCAAAATGATCCATGCCGATTTCCAAGACAGCTGCTTCCAGGGTATTGTCAAAGGAGAAAATGGTCAGGGGAACGCCGATATCGTTGTTGAAATTACCCACCGTCGTTCCCGTCCTATACTTTTTCTTCAATATTGCATAGACCATATCACGCGTCGTAGTTTTACCTACGCTGCCGGTCACCGCAACAGTCTTCAGTTTCAGTTTCTTCAGATACCAAGAGGACAATTTCTGCAGCGCTTTGGTGGTATCCTCCACCAGAATTACATTGCAGTCAGGATAAACTGCCGCAAGCTCCTCGTGGGCGATAAAAAAAGTTCTGCAGCCTCGCTGATAAACCTGAGGCAAAAATTTGTGTGCGTCATGTACCTCTCCGATAATCGGCACAAAGAGCTGTCCCGGCTCCGCATTTCTTGAGTCCGTACAAACGCCGCAGATTTTTTCTTCTGCACAACTGCCGAAAAGTCTGCCTTCGACAGCTTTTTCAATTTCTCTGATTGTAATCTCGTTCATTGTTCACCTTTTCTATAGACTTCAGGACTTCTTCCCTGTCGTCAAAATGTATTTTCTTCTCACCGATAATCTGATAATTTTCATGTCCTTTACCGGCTATAACCACGATTTCTTCATTCTGGCATCTACCCACAGCGGCTGCAATAGCGGCATCCCGCTCCGGTACAATCATGTAATTGCCATGACAGTTCTGCATTTCTTCACCAATCTGACGAATAATCTCTTTGGGGTCTTCCTTTCTGGGATTGTCGGAGGTGATAATGGAAAAGTCCGCAAATGTTGCAGCGGCTCTTGCCATCTGTATGCGCCGGCCGGGATCTCTCTGTCCCCCACAGCCAAATACACAAGTCAGCCTTTTGGGGTGATACTCTCGCAGCGCATCCAAAATACACCGCAGTGCAGTCCCGTTATGTGCATAATCCACCAAGATAATGCCGCCGTTTCCCACAGAAAACATTTCCTGTCTGCCGGGCACCCTGATTTCTCGCAGCGCCTTCTGTATCTGCTCTTCGTTTACGCAAAACGATTTGCAAACCCCAATTGCTGCAAGCGCATTATAACAGGTGAACTTGCCCGAAATACCGATTGCTAAATTTATATTATAACTTCCTTTTATGCAAATTTCCACTCCCAGTTTTCCCGGCATGCGTATATTGCTATACCCATAGCCTTGCAAATCACATCCCTCTCCCATGCCAAAAGTTTCTATACCGCAAGTCGCCCCCTTTAGGATCAACGGCAGATTGGGATCGTCTCCATTGACGATACCTTTTTTACATTGGCGGAAAAGCTTAGCCTTACATGCCGCATACTCTGCAAAATTCCTGTGTTCGCATGGACCGATATGGTCTTCCTCTATATTGGTAAATATCCCGTAATCAAAGGTGATTCCGTCTGTCCTTTTTAGCTTAAGCGCCTGGGAAGATACCTCGATTACCGCTGCGCTGCAGCCATAATCGACCATCTCCCGCAAGTATGCCTGAATCTGCGGCGCTTCCGGCGTTGTATGATCGCTTTCTATCTTTCTTTTTCCTGTATCCACTTCTATGGTTCCAATCAGGCCGGTTTTATATCCTGCCTCCTCCAGTATTTTCTTTACCATATAGGTGGTGGTAGTTTTTCCCTTGGTTCCCGTTACTGCAACAGTAACAAGCTCATTCCACGGCTGCCTGTAAAAGTTCGACGATATCTCCGCCAGCGCCTTTCTGACATTGGCAACCTGTACGATTGTTACCTGCTCCGGAAGAATCAGATTTTCTTCGCATATGACTGCGGCTGCGCCGCAGGAAACCGCTTTTCCGGCGTAATCATGACCGTCAGCTTCGTTTCCCTTTATACAGAAAAATACGCTTCCTGGTCCGGCCGCATCGGAATGATAAACCACATCGCTGATTTCCACATCCGTGCTGCCCTGTAAGAGGTGAAAGGTCATGCCCTTCAACAGTTGATAAAGTTTCAGTACAATCCACTCGATTCTATATCTTCAGTCTATTGTCTGTATAAGTATACCTTCCCGCCCTTTTTTATCTTCTTTCCGGCCTTTGGATACTGATCCACAACCGTAAAGTCCTCATCGCTGTCAGTTTTCGGTGTCACCTGATATTTCAGGCCATAACCGCCCAAAATGCCGATAGCATCACTGTAGCTCTTACCGGTTACATCCGGTACATATACATACTCAGCGTTTAACTCTTTTTCTTCGTCTTTGGTATATTTTGGATTTACCCCCAGATAAGGGAGTGCATTCTCCATAAATTCCTTAGCAATCGGCGCTGCCGTACTGCTGCCGAACTGAACGCCCTCCGGGCTGTCTACAACGACCAGTACGACAAACTGCGGATCGTCCATCGGCGCCATGCCGATAAATGACGACCAGGTGTCGCTGGAATAGCCTCCGGTTTCGGACGGCTTATCCGCAGTACCTGTCTTCCCGCCGATACGATAACCGGCCAGCTTGGCGTTTCCGCCGCCGCCTTCGGAAACCACGTATTCCATAATTTCTTTCATTTCTTCTGCCGTTTTAGAAGAAATGACCTTACGTATTTCTTTTGTCTCAAAAGACTTTACTATGTTGCCGTCGCTGTCAGTCAATGCCTTGACAACTCTGGGCTGCATCATCGTGCCATCATTTCCGATAGCGCAAACAGCTGTCACCAGCTGTATTGGCGTGATGGAAACGCCATGTCCATAGGACATGGTAGAAATTTCTACAGGACCGATGAGATCTTCCTGCTGTACGATAGCATTTGCTTCTCCCGGCAGGTCAATATTGGTCAGGCTGGTACTGGTAATCCCATACATTTCTAGATAGTTATAATACGTTTCTTTTCCCATTGCCAGCGCCAGCTGTATCTGCACAGGATTGCAGGAATTACCCACCGCTTCTTTTAGGGTCTGTGTTCCATGGGGTACGGTGCTCCAACAGTGAAGCGTAATATCTGATCCCGGCACCTTATAGGATACATTGCAAGTATATTGGTGTTCCAGGCTGGTCACGCCCTCTTCCAAGGCTGAGGAAGTGGTAATCAGCTTAAAAGTAGATCCCGGTTCATAGGTATCACTGACGATAGGATTTCTCCACATCTGATTCAAATATTCAGTCTGCTTTTCTGAAGACAACTCGTCAAATTCTTCTTTTTCCGCCTCGCTGTCAGGTTCAGTGGCATCATTCGGATCAAAGCCCGGGGTGGAAGCCATAGCCAATACATCGCCGGTTTTCGGGTCCATGACCAGGCACATGATTTTGCTGGCCTTAGTTTCTTTCATTCCGTTTGCGATAGCGTTTTCCGCATAATGCTGCAGCACCTCATCGATAGTCAACTGTACGTTCAGGCCGTCCTCCGCCTGATAATACTTTTCATCACCATAAGAAAGCTGATTCCCATGGATATCCGTATTCTTAATCCAGCGGCCGGCAATTCCGCTCAGATATTCATTATACTGAAATTCCACGCCGGTACGCCCCTGATTATCATCATTAACGCTGCCCAAAAGCTGAGAAGCAAAATTGCCCAGTGGATAATATCGCTTGCTGTTCTCCGCAAGCTCTATTCCCACTGCATCAAGCTCCTTCACCTTATCGGCTGTATCCTTATCCAGATATTTGGCAATTTTAATCAACGATTGTTCTTTGGTCAGTTTTTCAGCTACTTCTGACGCATCCATATCCAGAATTACCCCCAGCTCACCGCTGAGATCCTTAAGTTCCTTATCGCCGTAGTTTTCTTTCAGCTGTGCCGGTCTTGCCCATACGGTGTAGCAGGTCGCACTGGTAGCAAGCTCTTTCCCGTTTCTGTCGTAAATAGAGCCTCGCTTTGCCTCCAGCGGAATGTCACTGGTCTGCTGATCCACAGCCATCTGACTGTACTCGTCTGCTTTGACCACCTGAATCCAGGCAAGCCTGAACACCAGAAGGATCATAAGTACACTGATGATTCCAAAGGTAATGATAATTCTTTTTTTATTTTTTCCTGTTACTTTTGCCATCTTTTCTGTTTCTCCAACTCCTGTCTCAGCCCCGAAAAAAAAATGCCAGACGGGTCCTGCTATTAAATTGTCTGGCTGTTTTTTATGAAATTATCTGAAATAAATATACGACGTATAAACTAATTGTATGCCTGTTCTTTTATCGTCATTGCAAAGTTACCCTTTGGCGCATCTTCGTCCGTAACGTAAACACACTCGCCTTCGCTTGGGTATACCATGCCCAGTTTGCCTGTTGCCACACTCTCAATGTGTTCAATATTGTTAGCGCTCTTAATCTTTACATTAAGGGTATCGATTTCGCCCTGTGTTGCCTCATTCTCGGCCATAAGTTTGTTGTTCTCGCATTTCAGTTCTGCACAATAAGCTGTGATGACAACCATAACGATGCAGATTATTCCAATAAGCAATGTGCCTGTAATTACTCTCTTCTTATCCTGACTTCTCATCTGTAGTTACCTCTTACTGTTATATTTTTTCACAGACCCTCAGCTTAGCGCTTCTGGATCTCGGGTTTTCTTCCAGTTCTTCTTCTGTGGGCAAAATAGGTTTTCTGCTGATTCTTCGTATATCTGCTGTCTTGCCGCAGACGCAGACAGGAAACTCCTTAGGGCAGGTACATGGATTTGCCCTTCTTGCCATAACTTCTTTGACAATTCGATCTTCCAGGGAATGGAAAGAAATGATACATAGTCTGCCTGACGGTAAAAGAACATCACAAAAGTCTTCTACCGCACCCGTAAGCTTCCCAAGCTCATCGTTAACTTCGATTCTGATTGCCTGAAAAGTCCTCTTGGCAGGATGAGGTCCTTCTCTTCTCGCCTTAGCCGGAATTGCAGCCTTGATTAGTTCAACCAGTTCACCTGTAGATGCAATGGGATGGTTCTTTCTCCCATTTACGATGAACATAGCAATTCGTGATGCCCACTTATCCTCACCGTATTTGGAAATAATTTCGGTCAGCTCCTTCTGACTGTATTCGTTGACCACATCATATGCACAGAAGACATCGTCTCTGTTCATCCGCATATCCAAAGGCGCATCATGCATATAGGAAAATCCTCTCTCAGCATTATCAAGCTGAAAGGAAGAAACGCCAAGATCCAAAAGACCGCCATCGATACCGGGAATATGGTTTTCTCTGAGCACATCTTTAATATCTGCATAATTGCTCTGTACAAAAATCTTTCGGCAAGGGTACGGCGCCAGCCTCTCTGCCGCCGCCGTCAACGCATCAGTATCCCTGTCAATACCGATCAGCGTGCCGTCTTTCGACAAAGCTTCACAGATTTTGGAAGCATGTCCGCCTCCGCCCAAGGTTCCGTCTACGTACACACCATTCGGTTTTATATTCAAATTTTCTATACATTCCTCCAGTAAAACCGAGGTGTGCTGAAATTCCATCTTATTCTATATCCTATTCTCTGTTAAAATCTGTACTCTGCCAGGGAGTCTGCAAACTCCTCTGAGTCCATCTTATTCTCATTATCCGGTGCGTCCCAGACCTCTCTGCTCCACACCTCAATCTTGCGCATGGCACCCATGGTCACAAGCTCCTTGTCAATCCCTGCGTATTCCTTCAGCTCTGCAGGAATGACAATCCTGCCCTGCTTATCAAACTCACAGTCTACCGCATTGGCACAGAAATGCCGGATGAATGCTCTCACCTTTGGATCAGACTCCGGCAGAGCCTCAATCTTCTCCATCTGTTTCTCCCACTCTGCCATGGAATAAATATAAAGACACTGATCCAGTCCTCTGGTCAAAACACATCTGCCGCCAAGCTGATCTCTGTGTTTGGACGGAACAATCATTCTGTTCTTGGCATCTATTGAGTTGTTAAACGTGCCCATAAACATCTGCTGTTCCTCCAACGTGACCTACTTACACGACTACAATTATATTTTCCTCCATTTTACACCACTGAATATCACTTTTCAAGAATTTATCCCCACTTTTATAAATTTTTCATCCATTTATCCTGTTTTTTTGGTCTCAGAAAATATCCAACGCAAAAATAAAAAGGACAGCACTATATATAGTGTTATCCTTCTTTTTTGTACCAAAATATATCTTCACCGCATAAGCTAACAGTAGCTCACGGTACATAGCCTAACGCTATTAAAAATTTAAGTGAGGTAAAATAACTATGAACAATGAATCAATGGTTTATCTGAACAAGGTCTTCTCTGATCTTCGTATCGGTTCCTGTCCGCTCATGAGCGAACTGACGGCAACCTCTGCGTCCTTCGATCAGCAGTTAACCTTCTTCGAACCTGCAGATCACGACTGTCAGTGCGGTGGAAACTGTAACTGCGGCGACTGCTGTAAATGCTGCTGCTGCAAATGTGGCAGTTCTGCTGTGCCGCTTGATCTGGATGACGATCTCAACTTCGTTATCGACAGTACAGAAGTCATCATCACTGACTTTGATCTGGAAAACCCTTCCTGTCTGAGAACCTGCAACGTGACCGTAGACGGTATTCCGGTGGACGATCTGGAGGTTTTCAATGAACGCTATATGGCCGGCACCAATGAATTGATGTCTCGTGTAGGTGACTGTGCCTGCATGGAAAGAGGCCTCCCGACAAAAACATTCTTCTTGATTTCCGGTGCAGGAAGCTGGGAAGCCAGAATGAGCATTATCGTCAGAGGCAGTGTATTCGGCTGCGGCGCCTGCAGGCGGTTCAAACTGGTGATGAATACCAGAAGCGGTGTATTTATTGACATTCCGGGAACCAGCACATTCGCCACTTCCGAATTATGTCTGCCATGTACCACAGGCGGCATTGCGCCGGTAATCAACTTCTCCTTCCTCGCAAAAGCGACCCTGCTCAATCCAACGCTGGTCATCAATGCAGGGGACTCCTGCAGCGTAACGCTGAGAGGCTGTCTGATCACAGAGCCTGCAGCTGACGTTCAGGTAACGAGACAGACTCTGTTCAGAACAGATGCACAGAGTGTAAACATACCTTGTGATGATCTGGAAAGATGCAGACAGGCGCCGGGAACCTGCGAAAACGGCGAGGATGATGACAGTAATGCGTTCCAGCTGAGAAACAGATGCTGTACAAACGAAAGAGACAGAGGCAGAGACACCTGTGAAGAAAAAGAGCACAGCTGCGGATGCGGCTGCAAGGAAGACCATCACAAAGATAAATGCGACAACGACGATAGGTGCAGCGACGAATGTTCTGCCAGAGGAAGAGAACGGAACAGACGCTCCATCTCCTGTCAGTTCAATGGGAGAAACGGCTGTAGTTTCTAACTTTTCTTTCTGAAATCAATGGGTGGGGCTTGCTCAATGCAATGCCCCACCCATTCGTATACATAATCACCGATGCGAAAAACTTCTTCGCCCTTATCTTCCAAATATCATATCTTTTTTCTTTACAGTACCCTTGCCGTAACGCATCTTGCGAACCAGTTTTACCACCAGCACCACAATCAGCGCCAAAACAGCAATCACAAGAACAGCTGCAGCACAAATCATCCAGAAAAACTTATTCGGTTTCTTCAGGATATCACCAATAGCCGTACTGTCCTCCAGAACCTTACGCCCCTCCGGCTGTTCATAGCGATCCGGCATCTGATTGCCGTCAAAACTGTCAATATAGGCTGCAAGTGCATGCCATTCCTTCAATTCACTTCCATCATTATTGTAAATAATATGGTCCTCGAAGTTTATAATCTCCTTGCCGCTCTGGTCCTTAGGTACTACGGATAATAAGCCGTAGGACATAGAATTTACCGTGCCCAACATCTGCGCGGAATAAAGATCTGCAACAACTCGGTAAAGACGGTCGTCTTCCAGTGCTTCAGTTTCTCCATCTTCGTTCTCCAAAACCACATCATATGCCCGATTCAAAATCAACCGATTAGGATTATAGGTGTAATTCAGTCCGCTAAAATAAAGTCTTGCCGGCTGCATAATTTCCGAAACGGAAATGTCGATTTCAGCTGCAAGCTTCAGTTCTTCACCGGTTAAATACACACTGACAAGCGGGTATCCGGCAACGCCGTCCTTTCCGGTTCCCAGAGAAAGTGCGTTAAATGCGTCCTCTACTGTAATTTTCCCCTGGCCAAACGAACCGCGAATCACCCCGGCAGGCGCTACCGTTACGTCTACATCCTGATATTCCTCTCCCTCTGCCATACGTACGCCATAACGATAAGCGTCAGCAATCAGACTGCCCAGAGTATCCTCTCCTTGCTCTGTGCCAAAGGTATCAATATCTGTAAAGTCGACCCGATTCTCTGCCAGTGTCTGATCCCAGGAATAGCCAAACTTCTCAAAATACTGATCATCTACCATGTCTTTAAATGTCTCTGTCAGCTCTGCCGTCTTCTCGTCATCCTTAACGCTTTCATCCAGCGCAAGCATGGTATATTCGTCCAATACATACGCTCCATTTTCTTTTGTAAAGGTCACTTTACCCAGGTTGCTGTTATACTGACCACAGGAAGCAACCACGGTATCGTTAATGACCACAGGTTCTTCAAGCAAGGTATGACTATGTCCGCTGACGATAAGGTCAATACCTTCCACCTGCTCTGCAAGAATTTCGTCTTCAGAATCCTCCGGATTGTCCGGATTCGTTCCACTGTGAGAAATGCAGACAATCAAATCCACATCTTCCTTTTTGTTAATCTCATCTACCACAGCTTGGGCTGTTTCTACCGGCGGTTTAAAGTAAGTTCCGCTTTCCGGCGCATAGCTTGCAGCCTCTTGGCCAAACACACCGAAGACAGCGATTCGCGCGCCGCTCCTTTCCAGAACCGTATAATCTTTAGCACCGTAAGCTTCCAATGCGCCTTTCAGGTTCTGCCCATCATCCTTCAGCTTCTCGTCTGCAAGGGTTCCTTCCCAGTCGATATTAGAAATAACCAGCTGAGGCAGCTTGTCCCCGGAATTGATGGCTGCATAGAGCATCTGGGTAATCCCCTTGGAGCGATAATCGAATTCATGATTACCAATGGTGGTAACGTCATAACCTACGGCGCCCATCATGCGCAGTTCACTGGCTTCCGATTTGTAAATCGTCTGATACGGTGTTCCCATGGAAAAATCTCCGGCATCAACGACAAAGGTGGCTCCATTTGCCTTTTTTTCTTCGTCGATTACCGTCTTAATCCTGGCAAATTTCTCAAGATGGGAATGCATATCGTGGGAAAACAAAATAGAAACGGTCTCCTTCTGTGCAGATGAAGTATCCGCTGCAGCCACAGCCGGTACGGACAAAGTCAGAAGCAGACAAACAATAAGTATCCTTGCCCAAATTTTTCTCAACATTCGAATCCTCGTTTCTTCTAAGATTATTCCTATTTTATCATACTTCTGTCAATCCCGCTACAAGCTCTTCTTTCTTCTGACGTTTCAGTTTTTTTATGGCAGCTTCTCTGCGCATGGCCTCTTCTTTTGTGGAAAACGTTTCAAAATAAACAAGCTCTACCGGTCCTCTTCCCCGCGTATATTTGGCGCCTTTGCCGGCGTTATGCTGCTTTATCCTGTTTTCCAGATCATTGGTCCATCCCGTATAGAGACTGTCGTCTGCACATCGAATTACGTAAACATAGTTCATTTTCTTCGTCCCTCTTCTTCCATAAAATAGCCATAGAAAGCGGGTATATTTTCCTTGTCTGTTCAAAACAATAACAACAAGATTTACCTATTAGGAGGTTCCCATGAACATGACTTCATTTACACAGCTGCTAATGCTGCTTGCCATACCCATATTTCTTTCCGGTATGCCCGTAAATCGAAAAGGTCTGATTACAGGTCTTTTCGTTTCTCTTTATTTTCTGGGCCGGTTCAATCCGCTGCTTTCTCTGGTTCCTTTCGGCTGCGCCATATATCTGTTTTTGCTGACAAAACGCAGTCTGATAAGCCGAAAGCCCCCCACCCGATTTAAGAATCCCGCTTTGCCCATGTTCATGGTGTTTCTTCTCACCATGGGAATATTCTGCGCTTTCGGAGAATCCATTACCGGATATGGTCAGATTCTTAATCTTCCGGCTGCAATTCTTGATTCAGGAAAAAGCGCAGTCAATCTTGCCTGCCTGGCCGGCCCTGTGGTTTTCGGCAGCTGGTGCGATAAGAAAGGACCCTTTTTCGCTGCCGTTCTGCTGACCCTGCTCAGTGAAACTTCGGTCTTGCTGGCATCGAGCGGTCAGATTACCCATGCCTTTTTTATCCTAGGCATGTTTCTTACCTATTTTTGCATTTCCGGATTTTTCGTCCTGATGCCGATGCTTTCTTCCGTTTTTTTCGGTCAGATGGCTTTTGGGCGGGTCTATCCGCTTCTGGCGCTTCTGTTAGCTGTTTTATGGCAGATGTTTCCCCCGGTGGGAAGCAGAAACTGGAACGCTTTCTATCAATCGGGAGACTTTCTGGCAAGTCTTTTATTTCTTTCTATACTATCCGCCCTCTTTCTCTACCTGTCCTGGCGAAAAAGACTTGCGCTGGTAACTGACAACACCTATAGAGCATCTTAATTTCCTGCCATATAAATACGATAAAAAGCCGCAGATCAGTTTTCATCAAGCTGTCCCTGCGGCATATTTTATCGCTTATTTGTTTGTCTTCATAACTTCTTCACTAAAAGCCGCTTTTTCCTGCCATTTTTCCTCCGGAATACCTTTATTGACCAAGCGATCCTTGATATAAAGGCGGAACAGAGAATAAAGCACCGAGCAAATCGGAATAAAGATAATCATTCCCACTACGCCCATTAGGCTACCGCCTATGGTAATAGCTGCAAGCACCCAGATAGAAGGAAGGCCTACGGAGTTTCCTACTACGTGGGGGTAAATCAGGTTTCCTTCAAGTTGCTGCAGAATCAGAAACATGATGAGGAAAATAAACGCTTTCAGCGGGCTGACCATAAGAATCAGAAGCACCCCGATAGCACAGCCGAAAAATGCGCCTACCATAGGAATCAGTGCGGTAAACGCAATCAATACCGAAATGAGCATGGCGTAAGGCATCCCGAAAATGGTCATGGCTATGAAGAACATCAAACCCAATATACAGGCCTCCAGACACTGCCCGGAAATAAACTTGGAAAAAATCCGGCTGGACAATCCGCATACATAAAGGATACGGTCTGCAGTCTGTTCCTTAAACAGTGCATAAAGAATCTGTTTGACCTGTCCTGCCAGTTTCTCTTTTGCCATAAGAATATATACGGCAAAGACGAAACCGATAAAAAAGCTGACGATTGCGCCGATAATGTTGGTCACTGCACCTATGCCACTGTTGACCATAGCGGTAGCCGCCTGCTGCAGTAAAGTAGAAATTTTCTCGATAATCACGCTCCAGTTAACTGCCAGTTCCTCTGACAGATCCTCAAGCGCCTTCCAGTAACTCATCTTGGAAAGCACCCAGTCCTGCGCCGCAGAAAATGCGCCGGGAAGCTGTCTGCCAATTGTCATCAAGGTTTCTGCCAACTGCGGAATGACAATATACATGGCGATAATGATGACGCCGATTACCAAAGCAAGGGTCACCAGAAAAGAAATGGACCTTCGCTGTTTCTTCAGTTTATCTGTTCTGTTGAACAGCCAGTATTCGATCCGGCTCATCGGCACATTGATGACAAAGGCAATTCCTGCGCCTAAAATGAACGGAAAGATCAAATCAAGAATATCACCTGCTGTTTCCGCAACGAGTCCGATATTTCTAAGACACAGGTAAAACAGAATACAGGCAAATGCGATACCGATAATACTTCTTCGATTGTTTTTGTTAAATTCCAATGAAAATTCTCCCCTTTTCGCTCCAATCATATGCTTTATTCTATCACAGACAAACGCAATTTACAAACGAAACTGATTGCTGCATCTGCCGGTTTCCAAAGTCAGCAAGAAAATGCTAAAGGGAAGCATTAAAGGACTGGGGAAATACCTCAGCCGGCTCATCGCCAGATCTAAGGTCTGACCAGCGTATAGCCTGCTTCTTCAATGACTTTTGCAAATTCATCTGTGGAAATTTCTCGTTCAGCCGTTACGGAAGCGATAGCTGATTCCAAATTAACCTCAGCCGAAGCTACGCCCTCCATTCCACTAAGCGCATCCTCCACGTGCTTCTGACAATGCTGACACATCATCCCTTTAATCATCAATTCATACTTCATTTCTTTTCCTCCTTTTTCCTCTACGTTAACCGCAGATTTTCTGGTCTTAAATCGTTTTAAACGCAGCGCATTCAGCACAACGCAAACACTGGATAAACTCATGGCCGCTGCACCGAACATAGGCGATAGCTTAATGGCAAAGAACGGATACAACACGCCTGCCGCAAGCGGAATCCCAATGGTATTATAGAAAAAAGCCCAAAAGAGATTCTCCTTGATATTTCGGATAACTGCTTTGGAAAGTTTTACCGCAGTTACGGCATCCAATAGGTCATTTCGCATTAGAACAGCATCTGCGCTTTCTATGGCTACGTCTGTTCCCGCACCGATGGCTATGCCCACATCTGCTTTAGCCAAAGCCGGCGCATCATTGATGCCGTCTCCAATCATAGCTACTTTGTGACCTCCGGCCTGCAAAGCTGCAATGTGTTTTTCCTTTTCCGAAGGAAGAACCTCCGCAATAACCTTTGGAATACCCATTCGTTTCCGCAATGCTTCTGCAGTTCGCTTATTATCTCCGGTCAACATAACTACATCGATTTTCATCTGGGTAAAGGCTTCGATCGCTTCTTTACTGGTTTCTTTTTCCATATCGGCTACAGCTATAATGCCGATCACGGTCTTACCGTCTGCGAAAATAAGAGGTGTTTTCCCCTGATCCGCAAAATCGTTCAGCTCTTTCTGTCTGGCCTCTGTAGAAATCCCCATTTCCGTCATCATCGCTTCATTGCCGGCAAAATAGGTTTTTCCATCGATATCGCCTTTTACGCCTCTGCCAAATACCGCCGTAAAGTTTTCTGTAGCTCTCGGTTCAATACGGTTTTCCTCAGCATAAGCCATCACTGCTTCTGCCAGAGGATGCTCGCTGCCCTTTTCCAATCCTGCGCCGATGGACAAAAGTCCATGTTGGTCAACGCCAAAAGTTTTCACATCCGTAACCCTTGGCTTTCCTTCGGTAATCGTCCCGGTCTTATCCATAACCACTGTATCAATACTGTGGACAATCTCCAAAGCTTCGCCGGACTTAATCAAAATGCCGTTTTCTGCACCCTTTCCTGTTCCAACCATAATCGCTACCGGTGTAGCAAGACCCAGCGCACACGGACAGGAAATAACTAATACAGAAATACCGATAGAAAGAGCGAATTCAAATTCTGCCCCGGCAAGAAGCCAGATTACCGTTGCCGCTACGGCAATACCAATCACCACAGGAACAAAAATGCCTGCAATTTTGTCTGCCATTCTGGCTATTGGCGCTTTGCTGGCGCTTGCCTCATCTACCAGACGGATAATCTGATTAATCGTGCTGTCTTCTCCGGTTTTATCACATCTGACTCGGATAAACCCTGTCTTATTTATGGTTGCAGAAACCGCTCTGTCCCCTGCGGTTTTTTCCACAGGTATGCTTTCTCCGGTAATGGCCGATTCGTCTATACTGGTACGACCACTGATAATTTCTCCATCGGCTGCCAAACTTTCTCCCGGACGCACGATGAGAATATCTCCGGGACGCAAATCGGCAGTCTCAACGGTGACTTCTTTCCCGTCTCGTTCAATAACCGCCGTTTTCGGCGCCAGATTCATCAATTTCTCAATGGCCTGACTGGTTTTCCCCTTGGAACGCGTCTCCAGATATTTTCCCACTGTAATCAGGGTCAAAATCGTACCGGCCGACTCAAAATAAAGATCTGCCCCATAGTGGTGAACCAGTTGCAAATCCCCCGTTTCATAGCCGTGAACCATACGGAATACCGCAAATGCACCGTAGACGATAGCCGCCGTAGACCCCATCGCAATCAGGCTGTCCATGTTGGGACTTCCTCTGAACAACCCCGGAAATCCTTTGATAAAATATTTCTTGTTCAGTGCAACAATCGGAATCAGAAAGACAATCTGAAGCAGCGCCATAGTAAGTGGATTATCCGGCTGATGGTTCCCCGTCAGCATATGCCCCATAGACACATACATCAGCGGAAGAAGAAACAGCACTGAACCAATCAGTCTCTTTCTCATCTCTGCCGCTTCGTTCATCATCGTCTGTGAAGCAGAATCTCCCCCGCTGCTGTTCTTCATATTTTCCGAAGACATCCCGACCTCATCGGGGAAAGCGCCATATCCGGCTTTTTCTACCGCATGGACAATCTGCTCCTTATCGAGTATTTTTTCATCATAAGTTACCTGCATGGTGCCTGTCAGCAAATTCACGCTGACGTCATCGGTGCCTTCCAGCTTGCAAACGGTTTTTTCCACCCGGGAAGAGCAGGCTGAACAGGTCATGCCCGTTACCTTAAATTTTTCTTTCATACGTTTACCTCATCAGTCTGTGGAGTGTGTCGCAAAGCTCGTCTACCATCTGACTGTTTCCTGCCTGAATATCCTCAACTACACATGACTTAATATGCGCAGAAAGCAGCGCTTTATTAAAAGAATTCAGCGCAGAGCTGACCGCTGCAGCCTGATTCAGGATATCAATACAATAGCGATCCTCCTCTACCATCTTTTTGATTCCTCTGACTTGCCCTTCTATACGGCTGAGTCTGTTGGTTAAATTCTTATATTCAGTATCTTCTCTATGCTTGGTTCTGTCTGCACAAGCCGGACAAGTATTCTTCTGTGTCATTTTTTGCCATCCTTTCTTTTGCTTTTTATATACCCTATCCCAGTATATTTACACTTGCATTATACCTATATGGGGTATAATCTGTCAAGACCGATTTTTTCCTTTTGCAAAAAAAACGGCAGCGCTGCCGATGTTCTCTTTTTGATTCACCGTCAGCACTGCCGTCTGTACGCTTACAGGATATGTTTTACGCCGATTTCCGCCTCGATATTAATTTGTCCATTAACTTTGGAATAGAAACACCAGGTTTCATCTGCCTGTTCATCTTCAGCCAAAGGTTCTTTCATTCTGCCCATAAAGACCTCCATCTCTTCGCCCAGAAGGGCTTCGTGCTGGAACCGCAGATTAACAGAGGTCACTGTCTTCTGCAGAACATCCGGAATAAAACTCCATAATATATCTGCATAATACGTATTATTCATGTGACCGTTGATATCGGTTTCTCCAAGGAACACCTTCTTATTTCCTACATGGATATACTCGATGTCCTTTGGCAGGCGGAACCGATCAGGAAGCTGCATCCGATGTGGTTCTTCCGTCTCATATCCGGAAATATCCACCTCAGAAGCTCTGCAAAGTTTTCCTGTTCGGTGGTTAACCACAGCCCATACGCTGTAGCCCTTTGCCATCAGCTTGCCCTCTTTGAAAACAGTAAAGCATCTAATAAAAGTTGCCCCCTTTTCCGGACATCGCCAGGTCTGCACGTCAATCCGGTCATATTTGCTGATCTGACCGTAATATTCTATGGAGATTCTGGTCAGGATAAACGCCTTCCCTTCCACAAACAGTTCATAGTAAGTCGGCTTGCGATCCCGCATCTGATGATCGGCCGTCTCAATCAGATATCTCTGCAGCAGTGATGGACGGATATAGTTATTGGTATCCACATCATGACTGCTGACTTCATAGTGTTCTGTATATCTCATTTCTACCCTTCTTTCCGTATAGTCCTACGGGGTAGTATAACACAATTTCCTTTATCCAACAATCTTGTAATATTCTCTTGCCGTCACCACATATACCAGCGCATAGATTACCGCAAAGACAAGGAAAGTACCCAGCGTACAGATTGCATAGAGCTCCACATTGTTCATACTGAATATGGTCAGCAGGTTGGTAATCATTTTGAACGCCGCCATAATATGAATACCTGCCATAACCAGCGGAATGAAGAATACCAGTAAAACTTGTCTTCGAATGGTCCGCTTTACTTCCTGCCGGCTCATCCCCACTTTCTGCATAATCTCAAACTTTTCTTTATCATAGTATCCTTCGGAAATCTGCTTATAGTAGATAATCAGCGCCGCAGCAAAGGTAAACACAATGCCCAGGAAAACGCCCAGGAACAAGAAGCTGGTAACCATTCCGCCATAGGAACTTTCCAGCTCATGTCTGGTCTGGCTGGACATGGCTTCGTACTGCATACCCTCGATTGCATAGATATCGTTTACCAGTTTATCTGCAAAGGCGGCTTTCTGTTCGTCTGTTCCCTTCACATCGATAGTAAACTGATAGGTAATAAAACTCTTGTTGTCGCCATACACTTCACTTTGCTGCTGATAAAGATGCAACAGCGTATCCTCATCAGAAACCACGATATAATATATATCTAAATTCCCTATGTTCAGCTGCGCGCTTTCCATGAAGGGTTCAATCTCAGTTTTTACGTGGAAAGTACTGTCTCCCAGCCGGAAATCTGCCGGCATTTTCTTGTCCCTGGAATCAACGGCTGTCTCACCGCTTTGCAGATTCAGCTTTTTTCCTGTTAGATCAAAATAATCGTCCTGGGTAACGATGCCGAAAGCTGCCGCCTGTCCCATATTTTCCGCAGTGGATAATTCAAAGACAAACTCGCCGTTTCCCCTTTCTACACCAACGACCGGCAAATTTTTATAGTAAGAAACCTTTTCCAGGGTCAAGCCTTCTTTTTTTGCTCGCTCTCTGGCCGCTTCTTCAATTTTTTTTGCATCCAGGTTATCTTCTTCGCAGAAAACAGATGTGTTCACGTCGCCGGGCGCCATGGTCGAAAGGGTATCGTTCATGCCGAAAAACAGGCTGACCGTACCGGAAACCATAACCAGAACCATGGTAGAAAGAATACAGATATTTGCAAGACCTGCCGCATTCTGTTTCATTCTGTAAATCATACCGGATACCGCTGTAAAGTTAGACGGCCTATAGTAGAACTTCTTGTTTTTTCGCATTGCTTTCAGAATCACGATGCTGCCTGCCGTAAACAGACAGTAGGTGCCGACGATGACCAACGCCACTGCCACAAAGAACAGCATCAAAGCAGTCAAAGGATTATCGGTAGTGATCGCGATATAATAACCGATGCCCAGACAGACAAACCCGATAATCGCCAAAACACCTTTAGCCTTCGGCTCTTTTTCACCTACATTTCCACCGGAAAGCAGTTCTATAGGTTTGGACAGTCGAATACTCATCTGGTTGGCAATCATGGTCAGAAGAAACAGAATCCCAAAGAGGATACAGCTCTGTGCCAAAGCATCAATAGAGACTTCCACACCAAAGGCTGGCGGAATATCAAAAATCCATCCGAGAAAAAGATGGATCAGCTTGCTGAATAGTACGCCGCAAAACAATCCCAGCACAATAGAGCAGCCTGATACAATCACGTTCTCTATGATGAGAATCTTCCCGATATGCCGTTTCTCCATACCCAGAATATTGTAAAGTCCGATTTCCTTTTTTCTTCTCTTCATCAGAAAACTGTTGGTGTAAAACAGAAAAATAAAGGAGAATATAGCCATAATAACTACGCCCATCTCCATGATAATCGCCAAAGATGCAGATATTAACCGGATATCCTTGTTTACAGACAAAAAGCTGATAATGTAAAACATGGCGATGATACCCACAGATGCCAGAAAGTAAGGCAAATAAAACTTTCTGTTATTTTTTATATTGTTCGGCGCCAGTTTCAAAGAAAAATTCTTACCCATGATAAACACCACCTGTCGCAAGAACCGTCAGCGTATCAGAAATCTTGGCAAACATCTGCTCGTCAGTCATGTTGGCTTTATAAATCTGATGAAACACTTCCCCGTCTTTGATAAACAGCACCCGTTTTGCATGGCTGGCAGCCTTAGTACTATGTGTTACCATAAGAATGGTTTGTCCTTCTGCATTGATTTCGCCAAAGAGACGCAAGAGTCCATCTGCTGCATTGGAGTCCAGCGCCCCCGTAGGTTCATCGGCTAAAACCAGCTGCGGCGCCGTAATCAGCGCTCTGGCTACGGCTGCTCTCTGTTTTTGCCCGCCGGAAACTTCGTAAGGATACTTTTTCAGAATATCTGCAATAGCCAGCTTTTCGGCAATGGGCTTCAGTTTTTTCGCCATTTCTTTATAATTTTTTCCGGCAAGTACCATAGGCAGAAAAATATTATCCTGCAGAGAAAAGGTATCTAAAAGGTTAAAATCCTGGAAAACAAAGCCCAGATTATCGCGCCGGAATGCAGAAATTTCTTTTTCGCTGATTTCCACAATGTTTCTGCCGCCTAACATAACCTGTCCTGTTGTCGGTTTATCCAGAGCTGCCAGAATATTAAGCAGGGTAGTCTTGCCTGAACCTGACTCCCCCATAATTGCCACATATTCGCCCTCTTCAACAGAAAAAGACACGTTACTCAGCGCCTGCACCTGATTACCTCCAAAACGGGTAGTATAAATTTTCTTTAAGTTCTTTACTTCTAAAATCGTCATTTGACTTGAACCCCTTTCTTATTTCATGCTCTTATCATAACAGAAAAGGGAATGTCGTTCCTATACATTCCCTTACAATCTTTTATTCAAATCTTACACTTTTGTAAGCAAGTCCCAGCTTTACTTTCGTGCCTTTGCCCTCCTCCGACTCAACCGTCAGCGTATGTCCCAGCTTGTTGACAATCTGCCGACACAGATAAAGGCCGATGCCGGTAGACTTTTTATCTTTTCTGCCGTTATAACCGGTATATCCCTTGTCAAATATCCGCGGAAGGTCTTCTTTCTGAATCCCGATGCCGGTATCCTCTATCACCAGCGTGGACGGCAGATTTTCGTCCATATATATGGAAATGCTGCCCTCATGGGTGTATTTCAGCGCATTGGAGAGCAGCTGTTCGATGACAAAGCAAAGCCATTTTTCATCGGAGATGACCTGACAATCCACAGGCACATAAGACAGCGAAATTTTCTTCTTGATAAATGTGGTGGAATACTTTTTCACTGATTCTCGTATCAGTCTGTCCAAAGGCAGGCTGCGAATGAGAAAATCTGTAGAATCGCTGCCAATGCGAAGATACTGCAGCACCATTTCCACATACTGTTCTATCTTGAAAAGCTCCATCTTCATCTCATCCCGGTGAGGAAGATCAGTTTCACTTTGCAAAATGAGCCGCATAGCGGCAATTGGCGTCTTAATCTGGTGCGCCCACAAGGTATAATAATCTACCATATCCGTCAGTTCCCGATCTCGGCGTGAAAGTTCCTGACTTGTCAGCACATAGAGTTTTTCGATCATTTCTTTGTACCGGGCTTCTATCTCATTTGCCGGCTGAGGCAAATTCTCCGGTCCGAACTGAATTCTTGCGCCGGCATCTTTTAAAACGGATATTCTCTGCCGATAACGAAAATAGCTGTATACCATGAAAACAACAGAAAAGAAAACGCAGAGCGCCGATGCATAAAGCAGCGCATCCAAAGGAATTCTATATAAATAGGCAACCAGACAGAAAATGCCCAGATACAGCATGAACAACAGCATAGATTTGTACTTGCTTTTAATATATTTGCCAATCATTTACTCCACCAGATACCCCATTCCTTTCTTTGTCCTCACAAAATCGACCAGACCAACTCCATCCAGTTTTTTTCTCAGTCTTGCCACATTCACCGTCAGCGTATTTTCATCAACAAAGCTGTCGGTTTCCCAAAGCCTCACCATGATGTCGTCACGACTGACCACCTTGCCCTTATTTTCCAGAAGGATCTGCAGAATCTTAAACTCGTTTTTGGTTAAATCAATTTTTTCTCCCTGAAAGGTCAGACTTGCATCTGCCGTATTCAGCACTGCACCGTGATGTTCAATCAGATTATTCGCCAGCCCAAAATCATAAGTCCGTCTAAGCAGAGCCTGTACCTTGGCCGTAAGTACAGCCAGATCGAAAGGTTTAGCAATAAAGTCATCGCCGCCCATATTCATGGCCATGACGATATTCATATTATCTGACGCTGAAGAAATAAACACAATCGGCACCTTAGAAATCGCCCGAATCTGATTGCACCAATGATATCCGTTAAAGAAAGGAAGGCCGATATCCAGCAAAACCAAATCCGGTCCAAAAGCGCTGAACTCTTCCATGATTTCTTTAAAATTATCTGCGCACTTAGCCTCACAGTCCCACGTCTCAATATGATGCTTTATGGCATTGGCAATCACCATATCATCTTCGACAATAAAAATCTTGTGCATACTATCCTCCCCTTTTGTCAAAACTCTTTTCGATATTACTATAAGCGAAATCTCAGCTTTTTGTCAATGGACTGTCACAAAAAACGGTTTCGGATAATCAAAAAGCTGCCCCATAGCCGGGACAGCCTGTTATTATCATTTATGTGCTTTACTGGGCGGATTTATTTTCTGCCAGTATAACATTTTCCTGATGCAGCATAACCGCAGAAATACTTCCATCAGCATTGTACCAAATATATACATTCTGCCCTTCGCCCAGATTCTTCTTAATCTCTTCTTCGCTGCTCTTTGCATACTGAATGTTGCGATAGCGATTACCTTCAGCATCCACCGTGGTCGTTACGGTTTCCTTATAATAACCTATAGCCTTTCCGTAAGGATAATCATGAACCAGACCGGTAAACTTGTCCGCTTCCGCTTCTGTGTAGTTCACCGGCGCAAGACGCATATGCTCGCCGTCCATAGACAGAATCACATTGGCAGAATCATAGCCGGATGGATCCAGATTCTCCAAACTGCCCAGGCTCGCGTTCTTATTTTCGAAAGACTGTTCCAGTACCATAATTGCCTTGACTTTGCCATTTGCCGTCAGGTAGAGCGCGACAGGAACATCTCCCATTGCCTCAATATCTTTCTGGAATTCCTCCATGGTGTAGGTCTTATAGGTAACCTTAACCTCTTCATCACCATTCTCATGAATCACCGTATCAGACTTCTGCAGATACACCTTGACGCCATCCAGATACAGATACTCGTCATTGCCTGCATTACAGACCAGGATATGATCCTGAATTTCACTGCAGGATGCGGGTATGTCAAAATTCTCCGGATCCAGGTTTTTCAGCACTTCTTTTTCGTCCTGATTCTGCGACCAAAGATAAATACCGGCAGCAGCAATAACGACAATCATCAGATAAACGACAACTCTTAAATTTTTCTTCATCTCAATGCCCCTCCGAAATCAATAAACCCTTTTATCTTATACCCTAATCATACAGTTTTATCCTCCAAAGTGCAACCCCTATTTTCCGGTTAGATGAATGACTGCAATTTCCGGTCTGTTCAAAAAACGAACGGGAACCGGATAACTGCCTAAACCGCTGGAAACAAACAAATCCTTATCACCACTGCTGTAAAGTCCTTTGGTATATTTCTCGTTGCCTTCCCCCTGTTCAGGGAACCAGACGCCCTGATTGATCAGTCCGCCCAAGAAAGGCAGTCGTACCTGTCCGCCATGACTGTCACCGCATAGGGATAAGTCCATGCCAAATGCCGCAAAATCTTCAAAGTTGTTGATATGCGCCGCCAGGATATTATAGACGCTCTGATCCAGTACAAACTCATTCGTCAAATCAAAAGTGTCTGTATAATAAACATTGGTAATGCCATAAAGGCGTACCGTAGACGTACCTACGACAATGTCTCTATATTCATAATCCAACACATCTACACCGACTTCCGTCAATCGTGCCTCGTAATCCTGATCATTATCATGCTCTCCATGTACAGAATACACCGGATACATCTGGGCTAAACGGCCAAGAAGCGCCACCGCCGTATCCTGTCCTTCCTCATCCCCGGCCGTATACATGTCGCCTGTAGCCACAATAAAATCCGGATCAGCCGCTTTGACTCTGCTAATCAGTTTCTCGTTTTCCGATCCAAAGACAGCGCCATGAAGATCAGTCAGCTGAACAATGGTAACTTCATCTTTGATTTGATCGCTCTCTATGGTAACTTCTGTCGTCTTCAGCGTAAAAGTCCCCACGTACCAGACGGCAAGCATAATCATGCAGTAAATCAGGAAATTACGAAATCCATGTCCCCTTTTTTCTTTATTTTTTCTCATTTTATCTTCAGACTGCGAAACCAGTCCTTTGTCTCCTTATCTATACGATAGCTCTCAATAGCTTTTTGCAGCGCCTTATTGTGCACCCATCTATCTAACCGTTTCTCTGTAAAATAGGGTATTGCCTCCTCGTACTGTTTGATCAGCGCAAAGCTGAAATACCAAGCGACAGCCATATTGATATAGTATTCGGGTCTGCCAATTTCGGCTACGGCTTTTAACCCTTCCGATCTGAAGCCGTCATCCAAAAAACAGGTTAGCTGGGTTACTACACCGTAACGAACCGTATACGGATGATCGCTTTTCATCCAGTCCAAGGTCTTCTCATAAAGACGGTCCCTATCGGTTAAAAACTGTTTTACCCGAAATCCATCACAGGTAGCCCAGTTGTCAATATACGGCAAAAATGTCTCTGTCATCTCCAACGCCTCATCAAAATCTGCGGCAATTAGGGGAATTAAGAAACTATGCAAATTATCTTCCTCATAGTATCTATGCGGCAGCTCAGCAAGAAATTCTCGGATCTGCTCATCCTTTGCCAGGGTTTTCGCCAGTTTTCTGAGCTGGGGTGTTCTAACGCCGATAATCCTTTCTTTATCATAGTCCGGCATCAATCTGCTGTGAAAATCTCTATACGTTAAATCCTGCAGCGTAAACAACGCTTCTTCTATCTGCTTCATTATTGTTCTCCCGTTTGTGTTTTCTCTATACGACATGCAGGTATTTCAAAAAACTACCTGCGCAATACCTTTTTTCATCCTTTCAACGAAATCCGACTCTCTTCAGCGCTTTCTGCCCACATACATGCAGACAATCGCCACATCGAATGCACTCCGGTGAGTTAGGCGTTTTTTTCGGGTCGACACCCATTTTGCACACCTTACTGCAAGCATTACAACCAACACATTTTTCTCTGTCCACTTCGTATCGCCAAAAAGCGATAGGGTTAAACAGGCTGTAGATAGCGCCCAGAGGACAGAGGTATTTACAAAACGGACGATAAACTACAATAGAACCCACAATGATAAGCAACAGGATTGCTATTTTCCATTGGTAGAGAAACCCGACTGCCGCCCGAAGCATCCCGTTTGTCAAAACCAGAGGTATCCCTGCTTCCAATGTTCCTGCAGGGCAAATGTATTTGCAGAACCAAGGTAGCCCCTGACCGGTCATGTCCACAAAAAACATCGGCAGCAGAATGACAAATACCAACAAAATTACGTACTTAAACCACCGAAGAATCCTGTGTCCCGGCAGATTTTTCATCTTTCTTTTCAGCGGGATCTTATACAGTAAATCCTGCACAAGTCCAAAGGGGCACAGCCATCCGCATACCAATCTGCCAAAAAAAGCGCCCACTGCAAAAAGAAATCCCGTAACATAATAGGAAAACTGATAATTCCTACTGCTGAGGACAGACTGCAGCGCGCCGATAGGACAGGACCCCAATGCACCCGGACAGGAATAACAGTTAAGTCCCGGAACACATGCAGCTTTCAACGGACCGGTATAAATTTTTCCTTCAAGAAAACCTGCCAAGTATCCATTCATCAGCACAGCCGTAATAAGCTGAACCCACAGCCTTTTTCTTTCTGTAATCTTTTTCAGTCTATCCAATACCGATACACTCCAGACATATTCTCGTTCCTTTTGCCAAAACCTCTGCCGCTTCTCCCTGCCAGATACCGATGGTCATCAGCAGGATTCCCGCTGCGGCCAAAACTATACTCAGCAGCCGACCCTTTCTGCTATTCATTGCTGACCTCCTGCAAGTACGTCTCAATCAGGGTCTCCCACTCAGTCACATCCCGCATACCGACAACGGGTTCTCCGACCAGATTGCCCTCTTTATCAACAAAAATAGTTGTCGGCAAAGCCTGTACCTGTCCCAGCAAACCGTTCTGCAGTTCGCCGTTAAAAAGCAGATTAACGTAATCGGCCTGGTTATCCGCAAGAATTTTCTTTGTAAGATCTTTATCACTTTCTGCAATATCCGTAACCACACCAATCGTCTGCAGCCCTCTGTCTGCAAACTGATTGTTCAGCTCTTGATAATACTCCATCTCATCAATGCAGTAACCACAGTAAGTCGCCCAAACCTTGACCATAGTCAAATCTGCCTGTGCAAAAATTGTCTCATCGACAACTTCTCCATCCAGTGTCTCCGCCTCGAAATCACCAAAGTAAGTAGAGTCACCCGTTCCTTCGCCTGTCTCTTGTCCGTCTTTATTTCCACATCCGGTTATCAACAGAAAAACCGCCAGCAGAGAAACCATAACAACAATGCTTTTCCTTTTCATCTTTATTCCCCCTTCATTTTCTTTATGTTCTGTAAGTATAGCATGTACAAGCAGGCTATTCAACACAGGAAAAAACTCTCTGCGAAGAAACATACTTCGCAGAGAGTCTGTCTTATTGTTTTATTCGTTTATATCGTTATATCTATTTCTGTTCTTCCTTTGCACATGCTTTGTTCAACAGCACCCAAAGCAGCAGGGTTCCTATTCCACAGATGATGATGGCCATAAAAGTGGTGTCATATGCGCCACCGGCGCTTTCTACCAGCTTACTGGAAATCATCGGTCCTAAAATTGCCGCCGGAATCAGCGAGAAATTGGCCAAACTGAAGTTAGTCGGAAAATACTTCGGTCCATATTGTCTGTTGATAAAAGCAGAGGTAATCGTTGGGAATCCGCCATAAGCAATACCCATACATAAAAGACCTACCAAAATCAATGCCATAGCCACAGTTTTTGCACCCATAAAGAGTGCAATTCCTCCTGCTAAAAGGGCAATCATGTTGATTAGCATCGTGGTTTTTCTGCCAACCTTGTCAAAGATTCCACCGATCAGCACTCTTCCTGCACCGTTAAATACCGATACGACCATACCGACAATAGCAGGTGCGCCAAAGAGTACGGCAATGGAGGCTGCGCTGTTAATTACCATCAGTCCCGCTGAATTTCCCACAATACACCAGATCAAGAAAATCCAGAAAGAGGATGTCTTCAGCATTTCTCCTGCAGTCTTGCCTTCCGCCGGCGCTGATGCCGCTTTTCCGGACTGTGTCTCCGGCGCTTTGATAAACAATGAGCCTATCATCAATACAACGAAAATTGCAATACCCAAAATCAAAAACGTTCTGAATATCCCTTGGCTGCTGATTAAGCTGGTTGCAACACTGCCTAAAATCAATGCGCCCAGACCAAAACCCATGAGCATGATACCGGAAGCTGTTCCCGGCTTATCACTGAACCACTTGTTCATGGTGCCGATTACACTGTTATAGCTAAAACCTACGCCAGTTCCGCCTAAAACGCCATAACACAGGTACAACATAGGCAGGCTGCCGGAAGGATCCTGTGGGTTCATTCTGGAAACCCCGAAGAATCCGGCAAGCAAGAGAACCGCCGACATCATAATAATCACTCTCGGCGGCAATTTCGCCGACAACTTTCCGGCTGCAAAACCACCCAGGCAGAAAAAGGTCATAGAAATAGTAAAGGTCATCGACAACTGAGATAAGGTCCATGTGGTATAAACCTGTCCAAAAGGCTCTCTGAATAAAGACCATCCATAGATCAGACCACAGAAAATCAGTAACAGCGTGCCGACACCCAGATAAAACCATCTCTTACGATTGTTTTCCATGTCTGCTTACTCCTCTTCCTTCAGCAGTCTTGCTGTTTCTTCTCCGGTCAGCACACGTAATGCGCCAAAGGCGAGAGAATCCATTTCCTTTTCCCCGGCAATGATTTCCACCGGAGCGATAAATTCTACTCTTTCCTTGATACCGCAAGTTACATAATCAGAAAATGCAATGCCACCGGTCAGCACGATATAGTCGATCTTCCCATTTACATCAACTGTCAGCTTAGCGATATTTTTAGCAATGTTAAGAATCATTGCATCATAAATCAGTTTGGCATGCTGATCTCCATCCATAACCATTTTCTCAACCTCTCTGGAATCGGAAGTGCCAAAATGGGAAATCAGTCCGCCCTTTCTCTGCAGCTCCTTCATCATGTCAGCTTGGGTTTCAAACTTGTTATAGCAGTAGTCCACAACCTTGAAGGCCGGAAGACCCCCGCTTCTTTCCGGAGAAAACGGTCCTTCATCGTCGGAAATCATATCGATTAAAGTACCATGAGCAAAAAGCCCTACAGAAATACCGCCTCCGAGATGAACACTCATAATATTGTGCTGTTTGTAATCGATACCCTTCTGTTCACAGAGGTTGAGTACCGCCGCTCTCATGTTCAGATTGTGGCCTCTTCCATATCTTTCAATGCCCTTGATTCCGGTAATTCTGTAGATATCCTCCATTTCATCTACGGCAACCGCATCGTAAATATACGCTTTAACCCCTGCTTGCTGTGCGATAGCATAAGCAATCGGTGCGCCCAGGTTCGACGCATGATGCAGCTGTGGTCTGTATTTGAGACAGTCCAGCATATATTCGTCCACTTCATAAGCGCCTGTACGAATCGGTGGAAGAAGACCGCCTCTGCCCACAATAGCGTCAAAATCCGCTACTGCATCCCCATGGTTCTCACAGCATGTTTTAACCAAGTCTGCTCTAAAATCCATCTGAGAATAAATATCCGCAAAAGGAGCAAGCTCTTCCTGCGTATGAGAGATGCTTTCTACCCATTGCTGTGCTCTATCCATATATACGGCCACCTTGGTTGAGGTTGAGCCGGGATTGATAACTAAAATCTTATATGCCATGTTCTCCTCCTTATGCAGAAATCAATGAAGCTAATGCCAAAGATACGAATTTCTCTTCTGTGGATGCACCTCTTGAGGTGAGGACTACCGGAACCTTAGCTCCGACTACTACGCCTGCC
Organism: Emergencia sp.; assembly: GCA_036305845.1. GTDB lineage: Bacteria > Bacillota > Clostridia > Peptostreptococcales > Anaerovoracaceae > Senimuribacter. The sequence continues at coordinate 74,844 of JAXKAR010000025.1, forward strand.
ATCTTGGTTCCGCCGCAGATGATCATTGCCTTATGCGCCATATTTCCTGCGGACATATTTGGGAAAATCAGCATATCAAAGTCTCCGCAGTAAGGGCAGTCGAATTTTTTAGTTTCAGCAATTTCTTTGCTCATGGCAATATCATAGGAAATCGGTCCAACTACATCACAACCCGTAATCGTACCGTCCTTATTCATCTCTACGAGGGCAGCAGCATCAGTGCATTCCACCATCTTTGGATTCACCTTCTCCACAGGCGCTAAAACGCCAACGGACGGATGTTCAATACCCAGTTTATGAAGTGCTTCCACACCGGCAATAATAATATCTCTCTTCTGTTCCAGCGTCGGATATGGAATCATACCGCCGTCAGCCATTGCCATCATCTTTCCCATCTGCGGTACTTCATTGTAGGTAAATACAGACATTGCTCTTCCGGTATGCAGTCCGTTCTCTTTCTTTACCAGTGGTTTGAGTACATCTTTGGTATCTACCATGCCTTTCATGATAAATTCTGCTTCGCCTGCTTTGATCAGCTCAACAGATTCTATGCCGCAGTCAGCAGGAGTCTTAGCGTCTACAATCTTATAATCTGCCGGATTCTCATTCAGTTCTTTAAGACCTTCCTCTATCGCCTGTGTATCTCCAATCAGTACCGGATTTACCAGACCCATCTTCTTTGCTTCTGTCACTGCACCTAAAACGTGACCATCGGCTGCACCTGCTACAGCAACAGTCTTGGTATGTGGGTTCTGTTTGCATGCTTCCACTAAATCATTAAACTTCTTGTAAGCCATTTCTTCTTCCTTTCTCTATACGATACATTTTTGCGCGGCTACCACGAATAAAAAACGCAGGCAAAATAAAATATTCCACCCGCCGTCTCCTTAAACCAACGCTTTTTATCCTTCAATTCTATCTTTATTTTAGATTTTTCTCTCAGGAAAGTCAAGCGTTTTCTAAAATTTTGTTAGAATATCTAAAAAAAAATTTTATTTTAGCGTACCCTCCGATTCTTATTTGTATAATAGATAAGTACCGGAACTGCTGCGGCAAAGCAAAACACCAGGCCACATAGAATCCCAATCAGTTTCATCCGTTCCTTCCTTTTCTGCTCTGCTTTAATCCTCTTCTTTCTTTTTGTCATCGTTTTTTCCTCTCTTTCTCCTCGCAGATTTAGTCCGCTAAATTGCCGCTGTCTGCTTCTCCCTCTGGATCAATGGCAATTTTTTCACCTATAATCCGGCTGATATTCTCTTGCGCATTTTCCAGTATTGACGACTTCTTATTATCTCGATATCCTTCCTGAGTTGGAAATACGGTGAAGCTGCTGCGTAAAGTTCCTTCCACAATGCGGCATGGGATAAAATAGTCTTTATCAATATAGACCTTGCCGTCTTGGTTTTTCTTCAGAATCATCTTATAAATAATATTGCTCCTGGTAATCATGCTGGTATTATCGCTGGTCACAAAATTACCCAAGGAGTATACGATAGGAACCACTCTCCCATCCTCGCATACAATCTGATCATATTCCTGCAGAGAATGGGTATGAGATCCCATAATACAGTCTACACCACTGTTTGCAAGTTCCTGCGCAAGGTTTCTCTGACGATCGATAACCTCATGAGAATATTCTTTTCCGGTAAAATGCATATAGCACAAAATAAACTCTGCGCCCATATCCTTTGCAGCTTGTATATCCTTCTTCAGTTTCTTATGTTCGTAGCGGTTGACCAGTTTTTCGCATCCCGCTTCAGTAAACACTTTTTTGTCCAGCCGTGCATTGATATGTTCGGTGTAGGACAAAATTCCCACTTTAATGCCATTAACATCTGCGACCAGCGCCCTTTTCTCCGTTTCATCCCGGAACAGTCCTGTGCGCATAAACGCTCTTTCATCAATATTGTCCAACGTCTCTACCAGACCCTCATATCCAACATCAGCATTATGGTTGTTTGCAAGCACAAAACCATCCAGGCCTGCGTATCTAAGTGCATCCAGATAAACGGCCGGCGCATTGCAATGATATCTTCCGTCAACATGATGGGTTTCATGGGCGTATGGCGCTGATTCAGCCACCATGGTTTCAAGATTGGCAATCGCCAGATCGCTTTGCTGAAAGACCGGGCGAACATACTTGAACAAAGGTTTAAAATTATATTCCGGTTCAAAGTAACAGCTTTCTGACATAGCAGGCTCGCACATCAAATCTCCTGCGCACATGATGACGGCTTCATTTTCTTTATTGGCAGCATTTTTATAAATCGTACCGGCTTTCTCATATCGGGTTCGCACTTGTTGGTCATCACGATTAACCGTAATTCCATAATCAATTTTGCTTTTCTCGTATTTGCTGGCTCCACCGGTAAATATAGTTAATTTGGCCACTATTGCGGCAATGACAATTGCCAGTAATCCTAACCAAAATAATGGACGCTTGAATACTATTATCCTGTTAATCTTCATCGATCATTTCTCCTCGCATACTTTTCAATCTTAATCCTAATCGCCTTATCTTAAGTTGATTTCAGATTACCATAAAATTTATCTCTGCGCAAGGAATAAGGCGCGGTTCCCCACTACAGTATGATAGCAAAGAAGCAGGACGGCATGCAATATATATTGCACGCCGAACCTGCTTCACGCTTTTACTCGCATATAATCTGCGCTTATTTTTCTTCGATTTCTCTCAGCTTAGCAACCAGCTCGCCTGCCTTTACCTGCTGTCCTTCGTTAACATAGACCGTGTCTACGATACCTTCCGCAGTAGCCAGGATGTTGGTTTCCATCTTCATGGCTTCGATAACAGCAATCGGCTGTTTCTCTGTGACCTTCTCGCCTTCCTTGACCAGAATCTTGATGATGTTGCCCGGAATATTTGCACCAATTTCCATCGGATCGTCCTCGTTTGCGTAACGAACCGTTGCAATAGCAGATACTGCGGACTGCATATCTTCATCCTTGATCTTGATCACTCTTCTGTTTCCGTTTACTTCGAATACCAGGTCACGGTTTCCTTCAGCATCAACGCCTCTGATCTCGTGAAGCTTGATTACCAGGATATTTCCTTCTTCCAGTTTAACCTCACAGGTTTCGCCTTCTGCCAGACCGTGGAAGAAGATATCGCTTCCCATGTATCTAAAGTTTCCGTCCTTCTTCAGGCTGGTATGGTAATCTTCGAAGACTTTCGGGTACATCGCATAGCTGATGACTTCTCGCATAGTTCCTTCCAAATCAAAGTGCTTCTGTAATCCGCTTCTGATATATTCGAAGTCTTCCGGTGGAAGCAGTTCGCCAGGTCTGCAAGTAATCGGTTCCTTATCCTTCAGTACCATTTTCTGGATGTCTTCAGGGAATCCGCCTTCCGGCTGACCCATCATACCTTCGAAATAAGATACCGTGGAGTCTGGGAAGTCTACGCCCTGACCTTTTTCCAGAATATTTTCCGGCGTCATGTCGTTCTGTACCATGAAAATAGCCAAATCGCCCACTACCTTGGAGGATGGCGTAACCTTAACAATATCGCCCAGCATCTGGTTTACTGCCTTGTACATATCCTTTACTTCCTGGAATTTATGGCCCAGACCAAAGGATTCCACCTGCGGTTTCAGGTTGGAATACTGTCCACCAGGAATTTCGTATTTGTAAATTTCTGCAGTAGAAGTTGCCATGTCGGATTCAAAGTTCTTGTAAACCGGTCTTACATCTCTCCAGTATTCGGAAATCTTCTGAATACCATCCAGATCAATTCCGGTATCTCTGTCACTGTTCTCAACTGCAGCTACAACAGAGTTTAATGCCGGCTGAGAAGTCAGTCCGCTCATGCTGTTGAAGGCTGCGTCAACTACATCGACGCCTGCCTGCGCAGCCATCAGAATTGTTGCTACACCATTTCCGCTCGTATCGTGAGTATGGAGATGAATTGGAATGTCGATTTCCTGTTTCAATGCATCGATCAGCTTGTATGCCGCCATCGGCTTGAGCAGTCCGGACATATCCTTAATTCCCAGAATATGTGAACCCCTCTTCTCCAGTTCTTTAGCCATTCTTACATAGTAATCCAGATTATACTTGGTTCTGGTATCGTCTAAGATATCGCCGGTATAGCACAGGCATGCTTCTGCCAGCTTACCCTGGTTAATCGTTTCATCCAGGGCAACCTCCATACCTTCAATCCAGTTGAGGGAGTCGAAAATACGGAATACATCAATGCCGGATCTTGCCGCTTCTCTGACGAATTCTCTGATTACATTATCCGGATAGTTCTTGTATCCTACCGCATTAGCGCCTCTAATCAGCATCTGGAACATAACGTTTGGAATCTTTGCGCGAAGCGTCTCCAGTCTTTCCCATGGATCTTCCTTCAGGAATCTGAATGCAGTGTCAAACGTAGCGCCGCCCCACATTTCTAAGGAGAACAGGTCTTTACCGTATAAAGCAACTGCCGGTGCAATCTTTTCCATATCTACGCTTCTGACTCTGGTTGCCATCAGAGACTGCTGTGCATCTCTCATGGTAGTATCGGTAATCAAAAGCTTTTTCTGTTCTTTTGTCCACTTAGCTACAGCTTCCGGACCTTTCTGATCCAGCATCTGCTTCGTTCCGGATAATACGTTAATTTCTGTCATCGGAATTCTCGGGAATACCGGTACGTTGAACTGCGGCTTAATTCCCTTTGTCTCGTTGACAACTTTATTTCCTATGTAGTTGAGCACCTTCAGCTCTCTGTCATCAGCCTTTCTGATATTTAAGAGCTCAGGGTTTTCTGCAATAAACCCTGTATCACAGTTACCTGCTCTAAAAGTTGGATGGTTGAGTACATTGAGAAGGAAACCGATATTGGTCTTAACGCCTTTAATTTCTGTTTCTCTAAGTGCTCTGATCGCTTTTCTGGTAGCTGCGTCAAAAGAGTTTGCATACGCAGTGAGCTTAACTAAAAGACTGTCATAATAAGGGGAGATTACCGCACCGGTAAAGCCATTGCCGCCATCCAGACGAATACCATATCCGGACGCACTTCTGTAGAAGTCGATTGTGCCTGTATCCGGTGCAAATCCGTTGGCAGGGTCTTCCGTAGTGATTCTGCACTGAATTGCATAACCTCTCATCTGAATATCCTTCTGAGATCTGATGCCGATTTCGTCGGAATCCAGAGGGTAACCTTCCGCAACGAGAATCTGAGACTGAACGATATCAAGACCTGTTACCATCTCTGTTACCGTATGTTCTACCTGAATTCTCGGGTTCATTTCGATAAAATAGTGATTGCCGTGTTTATCCATGAGGAATTCCACGGTGCCGGCACTTCTGTAGTTTACAGATCTGGCAATTTTCAGTGCATCCTCACAGATCGCCTGTCTCTTTTCCTCTGTCAGACATAAAGCAGGTGTAAATTCGATTACTTTCTGATGTCTTCTCTGAATTGAACAGTCTCTTTCGCAGAGGTGAACCACATTGCCGTATTTGTCTCCCAGAATCTGTACTTCAATATGCTTAGGACTTTCCAAATATTTTTCAATAAAGATATCGTCTATACCAAAAGCCTTTGCCGCCTCGCTCTTTGCGCTTCTGTATTCCGGAAGCAGATCTTCCTCATTTCTGACGATTCTCATTCCTCTTCCGCCGCCGCCGGCAGCTGCCTTCAAAATAATCGGATAACCGCACTTCTGTGCAATTTCCTTTGCTTCTTCTTCGCTTTCAATGGCTTTCTCAACACCCGGTATGGTTGGAACGCCAACTTTCATGGCAACCAGCTTAGACTGAATCTTGTCGCCCAGGCTGCTCATCATCACATGTGTCGGTCCGATAAATTCGATTCCCGCTTCCTGACAGGCTGCAGCAAATTCTTCGTTTTCAGACAAGAATCCATAACCCGGGTGAATTGCATCTACGCCTTTGGTCTTTGCCAGAGCGATGATTTCTTCAATACCCAAATATGCGGCAACCGGCGTTTTGCCCTTGCCTACCTGATAGGATTCGTCTGCCTTGGTTCTGAATAAGGAATTTCTATCCTCTTCAGAGTAAATTGCAACCGTTCTGATGCCCAGCTCTTTGCAGGCACGGAAAATTCTGATTGCAATTTCGCCGCGGTTTGCGACCAGCACTCTCTTGAATTTTTTAATTTCTTTCATATTTTTCTCCCATTCTCTTTATAAAAAAATTAAAATTAACCACTTCTATTCCACCATATGCACATCCATCTGCGGATATGGTATGCCTATCCCTGCTCGGTCAAAGGCCAATTTTACATTTTCTTCTAAATAATATTTTACATCAAAATAGTCTTCTGTGGAACACCAAACTTTCAAATCCAGTATAATTGCATGATCCCCATGGGAACTGACGCCTACAACCGGCTCAGGATCGTCCATAACCAGCTCGTTGGAAACCGCTACCTGATAAAGAATCTCCTTGGCTTCTAACATATCGGACTCGTAACTGATGCCGAATACACAGTCGACTCTGCGCTTCTTCTCCCGGGAGTAATTTACCAGCACTTCCGAAGTAATGGTTCCGTTAGGAATCGTTACAATCTTGTTATCAAAGGTATGAAGCTGGGTCGTTAAAAGATCAATTGCGTCTACTATGCCCGTAATTTCAGCAACCTCAATGGTATCTCCCTTGCTGAAAGGCTTGGTGGTCAGAATGATAATACCGCTGGATACATTGGACAGGCTGTCCTTCAGCGCCAAAGCGATAGCCGCTCCCGCTGCACCTAAGACGGTGACCAGTGAGGCCGGATTGACCCCAAATCTGGGCAGTACCGCAATAATCAATACAATCCACAATATAATCTTGCTTGCCCGTAAAACAAACAGATACAACGCCTCATCAAGGCGAGACTTTTCCAATGCCTTTCTCTCGAGCCGAAGCAACAGGCTGATGATAATCCAGCCCACAACCAGTGTCACTGCCGACAGACCAATCTGCACCAGAATTTCTATAGTTTTTTCTGACATGCTACCCTCCATTTTCGGCTAACGACCGGATCTTCTTCTTTCGATTTCTCTCAGCAGTTTCTTTCTCAGTCTGATATCATCCGGCGTGATTTCCACCAGCTCATCGTCTTCGATAAATTCCAGCGCTTCTTCCAGGGTGAACACTCTCGGAGGAGACAGCTTGATTGCCTCGTCGCTGCCTGAAGCTCGCATATTGCTGACCTTTTTCGCCTTACACGGATTTACCTCCATATCATCGCTTCTGGAATTCATGCCAACGATCATACCTTCATAGACTCTTGTTCCCGGCTCAACAAACATCTGCATTCGTTCACCGATATTGAACAACGCATATGGCGTACATACGCCTTCTTCTATGGCAATACCAACGCCGTTGGTTCGTCCCGGAATATCCCCCTTATATGGTTCAAATCCCGCAAACCTCCGTTCCATAGACCCTTCGCCTCTGGTATCGTTGATAAACTCACTTCTATAGCCTAAAAGCCCTCTTGTTGGTACGTGATATTCCAGCCTGGAATACCCGTTTTCGCCGGTCATCTGCATCATAAGGCCTTTTCTCAGACTCAGCTTGGAAATCACCGTTCCGGCATACTCATCGGGAACGCTGATGACGACTTCTTCTATTGGCTCAAGCTTCTGTCCAGTATCATCTCTCCTAAGGATAACTTCAGGCTTTGATACTGCCAGCTCGTAACCTTCTCTGCGCATATTCTCGATGAGAATAGAAAGGTGAAGTTCACCTCTTCCTGAAACCTTGAAACAGTCTGTGGAATCAGTTTCCTCCACAGTGAGACCCACGTTGACCTCTAATTCTTTATCCAGTCTTTCTCTGATATGTCTGGATGTGACAAATTTCCCAACCTTACCTGCAAACGGCGACTTATTGACCATAAAATTCATCGATAAGGTAGGCTCCTCGATGTGAATCATCTCCATAGGCTGCGGATTCTGCGGATCACAGATCGTTTCTCCTATGGAAATGTCTGAAATCCCGGAAACCACTACGATATCACCGCACTCTGCCTCTTCGACTGCGACCCGTTTAAGTCCTCTGTAAACAAAAATCTGATTGATTTTTCTCTGTACAATCGTTCCGTCATCCTTGGCTACCGCAACGGTCTGCCCTGACTTGATAATACCCTGCGTCACTCTTCCGATACCCAGTCTACCGATATAGTCATCATAGCCTAAGGTAGAAACCTGCAGCTGCAGCGGCTCTGTCCGCAGATCCGGATACACCTGGCAATGTTCAATAATGGTATCAAAGAGCGGCGTAATATCAAGCCCCGCATAGCCTGCCGGCGTATGCTTAAGCTTGCTGCCTCCCTCTTCTACGGAAAGCCCCTGTGCATCCTCCGGATTGTAGACAGCGATACCCTGTCTGGCAATACCATAAAGGATTGGGAAGTCCAGTTGATCGTCGTTTGCGTTAAGATCCATAAACAGTTCGTAAACTTCATCTACAACCTCATCGATTCTTGCATCCTTCTTATCTAATTTATTGATGAACAGAATCGGGTTCAACCCCTGTTCCAGGGACTTACTCAGTACAAACCTGGTCTGCGGCATAGGTCCTTCACTGGAATCAACCAGCAAAATCACTGTATCTACGGTCTTCATAATCCGTTCTACTTCGGAAGAAAAATCCGCATGTCCCGGCGTATCTACGATATTTATCTTAACATCCCCATGCATAACGGAACAGTTCTTGGAGTAAATGGTAATTCCTCTTTCCCGTTCAATATCGTCACTATCCATGACGCAGTCTGCCACGTCCTCATTTGCTCGAAAAACACCGCTCTGGTTCAAAAATGCGTCTACCAGTGTGGATTTGCCGGCATCGACATGGGCTATCACGGCAATATTGATTATCTTCTGTTTCTCTGTCATTCAAACTCCTTCTTTGATTTAAAAATATCTTCTAATTTTACCACGATTTTATAAATTGTTCAATAGTTTGTACAAGTATACACAATTCTTCCCGAATCTGCATATTATGCTATTATCTTTGATTGATTGGAGGATTTTTATGCCAAATGTTTATCTGAGTCCATCGACCCAGGAATATAATCAGTTTGTTAACGGCGGTACAGAAGAATACTATGCAAATCTGATTACCGATGCGATGATTCCTTATCTTAGAGCCAGCGGTGTCAGCTTCAGCAGAAACGATCCGGGCGGCACTGTGTCTGATTCTATTGCCAGTTCCAACGCAGGAACTTATGATCTCCACCTTGCCATCCATTCCAATGCTGCGCCGCCGCGTCTTGCCGGTGCCATTAAAGGTCCCGATGTTTACTATTATCGAGATTCTACCCGAGGAAAACGAGATGCAGAAATTATTGCCAACAACCTGAAAATGATTTATCCTGACCCTTCCCTGGTTACCGTCGTGCCCAATACGACTCTGGCAGAACTGCGGCGGACAAAAGCACCAACAGTGCTTGTAGAAGTTGCCTATCACGACAATATTGACGACGCCAACTGGATTAAGAACAATGTCGATGCCATCGGTCGCAACCTTGCCCTTTCCGTAACAGACATTCTGGGCGTTCCCTTTGTTGAACCCTGAATCATTTTATGCTAAAATATTCCCTATATATAGCTTAGATTACATCCACGGGAGAACATATTATGAACCAGTTAGAAAAACGTTTCACTGATCTTTTTCAAAATGAAGAAATCATTCGAATGATTTTTTCCGGCAAGCGAAAAAAATCACTGCCGTACAGTAAAGTTATTCTCCGCCCGGTAAAGCTTTCCGGCGCACTTTTATATCAAGAGGAATTCACCTTTGACAAGAAGGTTACCCATAGGAACCTCTCTCCTGCAGAAGCCCTTGATGAGACACTGCGCCTATTTACAGAGGACTTCAAACAGGGTAACGTTTTTACAACTGCCGAGGATATCCAGATTCTGGCTTCCAAGCCGGAAAATCCCCGTTTCACTACACGGCCTGCAACCAAAGGCATGCCCAGTCTGGATCATAACAAAACCAAAAAGTACATGATTGCCGACGGAAGTCCGTGTGATTTTCTCATTCGCCTTGGCGTCATGGATACTTCCGGCAAGGTCGTGCAGCGCCATTACAGTAAGTTCCGCCAGATTAACCGTTATTTGGAAATCGTAGAAGACGTCTTCCCTGCTCTCCCCCAGGGAAGACCCCTGCGCATTATTGACTTCGGTTGCGGCAAAGCCTATCTGACCTTTGCGCTCTACTATTATCTGCGGATTCTTCGGGGCCGTGATGTGGAAGTTGTCGGTCTGGATTTGAAAAAAGACGTTATTCAGTTCTGCAATAAAATTGCATCCGACCTTAACTATGACGGGCTAACATTTCTTTTAGGAGATATCGCAGATTACAAAAACGATCATGCCGACATGGTCGTCACTCTGCACGCCTGTGACACAGCCACGGATTATGCCTTAATCAACGCAGTGTCCTGGAATGCCCCGGTAATCCTATCCGTTCCCTGCTGTCAGCATGAACTGTTTTCTCAAATGAAAAACGCCATCCATCAACCCATGCTAAAACACGGAATTCTCAAGGATCGTCTCACCGAATACCTGACCGATGGTCTGCGTGGGCTTAAACTGGAAGCTGCCGGCTATGATGTCGCCATGATTGAGTTTACCAGTCTGGAACATACAGCTCGTAACATCATGATCAAAGCCGTAAAATCTGCAAAGGATAATCCCGAAAAAAGGGCAAAAGCCCAATCCCAATATGAAACCCTTCGCGATTTTTATCAGGTGAAACCGACGATAGAAAAACTATAACACCCGGAACTGTCCGGGCTAATCCCGTACTATACGAAAAAATTAAACTGCCGCTTTTGTCAACTTTGTAAATTCTGTTGACAGAACGACAGTTTTTATTTTTCCAAATTGATATGTTGACAAATTTTCGCTTTTTTGCGGTTTTTGTCAACATATCGCCCATCACGCTGTTTTGGACGTTAATCGGCTTTTCGCTCACATTCTGGGGCGATTCGCCGCAATGGCTACAATACCGGATCTTCGCTTAAATCCCAGTTGATGGGCTGCTGTCCGTTGCTTTCTAAAAAAGCATTGGCCTTAGAAAAGTACTGTCCGCCAAAAAAGCCATTGTAAGCCGACAGTGGACTTGGATGTGCGCCGGTCAAAATCAGATGCTGCTCCGATGTAATCAGCTGCTCCTTAGACTTGGCATTGGCGCCCCACAAAACAAAGACCATAGGCTTCTCCCTCTGATTTAAAAGGGTGATGACTCGGTCTGTGAAGGTCTCCCAACCCTTCCCCTTGTGAGAATTAGCCTGGTGCTCCCTGACAGTCAGGCAGGTATTCAGCAATAACACCCCTTGATCCGCCCACTTTCCCAGATATCCGTGATCCACCGGTTGGATGCCCAAATCATCCTTGAGCTCCTTATAGATGTTCACCAGGGACGGCGGTGTTTTTACTCCTTTCATTACAGAGAAGGCCATGCCGTGAGCCTGTCCCGGCTCATGGTATGGATCCTGCCCCAAAATTACCACCTTGACGTCCTCATATGAAGTGTGTTTCAGCGCATTGAAAATGTCGTACATGCCTGGATAAATCACCCGGCTTTTGTACTCTCCAATCAGAAACTGGCGCAGCTTCTGATAATAGTCCTTCTCAAATTCCCCTTGGAGAACCTGATCCCATTGATTTCCTATATTTACCATGGTTTTATTATACATCACATCTTCCCTCTTCACAACGAAAACAAGAAAAAGTCAGTTAAAGATAAATTGGGAAACAATCTTTTTTTCCCGACTTATTCATGATAAAATATGATTATGAGCAAACGATATATTTCTAAAGATACAAACCCCAAACTAATCGCCTATTTAAAGGGCTTGGGATATCAGCTGGAATTCATCTCCTCTGACAACATTGTGGACTCGGCTATTTCCAATCATCCGGATATTTTTTTATGCAAGATGGGCGTCCACGATGATGCTCCCATATATTTCGCACAAGAGGGCGACCTGGGTATGGATTATCCCGACGATGTAGCTTTTAATGCAGCTTGTACCGGCAGATACTTTATTCATAACCTGTCTGCCACAAATCCCAAACTGCTGAAGGCTGCCTGCGATATGGACATGATTCTCATTGATGTCCGCCAAGGCTATACCAAATGCAGTACGGTGATTGTCGACGAAACCTCTCTCATCACCTATGATGAAGGCATCTATCGAGCCTGCTGTAAATACCCGGAACTTTCTGTACTTCTCGTTTCACCCGGTTTCGTCCGGCTTGACGGCTATGATACCGGTTTTATCGGTGGTGCAAGCGGCAGAGTCGGTGATGAAATCATCTTCCACGGTGACCTTTTCGGTCATCCCGACTTTACCAGAATCGTAAACTTTATCGAAGACAGAGACCTGTCATGTAAATGGTTTGCAGACTTTAAACTGACCGATATCGGCTCGATTCTGTAAAACCCTAAGAGCCACACGACGCAGCAAGGGTACGTGAGCACACGACGCAGCGCTGCAAACCGATGCAATGGAGGCAAAGAACAAAGACGTTCAGTTTCACGCAGTGATTTGCCTTTAGTGCACAGGTTTGTGTGCCAGGAGGCGCGGAGCGTACAAGGGTACGTGAGCACACGACGCAGCGCTGCAAACCGATGCAATGGAGGCAAAGAACAAGTGAAAAAGCACGCGATAATTCCCATATTCATCCCCCATAAAGGCTGTCCCAACGACTGTGTCTTTTGCAATCAGAAAAAGATTACGGCAAGGCAAAAGCCTGTCTCCGGCCAAGATGTGGAAAACATTATAGAAACCTGGCTTTCCACATTGGAGACACGAGGACTCAAGACCATAGAAGTGGCTTTTTTCGGCGGCAGTTTTACAGGCATTCCCATAGAAGAACAATCTGCTTATTTATCTGTTGCCAAAAAATATAAGGATGCCGGACGAGTTGATAAGATTCACCTGTCTACCAGGCCGGATTATATTAATGAAAAAATTTTAGACAATCTGAAAGATTACAGTGTTGATACCATAGAGCTGGGCGTTCAGTCCTTTGATGACCGGGTTCTATGCTTGTCCAATCGCGGACACGACGCTGCAGCAGTATACACCGCTTGTACGCGAATTCAGGATTACGGCTTTGAGCTTGGCATCCAGCTGATGATTGGACTTCCCGGAGATTCCAGAGAGACTTGTATCCACTCTGCAAGGGAAACCGTCCGTATCAGTCCCTCCATCGCCAGACTCTATCCAACGGTGATTATCCATGATACCGAATTATATCATCAATATCTTCGTGGCGATTATCTTCCCCTCACCGAAGATGAGGCGGTCTTCCGCACCAAAGAAATGTACAAAATCCTAACCGAAGCCGGTATCAATGTTATTCGTGTTGGTCTGAAAAGCTCCGATATCATCAGCGAAAACGGCGCTGTCAGCGGAAATACTTATCATCCGGCATTCAGACAGCTGGTGGAGGGAGAACTTGCGCGAGAGCAACTGGAATCCCTGCTGGAACAACATTCTTTTCCACAAGATAAGCGTACAAAGGTCACCTTTTACAGTGCGCCGGAGAATTTCTCGAATATGATTGGTCATGGCGGCAGAAATAAAGAATTTTTTCTTGAAAACTACCCCTGGCTTAACGTATTATATAAAGTAAATCACACACTTTCAAAAAATCAATATCAGATTGAAATAAAGGAGAAAAAAAATGAACGAAACATCTAAAGCAGTCGTTACCGTTATCGGCAAAGACACCGTAGGTATCCTGGCAAAGGTCTCCACAGCCTGCGCAAAGGCAAATGCAAACGTTATCGAAGTAACCCAGTCGGTTCTTGAAAACTTTTTCTGTATGGTCATGATTATCGACATCACAGAAGCCACCATGCAGATCGATGAGCTGCAGAAATCCATTTCCGAAGAAGTTCCTGCCATGCAGGTTCACGTTATGCACGAGAATATTTTCAATTCTATGCACAGAATCTAGTTTGACAGGAGGGAAAAATCATGCTGAATATGAGCGATATCATGGAAACCATCACCATGATACAAGAAGAAAACTTAGACATACGAACCATTACCATGGGAATTTCCCTGCTGGACTGTGCTGACAGTGATATCGACAAGTCCTGTGCAAAAGTCTACGATAAAATTTTAAGCCATGCCAAAGACCTGGTCAAAACCGGAGAATTTATCGAGAAAAAATACGGAATTCCTATCGTAAATAAACGAATTGCCGTTACGCCAATCTCCATGCTGGTAGGTGTATCCGGCGGAGATCCGGTAAAATATGCAAAAACCCTGGACAAAGCAGCCCATGACGTAGGGGTTAACTTTATCGGCGGTTTCTCCGCTCTGGTGCAGAAAGGTTTCAGCGCCGGAGACCGCGAGCTGATCGAATCCATACCTCGTGCCCTTGCCGAGACGGAACTGGTTTGTTCTTCTGTCAACGTAGGTTCTACAAGAGCCGGTATTAACATGGATGCGGTAAAGCTTATGGGACAAAAAGTCCGTGAGGCATCTGAACTGACCAAGGACAAACAGTGTATCGGTGCAGCTAAGCTGGTGGTATTCTGCAATGCCGTAGAAGATAATCCATTTATGGCAGGTGCATTTCACGGCGTGGGAGAAGCCGACTGCGTGCTCAGCGTCGGTGTCTCCGGTCCGGGCGTGGTCAGATCCGTACTGGAGAAAATGCCTGCAGATGCGCCGATTAACGAGATTGCCGAAGTTATCAAGAAAACTGCATTTAAAATCACCCGTATGGGGCAGTTGGTTGGGACAGAAGCTGCCCAGATGCTGGGCGTGGAGTTCGGCATTATTGACCTCTCCCTTGCTCCTACTCCTGCCGTGGGCGATTCCGTTGCCCACATTTTGGAAGAAATCGGTCTGGAACAGTGCGGCGCTCATGGAACAACAGCAGCCTTGGCCATGCTTAATGATGCCGTCAAGAAAGGCGGCGTAATGGCTTCTTCCAGTGTAGGCGGGCTTTCCGGCGCTTTTATTCCGGTCAGCGAAGATGCCGGTATGATTGCCGCAGCAAGAAACGGGGTTTTATCCATTGAGAAATTAGAAGCCATGACAGCGGTCTGCTCTGTCGGTCTGGACATGATCGTAATCCCCGGAGATACTTCTGCGGAAGTGATTTCCGCGATTATCGCAGATGAAGCGGCAATCGGTATGATTAACACCAAGACTACAGCAGTCAGAGTGATTCCGGCCATCGGTCTTTCCGAAGGAGAGGAACTGGACTTTGGCGGACTTTTGGGCTACGGTCCGGTAATGCCGGTGAGAAAGCAGTCCCCTGCTAAAATGATCAATCGAGGCGGTCGTATTCCTGCGCCGCTGCAGAGCTTAAAGAACTAAACAGATATTGCCATTGAGCCGGTCCGATGACTACGACCGGCTCAATTTTTCTATTTTATCGGAGGTAAAAAGTGACAAATATCAGACTTGGAAAGACAGAAATCATCACGAATAAAAATGGCTTTGGCGCTCTGCCCATTCAGAGAATCTCCTTTGAAGAAGCCGATGTTCTGATTATGCATGCCTATAACAACGGCATCACCTTTTTTGATACGGCCAGATTCTACACGGATAGCGAGGAAAAGCTGGGAAAATCCCTATGCGCCAGAGGTCTTCGGGACAAGGTTTATCTTGCCAGCAAAACCATGTGTAACAATACAGAAGCGTTCTGGTCTCAGCTTGAGACGACGCTGACCAATCTGCAGACGGATTACCTGGATCTTTATCAGTTCCATAACCCTACGTTCTGCCCCAAACCGGAAGACGGTACAGGTCTTTATGAGGCCATGTTAGCCGCAAAAGCACAAGGCAAAATCCGTCATATCGGTATCACCAATCACAAACTTGCTATAGCAGAGGAAGCCATTAGAAGCGGTCTTTACGAAACGCTCCAGTTTCCTTTCAGTTACCTCTCCTCAGAGGCTGAGTTGAATCTGGTAGCCATGTGCAAAGAAGCCGATATGGGGTTTATTGCCATGAAGGCCATGAGCGGCGGTCTGATTACCAGGGCTGATGCAGCATACGCTTTTATCGATCAATTCGATAACGTCCTGCCAATCTGGGGCGTGCAGAAAATGGATGAACTGAATCAGTTCCTGGCTTGCACCGAAAATCCACCGGCTATGGACGATTCGATTACCGCATTTATTCAGAAAGAACGAGAAGATCTGGCCGGGGACTTCTGCAGAGGCTGCGGCTACTGTATGCCTTGTCCTGTGGGGATCAAAATCAATGACTGTGCAAGAATGTCTCTGATGATACGCAGAGCGCCTACAGATACATATATGAACGAAGCTTTTCAGGCAGAGATGGAAAAAATTGAAAACTGCCTTCACTGCGGTCAATGCGCAGAAAAATGTCCTTACAGCCTGGATACCCCGGCTCTGTTAGAAAAAAATCTGATTGATTACCGCCGGCAGCTGAGAGCAATGGGAAAATAAGATAAAAAATTGAGAATAAAACGATGAAGAAACCCCTGTGCAGAATGAATCCGCACAGGAGTTAGTTTTTCGTGTTTCCGGATATTTCAATGTAAGGTTTCATCATCAGCCAGCTATTGTAAGCCGTTCGATAGTCCTTCCCTTGGCGTATTGAAAAGAATAAGCGTCAGTACACTTTTTATACTTCGTAAAAGTTCTCTGCGCGCGCTCTACATCACCGTAAACCTTCCAACATCCAACACATTTACAATTCTGCGCTTTATTCTCTATAAATCCGCAAACGTCTTCCGGAGGATATCCCAGAAACAACCCAATTTCGTGAGGAAATTCTACATACTCATCTATTCGTTTCATAAGATGTTTGATACAGTGTTCTGGCGTTTTTGTTCCATAACCACATTGCCGAAGCAATCGACAAGCGGTTTTATCCTGAAGATCACATATAAGCTTCCTAGGTCTAAACACATAGACCAGTGCTCGATTATTCTGAAAGCGGAGAGGTAAAATGCGCAGACCTTTCTTCGTCAACCGGTTATTCCAATGTCGAATATCATCTCGCATTTCATTTATATCAGAATAAACGGAAACAAACATATTTCCTGTTTTTATACCCGCAAGCGTGGGGGAACAATGTTTAATAAGTTGTTCTTCTGACATTATCCCCTCCTTATCCGATATGTTTTTCCAAAATATCTTTAAGTGCAGCCATAGAACTGCTATGTGAACGGGCAATTTTTGTGTTTTCCTCTTTCGCCTGACTCAACGCACAGTGCACCATTTTATGAGACACTGTATTGGTAAACAGTACAATCAGATCCGGCGTTCCTATGTTTTTTAACCCGCTCTCCATTTTAGAATATACTTTCGCTTTACATTTATAATTTCTGCATAAATTTTTATATTGACGGGTCATACATTCATTCCCGCCTACGATTACTACACTCATTTTTTCACATCCTCTCTTTCGGTTAGTTTAAGCTAACCAAATAGCGAAAAATATAGGCATAAGCCTTCTGTATAGAAATAAATATACCAAAAACAAAGAGCTTTATCTGCTCCGAAAAGGCAAAATAAAGCTCCGAACGGGTAATGATTTGGAATGAGATGATTATTCTTTCGGGATATAAACTGCTTTTAAAACCATCATGGCAAATCTAATAGACATCAAAATCGTTACCATTATCATTACACGTATTTTAGCTGCCCAAGTCATTCCCTGCCCTTTGACATAGCTTTCAAGGCTCGATGTATCTCTTTTCCAAATTTTTCAGCCGATATTCTCTGGGGGATTCCCCCTTTATCGAGCGAAAGGCTGCTGCGAATTTGCTGGCATTATCATAGCCGTGTTCGCCTGCAATTTCAGACACTGTCTTATCTGTATATTCCAGCATATATGAGGCAGACTCCATTTTTTGCGCTTTAATGTAGGAATAAAAGGATACGCCATAAACCGCTTTGAAAGCGTCCTTGATCGCTGTTTCGGAAATATGAAATTCTTTTGCCGCCAATTCAAGGGTAATCTTTTCATACATATTTTCTGTCAGATAAGCTGCAACATCTTTTGCAAGTTTCGCTTGTTGCGGAGATACCAAAGGATGTTCCGACTTTCCGGCTTCCATATCAAAAGCGCTCAAAAACAACATAAGCTCTAAAATCTTAATTTTTGAATATCCCTGCCGAATTTTATCCGATACATGATACAGTTCAGAAAAAATATGTTCAAAAGACGGGTTGGAACGGGCAATAAAATAAGCCTTCTCACCGCAGAATTTTTCCTCTATTCTTTTAGGCTGCACTGCAACATCACGCAAAAAACAGGACAGGCACTCAGGTGTCTTGTCTGTATCAATACAAACTGCTATTCCGTGATAATGTTTCAGCGGAAAGCACAATGAGGATGCAATCTGTTCACTTTGGGCAATCAGTAAATCTCCCGGGGATATATAACAAAAATCTTCCGCCACATTACATTCCATTCTTCCCTCACGGCAATGGAATATCGTAAATGCACTATCCGAAAGCCACTCTCTTTCTTTCAGCTCACCCTTTTTCGTATGAGACTCTTGGTAGATAATCGATATGCCGGGAAATATAAGATGGTCGACAGCAGTATATTTTTTCGCAGCGTTTGCATTGTTTCCTATAAAATTTTCCGTTTCTTTTTCTTTGCTTATACGCATCACATTCATATTCCCTGTTGTACCAAACCGGATTATCCAATATTACAAAGTAGAATGATGGTTGCGGCCTTAACGATGTAAGCCCAGCCACGGCTACACATAGATTAAAACGCACCCCAAAGCGAAGTCTCTTTATGTGCAGGCAATTCTCTTTCTACAGCACCTTTTAAAGTCATCTTTTCACCGCCATTTATTGATTCGTTATGTGAATTTGATAGTTAGCAGTAACT
This sequence comes from Emergencia sp., assembly GCA_036305845.1. Classification (GTDB taxonomy): domain Bacteria; phylum Bacillota; class Clostridia; order Peptostreptococcales; family Anaerovoracaceae; genus Senimuribacter. The sequence goes on from JAXKAR010000025.1 coordinate 93,673, forward strand.
AACCACATATCCAAAATATAGTTAGCCTACGCTAACCATTTTTCATTATATATACACAATGCAAAATTGTCAATTCCCATTTGAAATTTTTTGCGATTAACAAGTGATAATGTCATAGTGTAAATTCACAAGGGAAAATGTCACCCCCGATGATATAATCAACTCATGAAAAAGGAACTCATCACTATGACCAGAAAACAATTTCAGCGATACGAAACAATTTGTCGTACTTTAGACGGCTCTATGACCGTCAAGGAAGCTGCAGACATTCTTAATCTTTCCACCCGC
>JAXKAR010000026.1:0-28571 GCA_036305845.1 Emergencia sp.
ATCAGCCCGCTTTAGCTTGACCCCGGCTTTCTCTGCTGATATTCCGTATACTCTACCGAATTCGGTTGATGTCATAAACAACGCCCCATTTACAGATTGACGTAGCTTTCTTTCTAATATTTGTTTGTCTATCATCTTCATTTCACCTCCTTCTTGAATAGCTCACCTTCTCCTCCCTATAGCCTTAATCCATATTTCTCATGATTATCGTGGCGATTCCCAAAACGATGGAACCAACCCCTAAAATTAAGCTTACTACCCACATATCTTCCGCCTCCTTTCCTCTTTTTCTCGTTTTATAACTTTAAATTATCAAATTTAATTTGATTTCCAAGACAAAAGAATATAGTCCGACGGCATATTATATAATGCACTCAATGCTCGTGCCTGTTCAAGTTTGGGTTCGCTGTTTCCTTTCTCCCAATTTACTATAGTCTGTTTACCTACGTGCATTTCTTTTGCTACATCATCCTGTGTAAGCCCCGCATTGACTCTTGCCGCTGCTAAACTAATTTGAAATTCCTTTTTCTGCATTACATCACCTCCATTTTATATTCCCCGTCAAGCCGATAGGACAGCTCTCAACTATTTTTTAGACTTCAAAACTTGCCAGCAAAGGTACACTAATACCGCTGATTGCAATACTTCTCTCGCATAATCCCAAACTGTCATATTTAGCTCCTTTCTATTTCATCAATAACTTCTATATTGACAATGAGCCTGTGAAAAGATATGATTTAACCACGGGGAGTTTTCCCTCCCCCTATCTCATTCTATCAGCTTACTAATCAGATTGATTAGTGCGCCGATAAGAGATATTGTGGTTGTGGCGAGAGCGAGCTTTGCGGTTCGCTCTTCGCTTTTTTTATCTCTTCTGCTCATTGCTTTTTCTCCTCTCCTTAACTTCTATAATTATTATAAATCAAATTTAATTTGATATCAATACCAAAATCCAATTTTTTTTTATTTTTAGTTGCATGGAATAAAAAAATATCGTATAATAAAAAAAACAGGAGGTAAAAGAAAATGACAGATAGTGAGCAAAGACATATATTCTCTACGAATTTAAACCTCTATTTATCCCAATCTGGATTAACACAAAAAGAGGTTGCAGATAAAATAGGCGTATCCCCGCAGACCTTTAATACTTGGTGTAAAGGAATTGCAATTCCACGTATGGGAAAAGTACAAATGTTATCCGACTTTTTCGGCATTCACAAGTCGGATTTGATTGACAAAAAGACTATGGCATCTTCGTCAGAAAAACAAATCCGTGCAGTCCGCATCCCGGTTCTCGGCGAAATTGTTGCCGGACTCCCTATTGATGCCTACGAGGAAATTCTGGACTGGGAGGAGATTACACCAGAAATGGCTGCCACTGGTACTTTCTTTGCCTTGCGTGTAAAAGGTGATTCTATGTCCCCCCGTATCTCGGCTGGCGATGTGGTTATTATCCGGCAGCAGGACGATATAGAAAGCGGTGATATCGCCGTAGTATTTATTAACGGAAATGGGGCTACGTTAAAAAAGGTAATGAAACAAAGCGCTGGCATCACATTAGTTGCTTTTAACCCTGCAGTATACGAGCCTCAATTTTATACCAACGCAGAAATAGAATCACTTCCTATTAAGGTCGCCGGTAAGGTTGTGGAACTTAGAGCAAAATTTTGAAACACTGTTTGGTGCATTATGGGATTTTGGATATTTCTTTATAATTTTATACACATTATACTTATTTTTTCTTGACTTTTATGCGTATAGTGTGTATAATAATATCATAAGGAGGAAACGATGAAGGTACGAGAGATAGAAAAAATCATCAAAGCAGACGGGTGGATATATAAAAACTCAAGAGGCTCTCATGACCACTACATACACCCAACAAAGAAAGGCAAGGTCACAATTCCAAATCATCGTGGTGACCTCGACCCAAGAACTGCGAAAAGCATATTGGAGCAAGCGGGGCTGAAATAGCCCCTTCCAATGTTAATATATTTTAGGAGGTAAATTTTTATGAAATTAGTTTATCCGGCATGTTTTTATCCATGCGAAGAAAAAAACGGCTATACAGTTGTTATCCCCGATCTCCCAGGCTGTGTGACAGAAGGAGATACATTAGCTGATGCAATCCTTATGGGAACCGATGCAGCTTCCGGATGGCTTCTTGATGAACTTGAAGATGGGAACGAACTACCCTCCCCATCAGATATCAAAGATATTCGCCCAGACGTAGATGGTATAGTAAACTTATTAGTCCTTGATATGGATGCTTACGCTGAAAAGTACGGAAAAAAGGCAGTTAGAAAGAATCTGACCATTCCTGCCTATATGAACACTTATATTGAATCTCACGGTCTTAGCCTTTCTCAGGTTGCACAAAATGCAATTGGTGACTTGATGCGAACCAATCCGTGAACGGTACTATAACGGCAATACTACAGGACGCATCCCTGTATTGTGATATAAACTAATGCGATAAAGAATAAAAGGAGAAAGAACGATGAAAAAAATTGTAAAAATAATTCTTGCGCTCATTGTTGCGCTTATTCTGGTTATCTTTGGCCTATCCATGTGTGGTGGAACTCTGGACAGCCTTCCTGATGACCAGGCTACAAAGGAAAACCCTGCAGACCCAACACAAAAAGTAACGATTGAAGATTACTATGGTGTATTCTCAATTAAACTGGATAATACCTATGTAGGCAGCGAAGCTTTAGATTTCTTAGGTTCGATTGGAGAAAACCCAGAGGACTTTGATTATAGCGATAGCTTTGATGGCGAATATGCGAAAACTGTTGTACAAGAATTTACTGTATCTGCTGATGAAGGATTTGAAGATGAAGATACTGCATTTTCTTATGCGAGCGTAATCGGTAATGATATGTGGGATACAGAGTACAAGTCCAAATACGAGTACATTGTTCCTGATTTGTATGAAAACGCAGGTCTCGATTATTATCAGCTGACCTTAACTAAAGGTGAAAGCAGCAAGATGTACTTCGTCTTTGCAATACCAGAAGATGTTGACAAATACGTTTCTTCCATCTCCGGTGTAAACAGAGATTTCTGGTTTCTCTATGATGTTGCTTAAATAATCTGTTTAAGTGAAAAACAAAAGCCCCCTGCGCCAACATGGAGAGAAAAATAAGACAAACATTCAAAAGGGATTCTTTGGAGAATAGTATGAACAAGAAAGAATTTAAAGACACAATTAACGCAGCCGGTACAGAGATTTCCGTTATCTCTACCAGGGGAGATGATGACTATATTTCTCTTACTGATATTGCTAAATATGTAAATCCGGAGGAGCCGCGCTTTACAATTCAAAACTGGATGCGGAATAAAAACACAATCGAATTTCTTTCCACTTGGGAAAAATTATACAATCCAGATTTTAACCGTGTGCAATTCGAGGCGGTTATGGAAGAGGCCGGCTTGAATCGCTTTGTTATGACTCCACAAAAGTGGATTTCTCAAACAAATGCAATCGGAATCCGTTCGAAAGCTGGTCGATATGGAGGAACTTTCGCTCATAAAGACATTGCCTTTGAATTTGCTTCGTGGATTTCCCCGGAATTTAAGCTGTATATCATAAAAGACTATCAACGTCTAAAGCAAGACGAAAATAGCAGACTTTCACTCGACTGGAATCTTCGTAGGGCGCTTTCCAAGACCAATTATAAAATACATACTGATGCGATCAAAGCACATCTGATTCCGGAGGATCTATCAACGAAAGTCCAAGGATTCACCTATGCTACCGAAGCGGATGTACTAAATGTCGCTCTATTCGGGATGACTGCCAAAGAGTGGAGAGAGAAACATCCCAAAGCTTCCAAACGCGAAAATATTCGTGATAGTGCAACCTTAGAACAACTTATTGTGCTTACCAACCTGGAAAGCTATAATGCCGAACTAATAAAGGATGGCATTCCCCAGCACGAAAGGTTAATTAAGTTAAACCAGGCTGCGATCACGCAATTAAACTCACTCATTGACAATCCTTCGATGAGAAAACTAAAGGATACCAAGTTTCTCAAATAACAACAAAAGCCCCTGCAAGCAGGAGCTAATGTATATCGGCTGTAATGGTACAAGCCGACCTGAACAATCAAATTGTATCATTACAGCCCCAAATTTTCAAGTTTTTGGGGTATTTTTGTACCCTTTTTCAAAGAAAAGGAGTAATGGTATGACAAAATATAACTACATTCGAAAAACTTTTACCTTTGAAGGCCGACGTTATGAAGTCCGTGGCGCTACTTTAGAAGAGGCGATTGAGAACATGGTCATCGCAAAGCAGAAACTACAGGCCGGGCAAGTCCTCATCTCCAGCAGTATGCTGGTAAATGACTGGTTCTATAAAGCTGTTGGTATATATAAAAGCGAAGCTGGTGATGCCTGGCTCTATAACTTTACCAACATTACAAAGAACCATGTGCTTTCCGAGATTGGACATATGAAATTAAAGGACGTCAAGCCTCTTTATTGCCAGCAAATCCTAAACGCTGTGTCTGGTCGTTCTGAATCTCTGATAGAAAAAGTTTATCAGGGATTAGACTTTATTTTCGCAACAGCCTTTGACAACGGACTAATCAGCATCAATCCGATGAAAAAGGTGAAACGGCCAAAAGGATATTCCAATCAGCGCAGATCGCTGACTCCGTTCGAGCGGAAAATTTTTCTTCAGGTCGCCGAGACTCATCGAGCGGGGCCGTGGCTCAAAAGCATGCTCTACTGCGGCCTTAGGCCATCTGAGACAGCCATGATAAAGGGCAAGGATATCAGAATCATTGATGGGGAAAAATATTTATTCGTAGACGGCACGAAAAGCGCTGCTGCAAAACGATATATTCCACTGCCAGACGAACTATATGAAGTCCTGCCACCCGTATCGCCTTTTGAATACGTATTCTCAACCCCTACAGGTAGGCAGCTGAATAAAACATATATGCGCCGTATGTGGCTTAGCTTCAAGAGGGACATGAACATCGCCGCCGGCTGCAGGATGTACCGTAATGCATTGGTTCCTCCATATCCCATTGCGCCGGAACTTTCTCCCTATTATCTTCGCCACACTTACTGCACCGACCTGCAAAATGCCGGTGTAGATATCCGGGTAGCACAAAAATTCATGGGACACAGTAAAATCGAAATGACCTACAAAATTTACAGCCACAATGACTCCCTTGCAATGAGCACGGCAGGAGAACAGATATCCAGTCACATAAAAAAGATAAATTCCGACTGTCTTTCCGGATAATGCATAAAAATTTCCCACACTTTTTCCCACACCTGTATACACCATTTCCCACTATTTTGTATAGCACATTTACATTTTATGTAAGAAATAGACAAACAAAAACACTCTGTACACATTGAAAAACCAACGATTACAGAGTGTTTTCTTTTGGTGATTTGTGGCAGGCTCGAACTGCCGACCTCTTGGTTGTCACCCAAGTGCTCTCCCAGCTGAGCTAACAAATCACATCGGTGCTACTACAGTGTAGCATAACCCAATCTCCGGCACAAGAGAAAAATAGCCGGCTCGTCAAAATTCCATCAAATCAAAACCTTTTTTATCTGCCCGCTGCAAACAAAATTACACCGGCAACCAGAATTCCAAATCCAATCCATCCTTTTTTACCCAGTTTCTCATGGAGAAATATTCGGGAAAGAATAATGGAAATCACCATACCCATCCTGTAAATCGTCATGATCACCGCTGCCTTTCCAATAAATAACGCTTTATAGACCAACACATGACCTGCCGCAGACGCTGCCGCCCCGGCCAGGATAAACAACCAGCATTTGGGGGTCACCTCTTTGAACGCAGTGCTTTTCCCCTTTGTAAAAAGTATGGTCCACAAAACAACGATTACGATAATGTAGCGAAATGTGGCAGTCACGTTGGTGTCGATGGGCACAGTATCACTTTTGACAATAACGTAAGAAACCGATGCACAGATTGCAGAAAGCCCAGCGAAGAGAATCCAGCGCTGATCACTATGCCAAATATGTTTGCTCTTCAGCGCCGAAAGCTCTTTTCTGTCCATCATCAGCAGGGTTCCTGCGATAATCATCACCGTGCCGCCAATCATCAGCGGCGTAATTTTCTCTTTAATAAACACTGCACACAGGATCATGGAAACAACAATAGTCAAACTTTGAATGGCAAGAAAAACGCTGACACTTCCCCCTTTCAAACCGAGAAAATAAAAAACCCAGGAGACAGATAAGACTGCCCCCGAAGCCGCTACAGCATACCAAGTCGACATAGGCATCTCCGCCACCTGCGAAAATGATCCGGAAAAAAACGCTGTTCCCATAAATCCCAGCAGTAACACCGTATTGGTTACCGCTCCGGTTACGTAAGCGTCCGCATCCTTAATTCCTATTTTCGATAAAATTGTCGACACACCGATAAACGCAGTAGACAAAACTGCAAGCCATAGCCACATAATCATAATCCTTCCCTATATGTTTCTCTGTAGTCTGCCCGAAATATGAAATTCTATGTTTGCCCCGGTTTCAAAAAGCAGCCCGGCAGTTTCGATAAAAATCAAAACTGCCGGACTGCTTAGTGTTTCATGTATTTGGATTGTCGTCTTATTTCTTTAAGGTTTTCAGTCTGCGGCATGCTTCTTCTACTGTTCCTTTGTCAAAAGCATAGCAGGCACGGAACCAACCCGGTTTATCACAGCCGAAAAGCTGTCCCGGAGATACATTGATCATCAAATCATTGTAGATTTTCTGCCACAACACGTGTTCTTCTGCAAATTCCTTCTTCTCCAGATAGTCGGAGAAATCTGCCATAACGAAGATTCCCGCCTGAGCCTTCATTACCGGAATACCCATTTCTGCAAGACCCTCTGCAAAAATCTTATAGGCAATGGCCAGCCGCTGTCTGGACAATTCCATGATATCCGGAAGTTCCGGAGACTTCAGCATAGCCGTCAATAAAGACTGGGTATGAGAAGATACACAGGAATAGTAAGTGATGGACGCGAAACCCTGAATGATGTTCGGATTGAAGGAAAAACACATTCCCGTTCTGAATCCGGATAATACGAAATCTTTTGCAAAGCTGCTGGTTACGTGAACTCTGTGCCGGTAAGCTTCCGGTACCAGTTTCAATGTGCTGATAAACTCGGCTTCCGGATCAAACACGGTCTGCGCATAGATTTCATCGGAGATAATATCAATGTCATGTTCCATTGCAAAATCGATCACATGCTGTACAGCCTCTTTTTTATATACTGTACCGATTGGGTTGTTCGGAGACGAGAAGAGAATCGCTCTGACTCGCTTTCCTTCTTTGGTTACACGTTCATAAGCCTCTTCAAAGCCGGCTCTATCCAGATTTTCATCACAAGGTACACCTACCGGAATTACGCCTGCCCGTTCATTGATATCGTCAACAAAGCTGGAATAGTACGGTGCAGGAATGAGGAACACATCTCCCGGTTCAGCAAGAAGCATGGCCAGTGTTTCCAGAGCCACCGTACATCCCGCACAAGTTGCCACGTTATCCTTAGTCAATACCACATCGCTATCTTCACCAAAGATAATCTTCTGCCAGTGATTGGCTATGGCGGTACGGAATTCATCACTACCTTCAAACTTATTATAATGGATATTGTACCCGGTCAGATCCATTCTCTCTGCTGATTTACGCAGAAGGTCACAGACCTCCTTGTTAACCAGATGACTCTCCGCAGTGCCCATATTGATCAGACCATTTGGATTTTTATCCTTGTCGTACATGTTGTAGAAATTATCGAAGTGGGCTTTAACCAGAGGCGGCAGCGTTCTGACCCATTTCTTTCCTCGTTCAGATAAGTATTCTATCATTTCCCTCACCTCGTACTCTCGTTTAGTTATGCTCCAGGCCGGCTTCGGTCTGAATGCCAGGACGAACGCCAAGACCCATGGTTGCGTCAATGTTTGCGCCATGCATCAGGGTAGATTCTTCTCTCAGCAGCTGTCCAATCCAGAAAGCTACCTCCTGCGGCTGTATCAATCTCTTCTTTGCCTGCGCCGCATCAAATGCTTTTCTTTCTTCAGGAGACATGCCTTTTAATGTACTGGAGTAGAACATCGGTGTTTCGATTGCTCCCGGACTGATACAAAATACATCGATCAACGTGTGTGTATTTTCAGCAGCAACCTGTTTTGCCAGATAAGCTACCGCACATTTACTCATGCCATCACTTAAAGTGAATTTCGGGAAGCAAGCGATTCCGCCGCCTACAGAGGACATGAAGACCAGTTTGGAAGGTGTGTCCTTTGCTAAAAGCACCGGTTCAATTTTCTTGTAAATCCAAAGCGGTCCCAGCGCATTTACGGTCATCATCGCGATATCATTTGCGGCTTTCAGTGGATCTCCCTGACTTGCATATTCTTTAACAGTTCCGGAGCCCAGCGCTGCGTTGAAGATTACGCCGTACCATTCATGTTCAGTGAGAAAATCAGCATTAACAATCTCATCCAAATTTCCCTGATCCAGCTTATAAGCAAAAACTCTTCCCGGATTTTCCTTCATCAGTTCTTCTGCTTTCCCCGCAGAACGGCGATAAGTCAGATGCACTTCATAACCCTGTTCCAGCAATAATTTTACGGTTTCAAGGCCGACACCCTGTGTGCCGCCGGTAACTAATACTTTTTTCATTTTGACCTCCTGTCCAATATACTTTTGTTTTACGGTTATCTAAATATTTTTAATTAGCACATCGTTTTCATCAAATTCTTCGTAATTTCTTTTCTTAATGTACTTGGTATAAATCATTCCTGCAAAGATGACAATACCTGCATATCCGGAAATCGGATAAATGATGCTGATCATCGTGGAGAAAGACAGCTGTCCGCCAAAGATGCTGACGATGGCTGTTACAATCGCCGTAATTCTGTATGCCTTGCTCTTTGAATCTGAAGAAATCTTGTTGCAGACAGTGTACAGCATAGGTACTGCAGTGGTATAAATACCCAAAAGCAGCAAGATAGAGAATACATCGCCGAATACCGGGCTGATGCTGGCTGCAACGAACAGGGACGGGATTTCCAGGTTATATACGTCCAAAATGTTAGCCAGCAAACCAAAGTTGAGAATCATAACAGCAATCAGGAAAGCGCCTCCGCCGAAGATTCCGCCAAAGATTGCGTTCTTTCTGTTAGATGCCGTTGATTTTCCGATATCTGCAAGGTACGGAACTACACCGGTTACCGTATAAGCTGCATACATAAGACCGGATAAAGCCCAGTTTCCAAAGTTAGCTCTTACTTCAACAGTTTGCAGATTCTGATCGGCTTCTGCAATGCCTGCCGGATTGTTAACGATGGATAAAATACCGATAACAATGGTGATTACCAAAAGAACCGGCGCTATGTAGCCGACAATCTTAACCAGCTTATTGAGGCCAAGGAGTACGGTACCTAAAGAGGCAACAATCATCAGACCTCTGCCGATATTTCCGTCCACACCATAATACTCTTCAAAGGTGGAGCCTGCTCCGGAAATCATCATGGAGTAAACAAAGAACAACATAATCGGAGTGAACCATTCCAAGACAAAGCCTAAGTGCTTTCCCAGATAAAAGTTGAACATCTTTCCCGAGTTGTTCAGCCTAAGGTGTCTTCCGTCTTCAACAATTGTAGCAACAAACCACGAATAAAGTACAAGTGCGATAATTCCTGCTCCGATACTTCCCAGTACGCCGAAGCTGGTAAAATACTGCATGCATTCCTGCCCGGATGCAAAACTGGATCCGATAACAAATCCCATGAATGCGCCGCCGATCGCGATGATCTGGCTAATGCTTAATTTCTTCTCATCCATGTTAAATCCTCCTTCTTTTATTTAAAATTCTAAGTTTTCTGATTACAGTATAGTTTTACAGCCTTTCTACGGCAACTGAACTCGTTTGAATGCAAGACGTCAATAAAAAAAGAACTTGAATTCATGAAATTCAAGCTCTCGCTTTTCGCTGTATCTACAAGTATCGCAAAAGGTCTTCCGGCGTCAATTTGGTACAATAGGATCTTGTCAGTATCTGATCAAAGAATCGTTTAAACACATCACACAACCTATCCTCCATAGAAATATGGAAGTTATCGTTAGATCCCTTCTGCGAGTTTTCTATATAAAGACCATAACTGTCAATGAACAGGGACGGCGCCCGCTGCAATTCTTCGTCCAACACAAACGTATCTCGAATCAGATACAACGAAAACTCCGGATTCGTTTTCATGACCTCAGCCAGATAGGCAAGATGCTGTTTAGTCTGTTCTTCGGTTAGCTGCTGCCTTACATTCCCTACGCTGACACAGCCGTCAGAAAGGTAACGATTGATCATGGAGGAATACAGCACCAAATCTACCTTTGATTTGCAGGTTCTCTGCTCAAAAATATTCTTTAATTTTGCCAAATAGCTGGCATACTCTTCTTCTTTTGCATCACGAATAAACTGCTCCATAATTTGCGGCGGAAAAAGCATGGCCGGCGGTTCGTTAAAAAACAATCTCTGCCGCTTACCTGCATAGGAGTCCAGCTGTACATTAGTTCGCCTAAGGCTCTCAGGCGCAGCCGGATCCAGTAGTTTCTCCGATGTGCCAAAGATCTGCCTGCACATGGCGCTAAACTCAGAAACAATATGGCTTTCCATGGAAAATACTGCCGCAAAATCCCATGGTGTATGCCACAAAACCTGCATACACAGCAAATCATTTATGGTGATGATTTCCGGCTGTCCCGGTCTTTTACACACGATGGTAAGCTCAATATAGTCGAGGGATCCGATCATGCCTAAAATACCGGCGCCGTAAAGTTCCCACTTTTCATTGAGGCTATCCGGATCTATCGCCATTTTCAGCTCTACCTTCTTGACCCCCAACGCATGAAGCCTGCGTATCAGTCGCTTGAGTGCATCATCGTAAAGCAAAAACAAATCCAGTGTTGCGCAAATAGAAACAAATCCGCTTCCGGTGCTGAGTACTTGATTCAGCGCATCCTTTGTCAGTTCCATTAACGTCTGTTTGTTATTCAGAAAAGACATCTGACGATTGTTATAACTTTGAAAAGCGCCATAACTGCTATCGCAGAGATAAGCATTTTTCAGCTCTTGAAAAATCCGCCGTCTTTGTTCTGTCTCTGTTTTTCCTTGATTTTCTCCCTCCGCAAGTTCTGCAAAATAGTCTGCCATCTGACCGATAATTCGCTCCGCATTTCTCTGTGAAGGCAGTTTGCTGCCGTTAATCCACTTGCTGATATAGGTCGTATCATAACTGAGTTTATCAGCAAGTTCACTCTCTTTAATCCCAGCCTTTTCTATATGCATCCGCAATAACTTACCAAACAGATTCTCCATGATGCCTCCCGTCGGCTGTGCCTTATTCCATAATGACGATTTCTATTATTATACTACACTCCCATGCAAGACGCAAATATTTGCATACGGTTGATTGGGTTAAGTGAAAGAAAAAAGTTTCCCACTGAGCTGCAAAATCAAACAAAAGCCTGCCTGTTGTTTTCCGAAAAGAAAAGCAGCAGGCAGGCTTTAACACAATTAGAGGATACGCATTTACATATAAAAGTCGATTATGCCCAGCTTGGGACGATGGTCAGCATCAGCGCTACCAGGAAAGCAACCACTGTAGTATTCAATACGGTTGTAATAAATACATATCTGTAAGAATCACGGATTGGTACCTCCGCAATGCCGGTTGCAATAATGTAGCCCGGATTGGTAGGCAGAGTATCCAGAGTCTGAGATGCAAATACGGATACTCTATGCAGCGCATTAAGATTGATACCCATCTGGGTAAACATATCAGACATATACGGCAATGTTGCAGATAATCCTGCCGGACCGGAGCCAGCGGCGCCAGTGAGCAGTGCAATCGCAATAACAACCTTGAACAGTCCCGGAACCGGCATATTCAGTAATGCATCTGTAAGTACAGGGAATGCCGGAGAAGCTGCAACGACAGCGCCGATTGCACCGAGAAGGCCAACCTGCAGAACCAGCATGGTTGCCTGTCCGCCTACAGGCTCAAGGAGTTTTTTCAGTCCGCTCAGACCGCCATAATAGTTAAAGAAGAATATCAGGGACAGAACAATATTCAGTGCCATAGCAACCAAAATATCCCATCCTAATGCATTAAAGGTAATCAGTGTAGACAGAATCGGAATTACCGCTAATACCCAGTGCGGTGTTTTCTTATCTGTAGGACGAGCCATCAAGGCTGCAGTCGGTGTAAAGCCACGACCCTTTGCAATTTCTTTTTTAGAAATAATATTCATCATCACGATATTGAGCAGCAGAACAACTGCGCCACCGATGAAGCCCGGAATTGCAGCCGCCATCGGTGTTGTACCCAGAAACTGTACTGCAATAACATTCTGGTCAGACGTGGTACCCGGCATACTGCAGGCTGCTGTTGCCAGTGCGCCCAGAACAACACCAGGACCCATTTCTCTTGGAATATTGGACTTTGCAAACAAGTCCATTGCAATTGGGAACAGGATAAACATCAGTACAACCGGATTCATTCCGCTGTAAGATAAAGTCGTACCAATTACATATACGGTAATAATAGCCAGAATCGGACTCATAACTACCGGTTCTCCTTCACCGGCTCTTTTTCTTGCGCTGATTGTAAATAAATCATAAAGCGCATTGGCGATGGACAGCGCCGCACCGCTGGTATTATAAATTGCAGCGATTACACACCCCATCAGCACAGGACCCAGCATGCCTGTTACATAATTACATACAGCAGGAACCATGGTTTCCGTAAATGTACTGAGCAGATTCATGCCATTAAACAAAGCGATCAAAAGACCACAGAGCGGCGCCAAAACAATCGTGGTTACACCTTTATATGCGCCATAGATTAATACTGCGACACCAATAATGATGCCAAGGATTCCTAAAATTTCCATGTTGAACCTCCATTCAAAATTTATCAATACCGCCTATACGGTACATTTAACAATATACATTCCGTCCTGGAAGGTGGTCAGATAAATATATCCTCTGTCATCCACCAGTACGTCTTCTGTTATTGCCACTTTTGGTCCCGGCAACAGGGTACCTTCTTCATTGTCGAACCAGTTTTCTCCCTGCGGATCAGGCGGCAGAAAATAAGCAATTTCCTTTGGTACAAAAGGGTCAGATACATCATACACCCGCAATCCTGCGTGGAAATAGCAGTTATATACGCGGTCATCTCGTTTTTCATAACAATCCTGACCAAATGCGTCAAACATGTTATGTGGCCCCAAAACGGCTCTGACTCCATCTACTACATTGAAATTTTCTCCGTGGGTATAACCCTCTGGCATCTGCGGGTAAGGGAAAATGGAAATCAAACTCGGATTTCGCATATCTCCTGTTTCTACCATGCCGATAATGTTCATCGGCTGACTGGTAATCGGATGGAACATTTCTCCTTCCGGATTTTCATTGGAAAAATAGCGAACTCTTTCTCCCTCTGTAGTAATGACGGCAAAAGGTCTGTCACCCAAAGGCATTGCCGTATGTACTGCGGCGCCTCCCTGTCCGTTTCCAAAAGGCGGATTCAGCGGCAGTTTTCCAATCAGCTGTGGATTGGTTTTATCCTTGATGTCAATGAGACAGAAGCCTTCGTTAGGCTGCGCTGCATAGATGATGTCATCTTTTACCGTAACGGCATGGAAATTCGGCAGTTTCATGAAGGCTTCCGTTCCAAACTCCGGAATTTCGTCTGCGAATTTGTTCTGCAGATATTGTCCGTCAGACCAGTAACTGCTCACCTCAACCGGATGAGTTGGGTCTGAAATATCTACGATCCGAAGAACAAATCCCAGAAAACCTTTTTTCCCACCTACAACGTAAACATAGTCGCCGCCGTTGTAAAAACAGCGATGTGCGCCCGGACCGTCACAATAAAACTGTCCCAAAAACTCAGGGTGCATCGGGTCCTTTTCGATATCATAAATTTTGATGCCGCCCCAATGTTCCATTTCCTTTGTCCCATGAAGCACTCGCATGGTGCCGCCATAGATAGCAATTAGTTTGCCATCTCCGGTCTGGATTTTCGGCAGGCTCTGTCCGTCATGAACATCACTGACCCAATCTCCCTCCATCCAGGTGGAAACAGGGTTTGCCGGGTCTGTCACATCGACAATATTAAACCCGTTATCTCTAAAACAAGCGGTGTAAATGTAATAGCGGTCTTTTGGACTTTTGTACATGGCCATCTGAAATCCGGGTTTCCGGTTTAAATCTGTGTACCCCACGTACGCAATATTTTTCATCAGCATTTTCGTTCTCTGCGCCATAAACGATCTCCTTTCAAAAAAAGAAGGCGGACATCCAATTCTGTTATTAGATTGAATCCCGCCCTTTGTGCATATTATATGCGATTTTTCGTATGCATGGAAATGCTTTTTATTGTGGTTTTGTATAACTTTTTTGCATATATCTTTTGACTTCTGGCTTATCTACGAGCAAGCGTTGCTGTTTTCTGCAGATTCTTCACCTGCATATTCGGCGTGTCTGACTTCCAAATCATCCAGTCAAAATGATCTTCGCCGCCGTCCAGAGGTACAAATACTACGTTTTTTCCACCTATCCCGGCAAATCGTTCCGTCAGAATCGTACATCCCATGCCACAGTCCACAGCCGTCAGCGCATTGGCAATGCTGTCAGCCTCCATAACAACTTTCGGGATAAAACCGTTAGCAAGACAAAGTGATGTAATTCTGGCATATCCCATTTGAGACTTGGTTTTTTCCATCATAATAAACGGTTCTTCAGCCAGCTCAGTGACGGTAATACGTTCCCGTTCTGCCAGAGGATGTGCTTTACTGAACACAGCACACTCCCGGTTGCTGCGCAGTGCAACCGCCTCGGTTCCCTGCTGCCACGCCGGTGGATAGTGACTGGTCACGGCCACGTCAATCAGTTCAATTTCCAGCGCTCTGAAAATCTCCGCCTCTGAATAGGTCCGAAATTCCAAAGCCACTCCGGGATATTCTCTGCGAAAAGCCCGGAATACAGATCGAGCGATCTCATCCAGTCCATCATCCAGTGTACCTATACGAATAATCCCCGCCTTATTTTCTGCAGCAAGCAAAGACAGACCGCGAATATCCTGATAATGTCGCAGCATCTCCAACATGCTGCGATAAATCTGTTCCCCGGCAACCGTCAGCTTAGGTTCCGTTTTACTGCGAAGAAAGAGCTGGCATCCCAGCTCTTCCTCAAGACTTACGATCATTCTGCTGAAAGCCGGCTGTGAAATATACATTCTCGATGCAGCTCTGGAAAAATTCAGCGTTTTTGCCAACAGGCAAAAACCTTCGATCTGTTTCATATTCATAGTCTATGCGCCTCTTCCTCTCCATTCAATACACGATGGATTCCTTTTGCCAGCGCTTCCATTTCGTAGGTTCCTGCAATGACCTCTACCGGCGCAATAAAGCCGACTCTCTTCTTCATCTCTTCGGTCAGATAAGTCGAATAGGCCATTCCGCCGGTCAGAATAATCTTATCCACCATGCCGTTTACCACCGGCGCAAGGGAACCGATATCCTTGGAAAGCTGCATAATCATGGCATCGTAAACAACCTTAGCATGTGGGTCTGCAGTCATCATCGCTTCCACCTCTCTGGCATCGTTAACGCCAAGATATGCAATAAGGCCACCCTGACCTTTCAGCTTTTTCTGCACTTCTTTTTCGGTCAATCCGCTTCTAAAACAGAATTTAACCAATTCTCTGCAAGGTACGCCGCCGGAACGCTCCGGTGAAAAACCGCCTTCATCGTCACCGACAAATTCCAAAACCTTGCCGCCTTTAATCAGGTTGGAAGTCACCCCACCACCCAGATGACAAACAATGTATGTGGTATCCTCCAGATTCACCCCGTCACGTTTCGCCTGTTCAATGCTGACTGCACGACTGTTAAGCACATGGGTCAAAAACGGTTTCTTGATTTCCGGAACACCGGTATAGGTAAAAATCGGATCAGGCACGCCGCAGCCGCAGACCGCATCGTACACATAACCATGTATACCCGTACCTGCTTCCTGCGCAAGTTCATAGGCGATTACCGGTGACAAGTTGGCCGGATGAGGAATCGGAGATTCTTTAGACGCACGGGCGAACGCTTCATCTACCAGGTAAGCGCCGCTGTCAATTTGACCTACTACGCCCCCTCTTGCGGCAATTCCCGCCAAATCTGTCAGCTGCAGATTCTGCCCGTGAAGATAATCTAAAACCGCCTGTTTTCTGAAGGTAAACTGGTCGTTAATATCTTTGTATTTTTTCAGTTCTTCTGCAGGATGATTAATACTGAAGGTATTACGCTCCTGCTCTCCGTCGTAAATGGCTACTTTAGTGGAAGTAGAACCCGGATTGATGACCAAAATATATTCTGCCATTTTATCTGTCTCCTTTCGCACAGGCTGCTGCCAGAAGTAAAGACTGCCGCTTTTCCTTTTCGGTAGCGCCTCGGGACGTCAGTGCAATAGGTGCTTTAGCACCTACAATAAGACCTGCCATATCGGCCTCTGCAGAAAACAGCAGCGCTTTGCCCAGGATGTTGCCACAAGGCATATCCGGCACCACCAGAATATCCGGATCGCCCACCAGTTCACTGGTAAAGCCCTTCTTATGCGCAGATTCTCTGCTCATCAAAATATCATAAGAAAGAGGACCTTCTACAATACAGTCCTTGATTTCTCCTCTTCGGTTCATCTCTGTCAGTTCTGCCGCATCTACCGTCTCCGGCTGTTTTGGGTTGACCTTTTCTACGGCGGCCAGAACGCCTACTTTCGGATTGTCGTAGCCCATATTCCGCAAGTTTTCCACTGCATTTTCTATAATCTGCTTTTTTTGCTGAAGATCCGGGTAAAGCACCATTCCACTATCAGTCAGGACAATAATCTTATGATAGTTAGGGATCTTAAGAAACGCAAGGTGACTCATCAGCCTGCCGGTACGCAGACCGGAATCCTCAGAAACAACAGCCTTAAGCAGAATACCCGTATCGATCTTTCCCTTCAGGATAAAATCGGCTTCTCCATCCTTAATACACTGGCAAGTCTTCTTCGCAGCCTCGTCCAGCGTTTCTGCATGGATGATTCTCACATCATCCATATCACCGTTGAAAGCCTTGATTTCCTCTCTAATCAGCGCTTCGTCCCCGACTAAAACAGCATCGATCAGACCTTCCTTTCTACACTGATGCACTGCAGTCAGCGCTGATTTATCCTGTGCTGCAGAAACCACCACCGTCTTCTTTGATGCAGCCTGAAAAGATTGTTCAAGCTCTTGAAAATCTTTAAATACCATGATTGCAACCTCCCGTAAATTGGCATATTATTCTACGTTAAGCATACCACTTTTGCCCTAATGGGTCAAATTCTTTTTTTGATACTATTACTTTTTGTTTGACTTTCTCTTGCGTGTCAAAAAAAAAATTGTTATAATGTGACTATAAATTCTCAATCAATTACACCGAAGGATACACTGACTATGATTAAAAACAAAGAACAACTGATACAGATTGCCAATCTCATCGCCGCACAATTCGGCGCCTCCATAGAGGTAGTCGTACACGACTTTACCGGCGATTTAGATCATACCATCGTATATATCGTTAACGGACACGTGACAGGCCGCCGAATCGGCGATGCACCGACCAAATCTTTTGTCAATTACATCGACAGCCGCAAGGGCAAGATGGATAAAATTCGCTTTGTCTCTCATTTGCCTGATGGAAGAATGGTTCGTTCATCTACGGCGAACTTCTTCGATGAGGACGGTACGCTGAACAGTTCTCTGTGTATCAACCAGGATATCACCGATCTGGTTGCGCTGGAGAACGCCGTAAAGGGGCTTTCCGACACCAATTTCTTCGAAACCACAGCCCTGTCCTCCGGCGACAATGAGTTTGCTGTGCAGCCAAATTCCATTCACGGTCTGATGGACAATTTCATTACAGAAGCACTGGCTGCCATCGGAACTCCGCCAGACAAAATGAATAAAGAAGCAAAAATCAAACTCATCAAATTTCTTGACGACCGCGGTGTTTTCATGATTCAAAAGTCGGGACAGAAAGTATGTGACCTTCTGGGAATTTCCAAATTCACCCTGTACAATTACCTGGAAGAGGCCAGAGGAAAAGAGAAAAAATAACAGCTATTTATCGCAAAATACCAAAGAGCCTCATCTTTTCGATGAGGCTCTTTGGCTGCGATATTTAATTAAGAAAGAACGTTCAAAAGAAATGATCTCGTGTAACCCTATCTCCTTTTGACAGTTTCAGTATAGCAATCAATTGTGATGATTCTGCGAAGAAATACTATCTCTTTGGTGTCAATTTCCGACAAGAAAACGACACAGATGACAGTCTTCTCTTGCATTTTACAAAGTTCCCTGCTATAATACGTTTCGGAGTATTCGCTCCGAAAGAATACAAAAGATTTGAGGTGAAAAGATGCGCAATTTTTCTTGCTAAGTTTAATCTGCATGATGATTTACGGAGGTGGCTCAGAGGCCATCGTTTTCGTCGTGCAAACTGCAGGAAAATCGCCATCTTACACGTTTAACCTATATGCTTCTTGCAAGGACAAAAGGGCTTGCCCCGTCTGTTCGTTCGCATCGCAATGCTTTAAGCTGTCAGGATCTATTTTCCCTGCAGCTTATTTTATTGCTTAAAGAATAAGATACCCGGTTTCCGCCTGAACGTTGTTTCACCGGCGGAGGGGTTCTTTTGCGACGGAGGTGAATTCAATGTCTTTAATTAACGTAAATAATCTTACTTTTGCCTATGACGGCAGTTACGACAATATCTTTGAGCGGGTCAGTTTCCAGCTGGATACAGATTGGAAGCTGGGCTTTATTGGCAGAAACGGACGTGGAAAAACAACATTTCTTCGCCTGCTGACGGGGCAGTACAAATATACCGGTACGATTTCCGCCAAGGTAAAATTCTCCTATTTCCCTTTTTCTGTCGAGGATGAAAACCAGCTAACACTGGACATCGTGGATCAGCTTCTTCCCTGCTATGCATACTGGCAGCTTTCCAGAGAGCTAAACTACCTGGAAACTTCTGACGAAGTTCTCTACAGACCATTTAATACCTTATCCAAAGGGGAACAGACCAAGGTGCTGCTCGCAGCCCTTTTTCTCCGGGAAAACAACTTTCTTCTCATCGATGAACCGACCAACCATCTTGACAGCCATGCCCGTCAAGTAGTCAGTAACTATTTGAAAAAAAAGAAAGGATTCATCCTGGTTTCTCATGACCGCGCTTTCCTCGACAACTGCATCGATCATGTTTTAGTCATCAACAGATCCGACATTCAGGTGCAGAAGGGAAATTTCTCCATATGGCAGCACAACAAAATGCTGCAGGATAATTTCGAAGCCGCAGAGCAGGAAAAGCTGATTCGAGAAATCAAGTCCATGGAAGCAGCCGCCAGAAGATCAGCTCGCTGGTCGGATACCATTGAGAAACGAAAGGTTCGGGGCACCGGCGGTGACTCCGGTGTAAAACCGGACAAAGGCCACATCGGCAGGCAAGCGGCAAAGATGATGAAACGGGCAAAATCCGCAGAAAATCGAAAACAAAAAGCCATTAACGAGAAGGCCGGACTGCTGAAAAATGTAGAACGAACGGATATGCTGAAACTCCATCCCTTGCAGTTCCACACTGACCCTTTGCTGACACTGGATGATATTTCCATCTGCTATCCTTCTTCGCCGCCCGTATGCAGCGGATTGCATATTACCCTGAACCGGGGTGACCGAATTGCGCTTACAGGTTCCAACGGCTGCGGAAAATCCAGTATTCTGAAACTAATCCTGGGACAGCACGTTCCCCATACCGGCACGATTCGCATACCGGCAGGACTGCGAATATCCTACGTACCCCAGGATACCGGTCAGCTGTCAGGAAGTCTTAACCATTTTGCGGTCGAGAGAAATATAGATGAAACCTTACTCAAAACCATTCTCCGCAAACTGGATTTTGAGCGCGTGCAGTTCGAAAAGCCCATGGAAGATTACAGCGGAGGGCAAAAAAAGAAAGTCCTTATCGCTGCCAGCCTGTGCGAAGAAGCCCATCTGTACATCTGGGACGAACCGCTCAACTTTATCGATGTTTTGTCCAGAATACAGATCGAACAGCTCCTGCTTACCTATACGCCGACTATCCTTTTCGTGGAACACGATCAGACCTTCTGTGAACATATTGCCACGCACAAAATTGACTTAACCAATCCAAAATAAAAGGTCGGTTATACGCAAGTTCATATGCCGGCCGGTTCATCTGTAAAATAGCCGCAGCTGCCGGAATTAAGATCCGGCGGCTGCGACTATTATCCTTTTCGTATTCTGTAGATTTAGCTTTTACCCTTCCTCAGCTGTTTCTTCTGTCCGTTTCCGGCGCCATCCTCAGACCCGACATTTTCTGTCGGTTCATCTTCTCCCTCTGCTAAGCGCCGAAGCTGTCGCATAGACATATCCGCACATTCTTCTACAGTAAAGTCCGGATTCACCTCTTTTATCTGTAGATATCGTTTGTATTTCCCCATAGAAAGTCCGCTTTCTCTTGCAGCTTCCGCCAGTTCTTTATTAACACTCTGACAGGTTACGCCAAGCTCTTTGCACAAAGGACTGGCAGAAATAGCCTCCTGTAAAGTCTCCTCCCGGGAAGATGCAATGGTTACTACCAACTCCGCTTCCCCATCAAAATAGCCAAGGGATTTCTCTCTATTAACGATGGTCTCTACAGCTTCTACATAATCCATGCCGGAAAGTTCCAAATCCGCAAGGACCGCTCTTCCGTCTTCATTTTTCGGTTCCGCCTCCACAACTTTATTCAAACGGTTCAGCGACAGTTCCACAGACGGATTCACATCAACACTGATAAACGATACCGGTGTTTGTAAATAGTATTGTCCGCCAAAAATGGCAATCATGGCGACGAAAGCCACTGATACAAAAGAGAGTGTCCACTTTCTGACAGATTTTTTCTCTTTTTCGGCTTTTCCGTTCTTCGTTTGTCTCGTTACGGCTTGTGCCAGATGTTCCTTTGTCTGCTGGTCGACCTGAATTTTATCAAAAGCCTGCCTGATCTTTTTATCCAAGTTCTTCACCTCCCAGCAGTTTTTTTAACAGTGTCCTTCCCCTTGACAACAGCGAATATACTGTGTTTTCTTTCTTTCCGAGAAGTCCGCCGATCTCTGCTGCAGAGTATCCCTCGTAATAATAAAGATAGATTACATCTTTATACTTTGCCGGCAGAGACAGAACCGCTTCCAGCACATCATTATCCTCCGGCTGTAAAGCGGCTGCCTCTTCAGACAATGCTTCCAGAGGCAATGTCTGATGACGAAACAGTTTTTTCTTCATATCTTTGCAAGCATTGATGGTTACCCGAATCAGCCAGGCTTTTTCGTGGTGCGCATCGTGAAAACTCCCCGGTTCTAAGGCATATTTCAGAAAGACGTCCTGAGCCACATCCTCCGAATCAGCCTGATTCTGAAGATGAAGGAAGCAGATTCGCCTCACCATATCTGCATAAAGTTCTATTGCCCTCTGCAGCTGCCTTTCATCCCGCATGATTGTCCTCCGTTTTTTCCGCAGTGCCTGTAACGGCTCTGTTTTGCGTCCTCATTTCCATCTTTACAGACCTGGTCACGATTATCGCACACACCATCCCCATCTTCGTCAGCATAATTTACACCTTGCGCGCGACTTTCTTCTTTTCCGCTTTCGACGGTTTTTCTATCCCCGCGATTGTCGCACACACCGTCGCCATTTTCGTCTGCGTAGTTTGCGCCCGGCCGCAATGCCTTCTGCTCTGGTTGTTCGTCCGCAAAAGCCGGAATGGTCAAAGCTGCCGCAAGCGCTATTGTAACAATGAATAAAATCGTCTTTTTCATTTTTCTTTCCCTCCGTCGTATCTATATGGTTCAATGCCTTTACCTATATAACGACACAGCCAGGGAAAACCTTGCATCATTTCATTTTTTAAAAGAAAATTTCATCTCATCTTTGGAACGTTAAAACGGATCGCCGTACTGTTTCGTCTATTTTATCATACCTCCTCGGAAGTTTCCACCTTGTGCATGCTGGCCTATGCCTGATTTTCTTCGTCCTTCAGCCGTTCGGATTCTTTTACTTTTCCAAAATATTCCTTATACAGTTTCACCACTACCGGGCTCAACAGGAACAAAGCAATCAGGTTCGGAATTGCCATCAGGCCATTGGCTGTATCTGCAAGTGCCCATACGAATTCCAAGCCGCCTACTGAACCGACAATGATGAACAGACACCAGGCAATTCTGATTGGCACTACTGTTTTACTGCCCAGAAGATAGTCCGCTGAACGCTCGCAGTAATAGTTGGCGGTAATCAGACAGGAATAACCAAACAAAAGGGCGGAGATCATAACGATATAACCACCGATATTACCAGGGAGGGCTTCGTTGAATGCCGCCATAGTCAAGGCCGCTCCGGATTTACCGGAATCCCAAAGTCCTGAGACTACAATAGCAAGTCCTGTAATAGATGCGATGATGATGGTATCGATAAATACTTCTACAGAACCCCAAATGCCCTGCTCAACAGGATGCTTTACCTGTGCACTGGCGTGAATGATTGGGGAACTGCCCATGCCGGCTTCGTTGGAAAACAAGCCTCTTGCCATGCCTACAGTAATGATACCCATAACGCCTGTTCCGGCTGCGCCACCTACAGCGCCTCTCGGTGTGAATGCGCCGGTAACAATTTCTGCCAGAGCGCCCGGGATCTTATCAATATTCAAAACGATGACTGCCAACCCGGCGATGACATAAATGCCTGCCATTATCGGCGTCAGGAACTGACAAACATCTCCGATTCTCTTGATTCCGCCCAGAATAACAATAGCGGTTAAAACGGAAAGGGCGATTCCTGTATACAGTGGATTGACACCAAACTGCTCCTGCACAGACAAGCACATCGTATTTGTATCAACGATAGCGCCTACAACAAAATAAGCAATGATGACCATAATGGAAAAGAATACTGCCAGCCACTTCTGTTTCAGTCCCTTAGAGATATAGTACATGGCGCCTCCGGCATAGGATCCGTCAGGTCTTTTCTCTCGATAGTGAATACCCAGCGTGATCTCTGCGAATTTTGTTGCCATACCGAAAAAGGCCGCTACCCACATCCAGAAAATTGCACCGGGACCGCCTGTAGCTACTGCCGTTGCAATTCCCGCAATGTTTCCTGTACCTACTACGGCTGCAATGGAAGTCAACCCTGCCTTTGCAGAAGAAATCTGTCCGTCGCCTTCAGAACTGGAAAACGCTTTGCCAACGGTATGTTTCCACATGTATCTGAACTTAAAAACCTGTAAAAAGCCCATACGAAAGCTAAGAAATACGCCTACGCCGACCAGTAAAAAGATCATATAAGGCCCCCAAACGATGCCATTAACAACATCGTTAATCTGATAAATTGTATCTTTCATGTTTCCTCCTCCTTCATGCTTCATGAAATTATGATTGATATTGAGTAAGACTTCTCTTATATCTTTAGCAAGCTTCATGCCAAGGCGGAAAATTCTCAATTTTCAAGGTTTTTTTCAACTTCGTACTTTCGGCAAAGAAAAACAGTGCATTATATTGCACTATGATAGTGAAATATAATGCACTGTTTTGTTCGGCTTACTTCATTTCGTTTTTCTCATGCAGCACAAGTCCAAGCTGATTAATCTTATTCCAGAACTGCCTGCGAGATATTCCGGCAAGCAATGCTGCTTTGGTCACATTGCCATCGCACCGATCCAGAATATCCTGAAAGTAATTCTGTTCAAAACGATCTCTCGCTAATCTGAACGGTATGATCTCCTGATTCTGTTCATGCTCACGTTCACTGCGTTTGTAACTGATTTCCAGGTCGTTCATCGTAATAGACGGGCCGTTAGATAACGTTACCAACCGTTCTATCATGTTGCGCAGCTCTCTGACGTTCCCCGGATATTCATAATTATATAAGTAATGCAGTACGTCCCGGTCTATTTCCTCAATCACTTTTTTCTGGTCGTTCTTTATCTTTTCGAAGAAGAAGGATATCAGACCCGGAATATCTTCTTTTCTCTCTCTGAGCGACGGAATTCTAATCGTCATTGCATTGATGCGGTAGAGAAGATCCTCTCGAAATTCTCCCCGCTCTACCATTTCATCTAAATCTTTATTGGTCGCGGAAATCAATCTGATATCCAAGTCAATAGATTTATTGCTGCCGATACGCTCAATTTTTTTGTTCTCCAACACCCGAAGAAGCTTGGACTGGGTAGGCAGAGGAAGATCCCCAATCTCATCCATAAACAGCGTTCCGTGATTGGCCTCTTCAAATCTGCCGATTCTTTTCTGCAAGGCGCCGGTAAACGCACCTTTCTCATGACCAAAAAGCTCCGATTCAATTAAACCCGAAGAAAAGCTCTGGCAATTTACCGGAATCAAATATCCGCTGCTTCGCTGACTTTTACGATGGATATAATCGGCCATAACTTCCTTACCTACGCCCGATTCTCCAAGCAAAAGCACATTAATATTGCCGGCTGCCACTTTTTCGCAAAGAGATAGTGTTTCCCTAAAGCGAGGGCTTTCGGACTGTAGAAAGAATCCCGTCGTATTGACTTTTTCCCGCAGAATTGCATTATCATTTTTCAGCATCCTGATTGTGGATATGCGATTAACATCCGCCAAAAGACTTTCCATAGAATCGCTTCCCTTCAGGAAATAGCCTGACGCCCCCACCTTCATGGCCTCCACTGCGCTCCCTATACTGCCATATGCGGTAACGATCATAATATTGATCAGCTCATCCAATTCCTTAATTCTTTTGACCAGCTCTACGCCATCCATTCCCGGCATCTTCAGGTCAGTCATCACCAGTGAAATATTTTGATTTCGTACAATATTCAGCGCTTCCTGTCCGCTGGAGCAGCTTACTACTCGGTAGCCTTCCCCCTCCAACAGCAAAGTAAAAACATTCTGATACTCCACCTCATCATCTACGACCAATATGGTAAAATCCTTCTGCCTCTCAATCATTTTTCCGTTCCTCCTTTTCTGCCTGCCCTATTCTCGTAGAAATTGATAGATGAAAAGTATTTCCTTTCTCATTACAAGCAAGGGAAAGGCTTCCACCTAGTTTCTCCACCTCGTTGTTGACCAGATAAAGACCCAGTCCGGTTCCCTCTTCTTTCGTGGTGAAAAACGGGTCAAAAATATGTTCCCGCACATTTTCTTCTATTGGCGCACCGTTATCTGAAACCGCAATAGATACTGCATTCTCTTCTTTTTTGACGGCGATTAAAACCTCCGGCGCTTCGATCTCCTGTTTGCTAAGGGCTTCAATTCCATTGTCGACCAGATTAATCAGAATAACTTTCAGTGACTCTTCGTTACAGCTTAATGAAACCGAATCACATATCCGCTTTATCTGGATTCCATATCTGGAGGCTTCCTTTCCTTCCAGCGCAACGATAGAGTCAATAAGTGTTGTCATGTCGACTGGCTGATTGCTCTGTTTGCTCTGTCTGGAAAAGTTGAGCAGCGTAGTAATCAGGTTGCTTATTCTCTGTACAGAATGATCACACACCTTTACGGCTTCTATAACCTGTCGATCCTCCGAACGCTTCCCAATATAAAACAGATAGCTTTTGATCAGACCCAGCGGGTTTCTAATCTCATGAGCAAGACCTGCCGCAAGATGTCCTACCGCCACCATCTTTGACTGCTGACGAAGCATTTTTTCATCAGTGATTTTCTTTGTTATATCATCAACGACGACCAAATACTTGGTTTCATCCATATAAGCAATCGGGCGGGTAGTCACCTCGTAGTACAAATTTTCAAAGGTTACCGTCTTACTGGATTCCTGCTGGAATGCTTCTACAATTTTTCCTAATTTCTCCTGCTCTTCCAGGTTCCTGCCGATAAGCTGATCTCTCTGCTTTCTTTCGAACCCTTCAATCCAGATATTACTTTCTGCAATCACACCATCGGCGCCTACAACCATAATACCCAGGTTAATGGTATCAATGATTTTTTTAATATTGTTTTTGTTGTCCTCCAGCTCCCTGGTTTTCAACTTAATGCCTCTGCGCAGCACATAATTCCATCGATTTATCAAGATAAAGATAAAGATAACTGCCGCTGCAATATATAATGTAATACTGTACCGGGTGGTGTCTTTGATAATCGGTTCTCCGTTTCCGTACCACTTGCTTTGGGTCTTCTGGATAATCTTGTCTTTTTTCAGCTGTAAAACGCTTTTATTTAAAATAGAAAGCAAAACCGGATTTCCCTTTTTTACGGCAAAGCGAACGGGCATAGTGTAAAGGGGTTCTTCCAGGATGTAATATTTTCCTGCATTTGCACTTCCGGTATAATAGCTTTCAAGAACGGTCTCATCACCGATAACCGCTTTGACCTTCTCTGCATCGAGAAGCGCCATCGCCTCACGGATATTTTCTGCCTCAATCAGATTTTCCTCGTCCCATTTGAACACTTGACTCAGATATTCCTGAGAATAGTCATCTTTTACAATGGCCAATTTCTCCCCTTGCAAATCCCGGATAGTCTGAACGGACTGCCGATATTCCTCCCTGTTCCGTAAAACTACGTTTGCACTCAGATCATAGACAGGATAAGTAAAGTCAAATTTCTCCCGTCGTTTCTGACTGGCAAACAGGTCAGCCGTCATAATGGTGCCGTCCTCTAATGCCTGCAGTACCTCTTCCCAGCTAAGGGCTACCGGAGTCACCTTCATTCCGTATTCAATAGAAAGATGGGAAAAGTAGTCGACAAGAACGCCTTCCAGCTGTCGCGAGTCCTCATTATAAAAAGACAGTGGGTAAGCTGACGCATCTGCGCCGTAGACCATACCACCATGGTCGTCAAGCCATTGTTCCTCCTCCTTTGTAAGGGGCTGGGTGTATAAGAAATATTCTCCCGGACCCATATCATATTTCAGATAAATGTCCAGTGAGATAAAGCCGCATATCACAATCAGCAGCACAATGAGTTTTTTCATGCCGTCCTCCATCTTTTCTCGTTGTTCCTTCTCCCCCATTCTTATCCAAAACTGCTGCGCTGTCAACAAAAACATCTTGCTCCTTTCCTCTACAGACGATAAACTATTAGTAATACCATCAGAAAACGAGGACAAAGTTATGAAAAAAGAAGATATTTTGCAATTATATGCAGAAGAAGTTTCTGCCATCAGAGATGCCGGCCTGTTCAAAGGCGAAGCGCCTTTTATCTCCCCCCAAGGCGCACATGTCATTCTGGAAGATGGCAGAAAGCTGCTCTGCATGTGCGCCAATAACTATTTAGGTCTGGGCGACAATCAGCGGCTTATCGATGCAGCAAAGAGAACTTATGATACAAAAGGATTCGGCGTTGCCTCTGTTCGCTTTATTTGCGGAACCCAGGATATTCATAAAACTTTGGAGAGAAAAATTTCAGATTTTCTTGGTACAGAAGATACCATTCTTTATTCATCCTGTTTTGATGCTAACGGCGGACTTTTTGAAACTTTGTTAACCGATGCCGATGCGGTCATCAGTGATGAACTTAACCATGCGTCCATTATTGACGGCGTCAGACTTTGCAAAGCTAAAAAGTATCGCTACAAGAATAACGATATGGCCGATCTGGAAAAGCAACTCCGTGATGCCGATATCGCCGGCGCAAGAATCAAACTCATTGCGACTGACGGTGTATTCTCCATGGACGGCATCATCGCAGATCTGGAAGCCATTTGCAATCTTGCTGATCGATACAATGCGCTGGTCATGGTCGATGACAGTCACGCCGTAGGCTTTGTTGGAAAAACCGGTCGCGGCACAGCAGAATACTGTGGTGTTTCGGGCAAAGTGGACATCATCACCGGAACCCTGGGAAAAGCCCTTGGCGGCGCCTCCGGCGGCTATACTTCCGGTCGAAAGGAAATTATAGATCTTCTCCGCCAAAGAAGCAGACCATATCTGTTTTCTAACTCCCTTGCACCGGCCATTACCGGCGCTTCCATCGAGCTGTTTGATATGCTTTCCGAAAGCACTGCCCTGCGAGATCACCTTGAGGAAGTTACTGCGTATTACCGCAGCAGACTTACTGAAGAGGGCTTTGATATCATTGACGGCGTTCATCCTTGTGTTCCCGTCATGCTCTACGACGAAAAAATCGCCGCAGCGTTCGCAAAACGGATGATGGAAAAAGGCGTCTATGTCGTTGCGTTCTCCTATCCTGTCGTACCAAAAGGAAAGGCAAGAATTCGTACCCAGGTCTGTGCAGGCCATACGAAAGAAGATATAGATTTCGTTTTAAACTGTTTTGTCGAAGTAAGAAAAGAGATGGGGCTATAACCCCATCTCAGACTGAAGACAAAGCCCGGCCTTTTCACAAGGTTTCAGGGCTTTTTCTTATGTCATACTTTAATTTTATGCAAAAATGAAACGAAAAGAAAAAATGTGGGAAAAGCGACCGTTTTTCCGCTCTCTTTCATATAGCATA
>JAXKAR010000027.1:0-8836 GCA_036305845.1 Emergencia sp.
CTGGCATCTGTCATACATCGCCTCTGTCTGCGCTATCGCTCGCCAATCGGCGTGTACGGACATTTCGCCGTAAGCGCTATGCTCTGTCTTCGCTGTCGCTCGCCAATCGCTGTGCGCTCTGGCATCTGTCATACATCGCCTCTGTCTGCGCTATCGCTCGCCAATCGGCGTGTACGGACATTATATCACAAATCGGAAAGGGGCGAAAGATGAAACGAAAAGGCGGCAGGTAGTCCCGCCGCCTTGTACTGCGTGTGTTTCTGGAAATCACAACCCAATCTTGTTGTTACAGGAACTCTCCGTCAAGTTCCTGAGGTTTGATTTTGTGTTTTTCTACATAACCGGTAAGCATCATGGTCAGAGCGCCATCACCGGTTACATTGCAGGCGGTGCCGAAGCTATCCTGCAGAGCAAAGATGGTCATCATTAAAGCTGTGCCTGTATCATCAAAGTTCAGCACGCCGGAAATCAGTCCCAGAGAAGCCATAACCGTTCCGCCCGGAACACCCGGTGCGCCGATGGCAAAGATACCAAGCAGCAGACAGAAGAGTACCATGGTGGTCACATTTGGAATGTTTCCGTACAGAATCTGGGAGACAGTCATGACGAAGAATACTTCAGTTAATACTGATCCGCAAAGGTGGATGTTGGCAAAGAGTGGAATGCCAAAATTGACCATATCCGGTCTCAATACTTTTGACTTTTTGGCGCCGTCCAGAGCAACGGCAAGTGTTGCGGCTGAGGACATGGTGCCAACAGCAGTCAAATAGGCCGGGCCGTAATAGCGAATAACTTCGATTGGGCTTTTCTTAGAATAAGCGCCGCCTACAGCATAGAGCAGAGCCAGCCAGATATAATGACCTGCCATAACGATGAGGATTACCTGAATGAATACCGGAAGCTGCTTGGTAATGGTACCCTCGTAAGCCAGACCGCAGAAAGAAAAACCGATAAAGAACGGCAGGAGCGGAATAACGATTTTCGTCACGATGACAAGGACGATTCTCTGGAATTCTTCGAGAATGGCTGCGGTGTTTTTGGACTTGGTCCAGGAAACTGCAAGACCTAAAAGTACAGACAGCACCAATGCACTCATCACCGGCATAATCTGTGGAATATCCAGCTGGAATACGGCTTCAGGCAGTTCTCTGAGACCCTCTACCTCGGAAACGATAGAAAGGTGTGGGATCAAGGTGTAACCTGCGCCCATAGAGAACAGCGCTGCGCCGATGGATGAAATGTAAGCCAGAACTACGGCAATACCCAGAATCCGGGAGGCGTTGTTGCCCAGTCTGGTGATAGACGGAGCGATAAAGCCGATGATAATCAGAGGCACGCAGAAAGTGATGATCTGGCCTAAAATATATTTTACGGTGACGACAACCTGCATCAGTCCACTTCCGGCATAAAGACCCACGGCAATACCGATGATAACCCCCAGAAGCAGGCGGAAAGGCAGATTATTGAATAGTTTTTTCATAGAAATCTCTCCCTTAATTAATTTTATAGAGCGTTTAAACTTATTAATTATACACACCGCAGCCATATTCTAAACATAAAAATTCCCCAAGAGTCCGGACTTTCGGGGAATTTTTGTATTTATGATTAAAGCTCTGCTAAGCAGAACGAACAAAGATGGACTTTATTGCGTGGCTTCAGTCAGTGTAACGTCAAGCTCAATGGTTTCATTATCTCTGATTACCGTTATTTTTACTTTGTCTCCCGGTTTATGACTGTTCAGTACGGAGGTCAGCGTAGCCGCAGAATCAATCTTGGTATCATCGATATAATAAAGCATATCTCCCGCTTGCAGACCGGCTTCTTTTGCCTCGCTGCTCGTTACTTCTTCGATATATACGCCTGCCATTCTTAGCCCATATTGCATAGCTGTCTGGGCATCAGATGCGTCGACAACAGAAACGCCAATGGCTGCTCTATTGGTGACATGACCGTTTTCGATAATATCCTTCGCAATAGATGCGGCCTTCGTAATCGGAATTGCAAATCCCAATCCTTCTACATCAGAACCGGAGGATTTTGCTACCACAATACCGATGAGATTTCCGTATTGGTCAAAGAGTCCGCCGCCGGAATTACCCGGATTGATAGATGCGTCAGTCTGCAGCAGAGTGAGTGCTTTACCGTCTACGGTCAGTGATCTGTCCAGAGCGCTGATAATGCCCTGAGATGCAGTACCGCCCAGCTCACCCAGAGGATTTCCGATGGCAACGACCACATCGCCGACAGAAAGCTCATCACTGTCGCCATAGGTTGCAGCTGTCAGATTCTTTGCATTGATTTTCAGTACGGCGATCTCATTTGGAGAATCCATACCTACAAGCTCAGCCTCCAGTTCGGTACCGTCTTTCAGTTTGACAACGATTTTGGAAGCGCCCTCCACCACATGGGAACAAGTCAGAATATAGCCTTTAGTATCAATAATTACGCCGGAACCTGCGCCTTCTGTAACGTAGTTCTGCAGCCAACTGTCACGGGAAACCGATTCAGTTCGAATTTCCACTACGGCGTTTTCGTTTTGGGCGATAATCTCCTCAATGGATTTTTCGCTGCCGGTGGCCTTGGCCAAGGAATAGTTGGTTGCGGAAACAGTCTTTGCCGTGCCGCCCAGACCGTAATGAGAAGCCAGGCTGTAGCCTGCAATGGTTAAAGCTGATGTACCGATCATGCAGAAAATCAGCGTCAGAATAAATGCTTTCCTTGTAATGTATTTAGGCTCCTTTTTCTTTCTCTTATTAAATTCGGGAGCCGATTCGTAGTATTGGGTCTTTTGGGCAGAGTCTGACGCACTCTCCCCAACCATGATAAAATTCTGTTCGTTTGGATCGTAGCTGTCGCTCCAGTTATTATCTCTCTGATCCATAATTAACCCGCCTTTCTTATCAGTTTGATTTCTCTTCTTAGTATGACCAAATTATAATGGGGAAATGTGATTTTTTCGTGTTCAAATTGCAAAGAGTGTGATAAAATATATGATTGAATATGTGAAGTTAAGTATGAAAGTTTGAGGTTAAGATAGACATGAGTAAAGTTTTGACAGCGATAGATAAAAGCGGTTCTTTTTCCGTTGATTTGACCATTTCCACGGAGGTAGCGGAAACAGCCAGACAGATTCATCAGACTACGCCTTTAGCAACGGCAGCGCTGGGCAGGGTGCTTACCGGAGCGGCCCTAATGGGACTGAGCCTGAAGAAACCGGATGACAAGCTGACCGTCCAATTCAAGGGAGACGGCCCGGCAAAGCAGATTTTGGCTACGGCTTATGGCGATGGCAGAGTCAAAGGCTATATCTCCAATCCGGATGTGGATTTGCCGTTGCGTGAGGATGGTCATTTGGACGTGGGCGGTGCTTTAGGCATCGGAGAACTGACCGTAATCAAGGATCTGGGACTGAAGGAACCCTATGTGGGTAAGATTGCGCTGGTTTCCGGAGAAATAGCGGACGACCTTACAGCATACCATTATATATCAGAGCAGCAGAATGCATCGGTGGCCTTAGGTGTCAAAATCGCCAGAGACAGAACTGTTCTCTGTGCAGGCGGAATGATCATCAAAATGCTGCCGGGAGCGGCAGAAGGCTCGGTAGACGCTCTGGAGGCCATGCTGAAGGATATGGAACCGCTGACCACCATGATTGAACGGGTTGTCCTCCGTTCTGCAGGAAAAAGCGAAGAGGGAATCCTGCAGGATCTTCTTCACGAGATCTTCGGCGGTATGCCGGAGGAATTCGGGCTGGAACAGCTGGATACCAAGGAAATTCGCTGGGAGTGTGATTGCAGTGAGGAACGTCTGGAGCAGGTAGTTATGGCTATTGGCAAGAAAGATCTGCGACAGATTATCGATGAGGACGGTCAGGCGGAGCTTGTTTGTCAATTTTGCGAGAAGAAATACTTCTTTACCAGAGAGCATCTGGAAAAGCTGTATGAACAGTTATAGATAATGGGGGAAATATGAAAAGGATTGCAATTATTTTCGGGGGAAAGTCAGGAGAACACGAAGTTTCTCTTCTTTCAGCGGCATCGGTGATTCAGGCTATAGATCGCCGGAAGTTTCAGGTAGTCACTATCGGTATCGACCGGAACGGACAGTGGAAACGCTATGAAGGCACGACAGACAGAATTGCAGATGGTACCTGGGAGAAAGATGCGCAGGATATGGAAATCAGCACAATCAAAGAACTGGCGGATTTTGTTTTTCCGGTGCTTCACGGCCCCTATGGGGAAGACGGTACGATTCAGGGACTCTTTGAGATGTTGGATATGCCTTATGCGGGGTGCGGAGTTTTGTCTTCCTCACTCTGTATGGATAAGGTCTGCGCAAAGAAAATCTTTGAACAGGAAGGACTGCCAACCAGCAGATATAAGCTGGTTTATGCAGAGGAATTTGCGGAGAATCCCCAGCAGGTAATCCGCGGTATTGAAGAGGCTCTGCCTTATGTTCTCTTTGTAAAACCTTCTAACATGGGTTCCAGCGTAGGAATCTCCAAGGTGAGAAACAGGGAAGAACTTTCTGACGCCATAACTCTGGCGGCCAAATATGACCGCAGAATTATTGTAGAAGAAGGAATAAACTGCAGAGAAGTAGAAACCGGCGTAATCGGAAATTATCGTCCGGAGGTAGCTGCGGTGGGAGAAATCGCGGCAGCAAAGGATTTTTACGATTACACCGCAAAATATACGGACGATGCCGGTACGGAAATTTCAGTTCCGGCCCGGTTGCCGGAGGAAACCTATGAGAAAATCAGGGAGCTTGCAGCAAAGGCGTACAGAGCCATGGACTGCAGTGGATTTGCCAGGGTGGATTTTTTCGTAGACAGAGATACCGGCAGTGTATATATCAATGAGATAAATACGATTCCCGGATTTACCAAGTACAGCATGTTCCCGATGATGTGGAAGGCTGCGGGCGTATCTTTCGGAGAATTGATTGAAAGGATTGTGGATTTCGGTTATGAAAGATATCATGCTAAAAATAATCGGTAAACAATTTACCGCAGAGGGTGATGAAGATAAAATGGAATTCATCACCGAAGGGAAACTTTATGAGCGAAACGGCGCCACATACCTGGTATATGAAGAAAGTGAATTTTCCGGACTTCCGGGCTGTAAGACCACGCTGAAGCTGACAGAAAACAGTATCCGAATGCGCCGTATAGGCGGTGGTTCCGGCTGCCAGGCAGAGTTGGTTTTTGAAAAAGGAAAGCGTTTCAGCAGCGAGTATCAGACGCCTTACGGCAGGATGGAGATGGAGGTTCTTACCAGCCAGGTAGAGAACAATTTGTCACAGGAAGGATATGGAGATATCTATATTGATTACCATGTCAGTTTGGGCGGCATGGCAGAAGGACGTAACCGCCTGCAGATTGAAGTGAGCAGATAAGAGAGAAAAGGGGTGGAACTTATGGACAAAAAAAGAAGACTGATTGCGCAGATTATCGTTGTTGCTATTGTAGCCTCCATGGTGCTGACTACCGTGTTATGGGCGGTTCAGCTTGCGGTGTAATTTGCAGTAACACAGGCGCAGAACAATAAAAATCTAAGAGCTTAGGAGGAATTATGTATAATATTGGTTTTGATGCAGGCAAGTATATTGAGGAACAATCCAAGTACATTCTGGAGAGAATTAACGATGGAAACGCAGAGCGGCTGTACCTGGAATTTGGCGGGAAACTGGTTCACGACAAACACGCCATGCGCGTTCTGCCCGGATTTGATGAAAATGCCAAAATTAAGCTTTTACAGAAAATGAAGGACAAGGCAGAGATCATCATCTGTATTTATGCGGGCGATATCATGACCAGCAAGACACGCCACGACTTTGGTATTACTTACGACCTCGAGGTCATGCGTCTTATCGACACATTCCGCAGATATGATTTGTCGATCAACAGCGTGGTTGTTACCCGGTACGAAGACGCACCGGCGGTCAATATGTTTATCAGTAAACTGCAGCGCCGGGGAATCAAAACCTATAAACATAATTTCACTAAGGGTTATCCTACAGATGTGGATACCATTGTCAGCGACGAAGGCTATGGCGCAAACCCTTATATAGAAGTAACCAAGCCTCTGGTGGTTGTTACCGGTCCGGGAGGCGGAAGTGGAAAGCTGGCAACAAGCCTTTCCCAGCTTTATCATGACTTTAAACGGGGAATCAAGGCAAGATATGCCAAATTTGAGACTTTTCCAATCTGGAATCTGCCGCTGAAGCATCCGGTGAATATCGCCTATGAAGCAGCAACGGCAGACTTGAAAGACGTGAACATGATTGACTCCTTCCATTTGGAAGCCTATGGACAGATGGCAGTAAATTATAACCGAGATATTGAGGTGTTTCCGGTCGTAAAGCGGATTATCGAAAAAATTACCGGAGAAGAGGCAGAGTACAAATCGCCTACAGATATGGGCGTAAACCGGATTGCGCTGGCAATTACTGATGATGATGTCTGCCGGGAAGCGGCTTGTCAGGAAATCATCAGAAGATATCTCATTGCTGAATGCGATTACAAAAAAGGAAGAATCTCCGAAAACTCTCTGGAGCGTTCTAAGCTCCTGATGAAAGAAGTAGGTAAGGACGTCAGCGATCGGATTGTGGTTCAGCCGGCAAGAGATTATGCGGAAAAAAAGAGGAACTGCGACAAGCGATATGAAAATGTGGTGGTTATGGCCATAGAAATGCCGGACGGCTCCATTATAACGGGAAGGAGTTCTCGCAGAATGGTCGCTGCGGCTGCCGCTGTACTCAATGCAATCAAGAAATTATCCGGTCTTGCCGACGATATGCTGATTATCACACCATTAGTGCTGGAGGCAACACAGAAACTGAAAACCGAAATTCTGGATTATGATCGGACAAGCCTAAATTGTGAAGAAGTGCTGATGGCGCTGACCGTGTCTGTGAGTCAGAATCCTATGGCCTCTGTTGCAGTAGGAAAACTGCCGTTACTCCACGGCTGCAAAGCCCATTGTACCGCAATCTTAAGTGATCGGGACGAACAGACCCTTCGTGCCCTTGGTATTGATGTGACAAGTGATCCGGAATATGTAACCACCAACCTTTATACAAACTAAGATGAAGAACAAAACCCGTATTACCCTGGAACGATTTCAGGAAAATCAATATAGAACCATTGTGGAAGGCATTGGCGTCGGCGCACTGACCGGACTGTTGGTATCCTGTTTCCGCATGAGTCTGGAAAAAGCAGAGTCTCTGAGAGGCTCTGTTCTTTATGCGGCAAAAGAAAGTGACGCCGCTCTGGGACTGCTTGGTCTTGGTCTGATTTTGGCGTGTATCATTACCTGGTACGCCTGTCGCAAGGTACCGCTTTGCAGTGGGTCGGGGATTCCCCAGGTGAAAGGGGAACTCCTTGGACAAATGGAACAGAACTGGTGGCAGATTATCCCGGCAAAGTTTATCGGTGGGGTTTGTGCCATTGGAGGAGGCCTGTCTCTGGGAAGAGAAGGACCGAGCATTCAGCTTGGCGCCATGGTAGGGAAAGGTTTTTCTCATCTGTCAGGGAAACTGAAAACGGAGGAAAAACTATTGATGACTTGCGGCGCCGGAGCAGGTCTTTCCGGTGCGTTCTGTGCGCCGTTGGCAGGCGTTGTCTTTACGCTGGAGGAGCTTCACAAGAACTTTTCGACGGCAGTGCTGCTTTCTACCATGGCCGCATCGGTAACGGCTGACTTTGTGTCCTCCTATATTTTTGGACTGCATCCTGTTTTTGATTTACCTGTTGCGCAGAGATTGCCCCTTTCCTGCTACTGGATGGTACTTTTACTGGGTGTATGTCTGGGTGGTTTTGGCGTTTTTTATAACTGGATGACAGATAAAGTGCAGAGCTTGTACGGCAAGCTGCCGAGAAAGTCTTTTCGTGTCGCTGCAGCATTTGCTCTGGCAGTTTTTTTCATGGTCGTCTACCCGGTTGTGCTGGGCAGTGGTCATCATCTGGTTGCAGAGATTGCGGAGGCAGGATTTCCGCTGAAAAGCCTGTTGGTTCTTCTTGCAGTGAAATTTTTCTTTTCTGTTTTTAGCTTTGGCGCAGGGGTACCGGGTGGTATATTTCTGCCGCTTCTGGTTTTGGGTGCAATCAGCGGAGGCGCATTCTCTGACTTCTTTGGGGGACTGGCCGGATATGGAGATGCCTATCTGCCAAACTTCGTTATTCTGGGAATGGCAGGACTGTTTTCTGCAATCGTCAGATCGCCGATTACCGGCGTGATTCTCATTACGGAGATGACGGGAGACTTTCAAAACTTCTTGTCCCTGGCGGTGGTAGCGCTGGTTGCTTATTTGATGGCAGATATTCTGGGCGGAAAGCCTATTTACGATCAGCTTTTGCAGCGAATGCTTGCTAAAAGAGAGGACTACGGCACAACAGAAGAGTCTTCCAATCGTAAAGTACTGATGGAAAGCGATGTATATATCGGCAGCCTCATGGACGGGGAGAAAATAGAAAAAATGCTTCTGCCAAAGGGCTGTTTGGTGGTATCGGTACAGCGAGAACATAGAGAAATTGTTCCGGGCGGCAGTACGGTACTCTGCGGCGGTGATAAACTGATCATTCTTTGTTCGACAGGCGACGTGCATATGGTAGATGAGAAACTGGAGAATATTTGCAGAAAAATACGTGGATAATTGATTTCTGCATGATAAAAAGGAACTGAAATCAGTTCCTTCAGACTGAAGACAAAGCCCGGCCTTTTCACAAGGTTTCAGGGCTTTTTCTTATGTCATACTTTAATTTTATGCAAAAATGAAACGAAAAGAAAAAATGTGGGAAAAGCGACCGTTTTTCCGCTCTCTTTCATATAGCATA
>JAXKAR010000028.1:0-1716 GCA_036305845.1 Emergencia sp.
AATCTGATGCAGATGCACAGTTCTTATGTGGTCACAGACCCGAAGGGAACCATTTTGGTGGAGTGCGGGAAAATGCTCCAAAGGGGCGCACCCAAACTGGGAAAGGACGGAAAGCCTATGAAGGATAAGCACGGCAAGGTCATTTATGAGCCGTACCGCATTAAGGTCCTCAATACCATCAACTTCCGAAAATCAATGCACTATAACCCTTTCGCCTATATCCATAGCGAAAAGGACATCTTGAAGCTGGTTACAACGCTGATCGCCAATACCAAAGGCGAAGGCAAGGCCGGGGACGATTTTTGGGTCAAAGCAGAGACCTTGCTGTATTGCGCGCTGATTGGGTATATCCACTATGAGGCTCCAGTAGAGGAGCAGAATTTCTCTACCCTTATCGAGTTCATCAACGCCATGGAAGTCCGGGAGGATGACGAGGAGTTCAAAAACCCGGTAGACCTGATGTTTGATGCACTGGAAGCCGAGAAGCCCAACCACTTCGCCGTCCGTCAGTACAAGAAGTACAAGCTGGCTGCCGGTGTAGTAAGTTTGAAGAGACTTCTTAATCAATCAAATTTAAAGAGTTGGAGCTCCAAAATGATTAAAAAGTCTCTTGAGGCTTATTTTTTTACCTTAAAGAACAAAATTGTATTTTGTAAAAAACAATTTCAAAACATGTCCGTATTTTGTTTCGTCAGTACAGAGATTGTGTAAGGAACTTTAAAAAGATGACACGAAATCAAAAAAGATGCAGTAAGGGGGCTGTAAAAAGACCTCTGAGCATTTCGTTTAGTGTAAGAATCTTTTTTACTTCTTACACGAACCTTGAAAACGAAACAGCCTGCCCGTAGTGATACCAGAACTGAATAGGCATTCAGCGTGTCTTTTTTGGTTAATACGTCCCGGAAACATCAGAACCCGGTACAGGAACGGATATGGGATGAGAACAGGCAATTAATAAACAAAGGAAGGAGGACATCTGACTATGACAGAGAAACAGGGATTCATGACAGCGTTGTATGAACGTCTTAGTCGTGATGATGAATTAAACGGGGAATCCAACAGTATTTCAAACCAGAAGAAACTGCTGGAACAATATGCAAAAGAACATGGATTTACCAATCTTGTTCATTTTACTGATGATGGTATCTCCGGTACAAGATTTGATCGCCCAGGCTTTCTTGCCATGATGAAAGAAGTAGAGTCGGGGAAAGTCGGAACGATTCTGATTAAAGATATGAGCCGAATGGGAAGAGATTATCTGAAAGTCGGACAATATATGGAATTGCTGCGACAGAAGAATGTCCGCCTGATTGCAGTCAACGAGAATGTAGACAGCTTCCGGGAGGACGATGATTTTACTCCATTCCGAAATATCATGAATGAATGGTATGCAAGGGATACCAGTAAAAAGATAAAATCTACTTTCAAGGCGAAAGGGAAATCCGGCAAGCATGTGGCAAGTACAACACCGTATGGGTATCTGAAAGACAAGGATGATCCGAATGTATGGATCGTTGATGAAGAAGCAGCTGTAGTTGTACGGAGAATCTTTCACATGACAATGGATGGGTACGGACCATATCAGATTGCCAAGGCACTGAAAGAGGATAAGGTTGAGATACCAGCGGTTCATATGGCAAAGAAAGATGCCGGATTATGGAAAGGCAGAGTAGAAGAAATCAAAGATCCTTATGGCTGGGGCTCTTCTACTGTTGC
>JAXKAR010000029.1:0-8589 GCA_036305845.1 Emergencia sp.
TAGGCTCCTTCAAGAGCCATAAGCGTAAATAGTACAGTACGCAGCTGGCAGACTGCTTACGTGTTCGACACGTCTGCGAAGAACAAGGGCTTTGCCCGCAGAAGACAACAACCCCGCGTTCGACGCGGGGATGGTTTTTTTTATTGTGCTTCTGCCCATTTCATCATGAGTACCTTTGCAATGCCGGCTGCGGGAACGGCGAGAATCATCCATAGGAATCCACCGAAGGAACCGGCTACAGATACGGCGATTAGAACAAAGAGGGGATGAAGGCCGGTAGATTTACCGATGATTCTCGGGTAAATCAAATTGCATTCAATCTGTTGTACAGCGAACAGAGCGGCTACAGCCATCGTCGCAGTGAACAGGCCGCTTTCTGTCAGCGCAGAGAAAAAAGCAGGAATCATACCCAGCACTGGGCCAAAGTAGGGAATCACATTGGCGATTCCTGCAAAGCATCCGATAAGCACAGCGTAGTCCACACCTAAAACCGATAGTGCCAGTGAGGAGAGAAAAGCGACAATGACTGAATCGACACAGACGCCTCGAACAAAAGCGCCAATTACTTCGTTGATGTCAAAGAGGAGTTCACGAATGATGCCGTGAACCTTCTGTGGCAGGAACAAATGTAAAAGTTGACTACCCATTCGCAGAAAAAAATCTTTATCGTTCAATAAATAGATGCCGGCCACCATGCCGATGAGCAAGTTGAAAATACCACTGCCAAAACGCTGAACAAGCTTTGGGAGATCGGGACTGTCGAGGGAAAGACCAATATAATCGGTTAATACGTCTTTGTATTGAAGATAGTAGGATTTCAGTGTGGAAAAGGCTTCCTGCAAAGAACCGGAAGCAATTTTTCCCGAAATAATGTCAGCAAATCCCCATGCCAGAAGAGCGGCGGCTGCCATTACGGTCAGATAGGCCAGTAGAACGCAGATCAGCCGGTAACGGGGAATCTTTTTCTGCAGCCAGTCCACATAAGGATTCAGTACATAAGCAATAACAACACCGATGGCGACAGGAATCAGTGCCCTGCGCACCAGAAAAAGGAAAATTAGTAAAAGAAAAAGGAATATAAATTTTAACATAGCCAGCGAATCCTCCTGAAATTAGTATGATAGAATTGGCGGGAATTTAAACGGGAAAAAAGCTTTTTTCATCAGCATTAGGAGAAAGAAAAAGCCTTTTTTCTTCAGTAGAGAATTTGTCAGAATTTACTTGAATTAACAGGGCTGCAGCGGTTTTTTGATACGCAAAAAAAATACAAAAAAAGTTTCCGAAATGGTGTTGACGAAAACCCCCTTTCTGCTGTATGATGATGACAGAAATCAAGCAGTTACCAGCCGGTAAGCAGTATTCTTATGGCAGTGTAACTAAATTTTTAACAGAATCTTGTATACAACATACAAGCTGGGATAAATTAGTGTGAAATGGATTTGAGTAAAGGAGAAACAGAGCATGAGCAATGTATGGGAAGGTTTCAAAACTGGAGCATGGACAGAGACAATTAACGTCGACGATTTTATCAATTTGAACTATACGCCTTATGATGGTGATGAGAGTTTTCTTGCAGGACCTACGAAAAGAACCACGGAAGTTAACGAAAAAGTAAAGGGACTCTTAGTCCAGGAAAGAAAAAACGGCGGCACGCTTAAAGTTGACGCCAGCAGAATTATGAGAATCAACGCTTTCGATGCAGGCTATATTATCGAGGGTAAGGACTTGATTGTCGGTTTGCAGACTGACGAACCGCTGAAGAGAGGAATTTGTCCTTTTGGCGGAATCAAGATGGTCAGAGAAGAAGTTGCAGAATACGGCGAAAAACTGCCGGAAGAAATTGAATTTATGTTCAAATATGTAACTTCTCACAATGATGGTGTATTCAAAGCTTATTCTCCGGAGATGAGACAGGCAAGACATTTGGGTTACATTACAGGTCTTCCTGATGCATATGGCAGAGGCAGAATCATCGGTGACTACAGAAGAGCAGCGCTTTACGGTATCGACAGACTGATCGAAGCAAAGCAGGCTGATCACGATGAGATTTCCTCAAGACCGATTATGAGCGAAGAAAACGTAAGACTGGCAGAAGAAGTTTGGAACCAGGTCGCAGCCCTCAAGGAAATCAAAAAGATGGCTGAGAAATACGGTTATGATATTTCCAAACCGGCAACTGACGTAAGAGAAG
The DNA here is from genome assembly GCA_036305845.1 of Emergencia sp. Classification (GTDB taxonomy): domain Bacteria; phylum Bacillota; class Clostridia; order Peptostreptococcales; family Anaerovoracaceae; genus Senimuribacter. The sequence goes on from JAXKAR010000029.1 coordinate 2,192, forward strand.
CAATCCAGTGGACTTACTTTGCTTATCTTGCAGGTATCAAGGAAGAAAACGGCGCAGCTATGTCTCTGGGAAGAACAGCAACCTTCTTTGACATTTATGCAGAAAGAGATCTGGCAAGCGGAAAATATACAGAAGAACAGATTCAGGAATTCGTGGACGATTTCATCCTGAAACTGAGAGTGGCAAGACATCTGAGAACAACAGAATACAACGAACTCTTCGGCGGAGACCCTATGTGGATCACTGAAGGTTTGGGCGGTGTTGGCGCTGACGGAAGACACAGAGTAACCAAAAATACCTATAGAGTATTGAACACCCTGTATAATCTGGGACCTGCACCGGAACCTAACTTGACCGTTCTCTGGTCCAAGATTTTGCCTGAACCGTTCAAGAAGTTCTGCGCACAGGTATCCATTGACACGGATTCCATTCAGTACGAGAACGATGACAAAATGAGACCGGCTTATGGCGATGACTATTCCATCGCATGCTGCGTATCCGCTATCCAGATGGGACAGCAGATGCAGTTCTTCGGCGCAAGATGTAACTTGGCAAAGGCTCTGCTTCTGGCAATTAACGGCGGTATAGACGAAAGAACCGGTGAACATATCGGACCGCAGATGGAACCGATGGGAGATGGTCCGCTGGATTATGACGAAGTATGGAGAAGATATAATATCTATCTGGAATGGCTCATGAGCGTTTATGCAAGAATCATGAACATCATTCACTTCATGCATGACAAGTACGATTACGAAAGATCTCAGATGGCATTCTTGGATTCCGAAGTAAAGAGATTGATGGCTTTCGGTGTTGCAGGTTTCTCTGTAGCGGCAGACTCGCTGTCCGCAATCAAGTATGCCAAGGTTACACCAATCAGAGATGAAAACGGCGTTATCGTAGACTTTAAGACAGAAGGCGATTTCCCTAAGTACGGAAATGATGACGATAGAGTAGATGATATTGCTGTAGCGATCAGTGAAAAGTCTATTGCGGAGCTGAGAAAGCAGCCTGCTTACCGAAATGCAGTAACTACACTTTCTGTACTGACAATTACTTCTAATGTTATGTACGGAAAGAAAACCGGAAACACGCCTGACGGAAGAAGAGCCGGCACACCGTTTGCACCGGGTGCAAACCCAATGCACTGCAGAGACCACCATGGTGCAGTCGCTTCCTTGAACTCTGTTGCAAAGATTGACTGGGATACCTGCCAGGATGGTATTTCTAACACCTTCAGTATTACACCGGATTCTCTGGGTAAGGACAAGGAAAGCAGAAAGACAACCTTGGTTAAGCTGTTGAGCGGCTATTTCGGTCAGGGCGCCCATCATCTGAATGTAAACGTATTGAACAGAGAAGTTCTTATGGATGCGTATGAAAATCCTGATAAATACCCGAGCTTGACCATCAGAGTATCCGGCTATGCGGTTAGATTCAATGCGCTGTCCAAAGCACATCAGAAAGAAGTTATCGAAAGAACCTTCCATGAGGGTCTGTAAGATTACCATTTAGCATTTATAGGGAATATCATCGGCAGTACCGGCGGTATTCCCTATCTTAATACCGAGAAACAATTTATAGAGGGGAGATGAAACCGGATGAACAACAACGTGGGACTGCTGCACTCTATTGAAACCTTTGGTGCAGTGGATGGTCCGGGAATCAGAACTGTATTCTTTTTGCAGGGCTGTCCGGCAAGGTGCGCCTATTGTCATAACCCGGATACCTGGAGAGTAGGTGAAGGTCATTTGACCACCATTGGAGAAATCCTTACCCGTGCCATAAGAGGTGTGCCTTATTATGGCGATGATGGCGGTGTGACTTTTTCCGGTGGGGAACCGTTGATGCAGGGAAAGTTTCTGACTGAAGCGATTAATGCGCTGAAGGAAGAAGGAATCACCAGCGCCATAGACACCAGCGGTACATATTTTGACAAGGATTCAGAAGCGGCCATTGCTGTAGCGGATCTGATTCTTTTAGATATCAAACATGTAGACGCAGAAGAGTTTCACAAATTAACGGGAAGATATCAGGACACGCTATTTACCTTAATTGATGCAATTAACCGTTTTGGCAAACATGTATGGATTAGGCAGGTAATTTTACCTGGATACAACGATACGGAAAGCTATATAGAGGCGCTGAATGGCTTTTTAAGAAGGATTGATCATGTGGACAAGGTAGAACTCCTTGGATACCATAACATGGCGGTAAACAAATATGAGAAGCTGGATATCCCATACAAACTAAGAGATATGAAGCCGATGAACAGAGAACGACTTGCCGAACTGCAAAGCTTGGTAAGGAAATAAAAGCATATATGAGCATGAAAAAAGAGGATGCCACCGCAGGCATCCTCTTTTGTGGATTTTATTTCGTTAAATCTCAATCAGATAAGAGATTAAGCTTCCAGAGCTGCAAGAGCTTCTGCTTTTTCTTTTTCTCTTTCTTCTAAGATCTTTTCGTATTCTTCATCGGTCATCTTGGTCATGGTGATGCCGGTGTAACCGAAGATAATGGATACGACAGGGTTCAGCCAGTTCAGGATAGCGAATGGAATGTATCCGCTGTCTACACCCAGGAAGTTTCTCATGGTAGCACCGCAAGTGTTCCAAGGGAAGAAGTTGGATGTAATTGTACCGGAGTCTTCCAGACATCTGGACAGGTTCTTTGGAGCCAGTCTCATGTCTTCAAATGCTTCCTTGAACATTCTACCTGGTAATACTAAGGATAAGTACTGGTCGCAGCAGATAGCGTTTACGAATAAGCAGGAAACTTCTGTAGCCAGAACCAGTCCGCCTCTGCCTTTGGCAACCTTCAGCAGGATGCTTGCAAAGCTACCCATGATGCCAGTGCAGTCTACGATACCGCCGAAGCACATAGCGCCGAGGATGATAGAGATGGTCCAGAACATACCCTGGGAGCCGGAACTTTCTAACAGGCTTGCTAACTCTGTGATAACTTCGGAAGCGCCTTCAGGAACCTGGCCCATGGAAATACCATTGTTCAGAATGTTGAAAACGTTGTCTTCTAATACTCTCTGTACGCCGTCATCGTTTACGCCTAAACCGGCTTCAACTGCTGCTCTGTTCCAGAACATAAGAGGAACGCCGATAAATACGCCGCCAACCAGGGATGGAATAGCAGGCATCTTCAGTGCTACAGCCAAGATTACGAATACCGGCGGAACCAGAGCGATTACGCTGATATTGGAGGAACCCTGAATAAATGCAGTAACTTCGTTCAGTACACTCAGGTCAACATTGTTGCTGCCGGAATGCATGAAGCCCATTACGCCGTAAGCAATCAGAGCGATAACCATGGAAGTACCGGTAGTGTAAACCATGTGTTTGATGTGGTCAAACAGTGTAGCGCCAGCCATAGCAGGAGCTAAGTTTGTTGTATCGGATAATGGGGACATCTTGTCTCCGAAGTATGCGCCGGATACAACTGCACCAGCAGTCATAGCGGTTGGGAAACCCAGCGCTGTACCAACACCGATCAGGGCAACGCCCATGGAACCTGCTGTGGACCATGAGGAACCGGTTGCCAGAGATACGATGGAGCAAAGAATACAAGCCGTCAGCAGGAATACGCTTGGGCTGATAACTTTGATACCATAGTACATCATGGAAGGAATTGTACCTGCAGCCATCCAGGATGCGATCATACAACCTACGATAGCCAGGATCAGGCAAGCCTGCATGGAACGGTTAATGGAGGCGAGAATACCTTTTTCCATATATGCCCATTTCCAGCCGTTTGCTCTTGCAACGATACCGGCAACGGCAGCAGCTAAAACAAGTGCGATATGAGGTTCACCGGCTTCGTCCATCAAGATAGACCATACCAGCAAGCCAACCATAGCTAAAATAACAATTAAGCATTGCCATAGAGGGATCTTTCTACCCATAATAAGTCCTCCTTCAATAAATGTAAGTAAAATTAAGTAAAATAAAATAAAATCCATAGTTTCCTTTTAGAAACTATCTTCATTCTAACCCCACTATTCGGATTTGTCAAGAACTTGTGAATTTTCTGTCAGATCATGTGAAGGGTTTGTGAAGAGCGGAAGAATACTCTATGCAATGAAGGTAGAATGTTGAAAAATACAGCATCAATATTAAGTATGGATTAGAATTTCATTTATCTTTTTCTGATATATAAATGTAGGAAAATAAATTAAAGTTTTCTCTGGAAAGTTTTGCTTAAAGAAAAAAGCCATGCTTATATTTTGCATGACTTTTTCCCGGATTTTATTTTATATCATATTCGTATAAAATCTGTTGAAGGGATCAATCGGAATCAAAGAGCGGATTAAGCTTCCAGTGCTTTGAGCGCTTCTGCTTTTTCTCTTTCTCTTTCTTCCAGAATCTTTTCGTATTCTTCTTCGGTCATCTTTGTCATCGTAATGCCGGCGAAACCGAAGATAATAGAAACGATTGGGTTGACCCAGTTTAAAATAGCAAATGGAATGTAGCCCGAATTTACGCCGAGGAATTGTCTCATAGTGGCGCCACAGGTATTCCAAGGGAAGAAGTTGGAGGTAATTGTACCGGAGTCTTCCAGACATCTGGATAGATTCTTTGGTGCAAGTCTTCTGTCTTCAAAAGCTTCTTTGAACATTCTGCCTGGCAGTACCAGAGATAAGTATTGGTCGCAGCAGGTTGCATTTACGATGATACAGGATAATTCTGTAGCAAGAACCAGTCCGCCGGTGCCCTTTGCCATCTTTAAAAGAATAGCGGTCATCGTTCCCATCATGCCTGTTACGTCCATGATGCCGCCAAAGCACATTGCGGCAATGATGATGGAAATGGTCCACATGAATCCCTGGCTGCCTCCGGAGGACAACAATCCCGCCAGTTCATTAATGATAGGGGAAGCGCCTTCGGGAACGTTACCCATGGAAATACCATTGTTCAGAATAGCGAAGATGTTTTCTTCCAGACTTGGCTTTGAAGCGCCCATATTGGCTAAAGCGTTTTCGATATGCGGTCTGTTCAGGAACATGAACGGCACGGCGATAAATACGCCGCCAATCAGACCGGGGATTGCAGGGAATTTAAAGGCTACCATCAGGATAACGAACAGAGGCGGAATCAGCGCCCACAGACTGATGTTGGTGGAGCCTGCAATGAAATCAGTGATTTCAGTTACTACGGACATATCCACTGCGTTGCTGCTGGAGTGCATGAACCCCATAACAGTATAAGCAACCAGCGCGATGATTAAAGATGTGCCTGTGGTGTAGATCATGTGCTTGATATGGTCGAACAATTGAGAACCGGCCATAGCAGGCGCTAAATTCGTTGTGTCGGATAGTGGAGACATTTTGTCACCAAAGTATGCACCGGATACAACTGCGCCGGCGGTCATCACATTTGGAAAACCGAGAGCGGTACCGACACCGATCAGGGCAACACCCATAGAACCTGCTGTAGACCAGGAAGAACCTGTTGCCAGAGATACCACTGAGCAAAGGATACAAGCGGTCACAAGGAATACGCTAGGGCTGATAATTTTAATACCATAATACATCATTGTAGGAATGGTACCTGCGGCCATCCAGGATGCAATCAGGCAACCCAGAATCGCCAGGATTAAAATTGCCTGCATAGAACGGTTGATGGAAGCCAGAATACCTTTTTCCAGATAAGCCCACTTCCAGCCGTTGAGACTGGCAACGATAGTGGCTACAGCAGCAGCCAGAATAAGTGCGATGTGAGGTTCGCCGTATGAGTCTACCAAGATAGACCACATCAGCAGACCGATCATTGCTAACATAACAATGAGACATTGCCATAGAGGGATTTTCCTACCCATAATAAGTCCTCCTTAAAAAAATAAACAGATAAAATTGATAAAAAATAAAACCACTGGTCTGGAACCGAGTTTATTGTATTCCGGAGCTGCCTAAAAGGTCAATCGGTAAAAAGGATAGTTTGATAAATTTGTAACAAATTAGGAGTAAAGTGGTAGCTGACTGATTGCTCTTTTTAAAGACCACGAACTAAGGTCGTATCATAATCGCAGATAGGTTTGATGATTTGCCTACTAAAGTCGTAGGACTGATACCCTTGGTCCGGAGTCTGTTTGGAGGTTATCCGGGTGGTTGTGTATCGCGGATCCCATAGAATAGAGAAGCCTGCTTCCCGGTTCCGTTTATGCGTTATTATATGAATAAGGTAGAAAACCATGACAAAATATCAGAAGACAGATTTGGAATCTTTAGAATAGTAGGTTTTTTTCTGAACCAAAAAAACACCAAAAAGGGTATTGACAAGGGGAGAGAAATTTGATAATATAGTCAAGCTGTCGCTTTACAAAACGGCAAACTGCTCCCGCAAAGGGAACAGAAAAAAGTCGAAAAAAAGTACTTGACAAGAGCAAGA
>JAXKAR010000030.1:0-5037 GCA_036305845.1 Emergencia sp.
ATTAAGGTGATTAAACGAGTCTCTTACGGCTATCGCTCGTTCATTAACTTTAAGAAACGGATACTTCTGATTTTCTACTAAATCTTTATACAAAAAATGGGAGTAGAATTTCTTCTACCCCCACAGTTGACTAACAACCTAATATTTCTGATGAAAAAAAGCTGCCTTTTGGCAGCTTCAGTGAACCTTCTTAGTCGATGAAAGGTTTAATCAAATCCTTGCTGTTTTTCAGAATGGAAAGGTATAGCTGCACTTCTTCGTCCGTGCAGCCTGCGAAAAGCTGTCTGATTTGACTTTCAACAAAATCCCTATTCTTATAATCACCGTAAAGCACCCATTCGACAGGTAAATCCAAGGTGGTTACGATATTGATAAATGTTTGTAGTTTAACACCGGTACTGGCGTTCTCGATGGCGCTGATATGACTGATAGAAAGATCGGTCAGCTCTGCAAGTTGCTCTTGGGTTAAATGTTTGGCTTCTCTGCCCTTCCTCAATCTTTCGCCGATTTTCATAAAATCCAATTCCATACATTGAGCCCCTTTAATTAGATAACTTTATTATAGCCTCTAATAGGTCAATTATTAATTGACTACCACAAGAATAAATTCCTGCAATACGGAAAAATATTCCTGTGAAGGAACAGATAAGGACAATTTAGAAGACGAATAGCAAATAAACGATATATGTAGACCAATAAAAAGCCGGCGATAGAATTCGCCGGAATAAACCAATGGGCAACAAGCGGATCGACCCTATTTGATAAAAGGATCGATTAAATCCTTGTTGTTTTTTAAAATAGAAAGATATAGCTGTATCTCTTTGGTGTTGCAGCCTGCGAAAAGCTTTCTGATTTGCCCTTCGACAAAGAGCTTATTGTCATAATCTCCATAAAGTACCCAGTCAATAGGCAAATCCAGTGCATTGACAATATTTACAAAGGTTTGCAGTTTGACCCCACTGCTGGCATTTTCGATGGCGCTGATATGGGTGACGGAAAGATCCGTCTGTTCTGCCAGTTGTTCCTGCGTCAAGTGCAGAGCTTCCCTGCCTTCTTTTAACCTTTTGCCAATTTCAACAAAATTCAGCGTCATGCCTGATCCTCATTTCTATAGATATAAACATTATATCCCGTAATACTGGAATTATTAATGAACCGAAACGGGAAATCACTCCCTGTATACGGGAAAATATTCTTGTAACAGAAAAGGTTACCATTGAACACAGTGATTATGGTATGATGTCTATATATGACCAATGGCGAGTGACTGCGCAGACAGAGCAAATCCTGTGGGACGCCATAACTTTAGAACAAAGAAAGGACTCCGACTATGGAAAATACATTACCACTTAGAAATATGACGGCAATTTACATTTGCAAAGGAGAGGAGATGCTGCTCCTTTATCGTATCGGCTCTCGGGTGGTGGAGCCTTCCTGGTGCGGAATAGGGGGACACTTTGAGAAAGAGGAGCTGAACAATCCGCGAAGCTGCGTATTGCGGGAGCTTGGCGAAGAAACCGGAATTGCTGAAGACGCGCTTAGAAACCTGAGCCTGCGATATGTTACCTTGCGGTTGAAAAACGGAGAGATTCGACAGAATTATTACTATTTTGCCGAGATTGCAGAGTGCCGGCAATTTTCTATGGATTCGGAGGAAGGCATTTTGGAATGGGTACCCTTTGATGAGATTTTGCACCGCAACATGCCGTTAACAGCAAAGCAGATGCTGACGCATTATATGCAAATCGGAAGATTTAATGAGACGGTTTACTGCGGTGTAACCGGGAAAACCGAGATGACCTTTACCCCTCTTGAGGATTTCTGAGGTTCTAAGACAGTTCGTCCTGCATAGCCTAAATACAGGGATTGGAGGACATGAACATGAAAAGTATTGTAGTAAGCGGATATGCATATCCGTCCATAGAGCAGTGGGTTCTTGAGGCATGGCTGCCTGATCTGACTTTTTTGGGGAATTTCAGCTATGGGATTACTGCTGATGGCGGAGTAATTGATTTGGCGGACGAAGGGCTGACCGCCGCAACAGTCGGTACGGGGGTAAAACCATTGATGGTATTGACTCCCCTGGACGCCAGCGGTAATTTTAACGATGTTATCGCAGGGACACTTCTTTCTGATTCGGCAGCGCGCACGAATTTAGTTTATAATATCTTACATACCATACAGCGAAAAGGACTTGGTGGTGTGGACTTTGATTTTGAATTTATCCCGGCAGAAAACAGGCAGGACTATGTGGAACTGATTAGAGAAGCAAAGACTGTGCTGTCTCCGCCGGGGTATTTTGTTACAGCGGCGTTGGCGCCCAAGATTTCCGATGATCAGCCGGGAAATATCTATCAAGGGCATGATTATAAGCAGATTGGCGAGATTGTAGATTATGCATTGATTATGACCTACGAGTGGGGTTACAGATTACTCCATCAATGGTGGTTGCAGTTGACAAAAGTCTACAATCGGCTGAATTTCAAGCACGAAGGTGTTCTCTTTTCCAGGGCCACCTTCTTTTTTTATGTAATTTATCCGTCTAAAGATAGATTTCAGCAGCATATTCTTCTCTTCATTGTTCTGACAGTGTGCATATGCACTTTGTACATGTTTTACTTTTTCGATAAACTCTGCGGTGCTGATCTGTGCCATACGCTCCCGGTGCTTTGCAACCAGCTGGTCTATTCTTTCCTGTGTTTCATCGATACGGCTTGCCAGATTACAATTTCGCTCCAGGAAAGTTTCTTCGTCATAAACTCCCCGTTCCAAAAAATCAAATAATTTCCCTTTCTGTCCCTCAAGTGTTCTTTTTTCATTCTGCAAGCGAAGGAAATCTTCCTCAAAAGTATCACGCTGCGCAGTTTGTTTATCCAGAGTCAGAATATAGTCGTCTGTCCAAGAATTAAGCGCGTCGATGACCGCATCTTCTACAAGGTCAAAGTTACTGGACACATTTGGGCATCGTACAGTATTGCAGGTGAGCCGGTAGCGAAGATTCTTCTTATTATCTCGTTGTCTTCTCATGGTGTGGCCACAGCATTTACAGTAGACGATTCCGGCCAGCGGATTCTGCAGACCGCCGGAGAAGTTGTTAGGACGGACGGCCCGGCTGGATCGGACTGACTGGGCGGCATCAAAAAGCTCCTGCTCTACAATGGCCTCATGAAGTCCCTGAATCAGCAGCATGTTCAAATTGTTTTTCCCCCGGCGTTTGACAACCTTTCCATCCTGAATTTCTTTTACCTGAGGGCGCTTTCCCCAGGTAACATACCCGGCATAGACTGGGTTCTTTAGGATATCGCGAATTGAAGAGGGAGAGAAGTCCTTCCCTTGGCGATTTTTATATCCTCGCTCTGTCAGCCGGATAGAAATCGTGTAAGAACCGGCATGCTCAAGTGCGTACCATTCGAACATAAGCCGAATGGCAGCGGCTTCTTCTGGAATTGGCTTAAGTGTATAGCCTTTATCCCTTTCGAGTTTTATTCTTTCATAGCCAAATGGTGTATCGCCGTAAATCCATTTCCCTTCTTTGGTAGATGCTTTTCTTCCGTCTTGAATTCTCCGGTTGATGGTGGAATATTCTCTACGACTCATGAAGAGGCCGAACTCAAAGTATTCCATATCAGATTGATTCATCGGGTCGTAGATCTTAAGTGGTGTAATAATCTTGGCGCCGGAGATCCCGAAAGCCCGAGCGATAATCCCTTGATCCAGAGTATCCCCTCTGGCAAGTCTCTCCACTTCTACGACCAGGACACCCTTCCATTTTCCCTGCTCGACATCCTGGATAAGCTTCTGAACTTCAGGGCGCGCGTCAATGGATTCACCGGAAACGATTTCGCGATAGATTTTGCCTATCGTGATATTTAACCGCTTTGCAGTTTCCACAAGGCGCTGCTCATGGCGGAGCAGAGTATCGCCCTCTCCGTGTAATTCTGCTTCTATATCTTCCCTGCTCTTTCGCAGGTACATACAGTAAAGACCGTTGTCCAGGTTATTTGTCATTGTAGTACCTCTTTTCAGTAAAGTTTACTGGAAAAAGGGTATAAAAATACCCCAAAAACTTGAAAGTTTGGGGCTGCAATGATACAATTTGATTGCTTAGGTCGTGCTGTACCATTACAGCCGATATACATTAGCTCCTGCGTGCAGGGGCTTTTGTTTTATTTGTTTGAGTCTGCATTTTGAACAGTGTTAAATAGACTGAGCTAACTTTAAAAAATACTGATTTTTTTAAAGTTAGCTATATTATATAAAGCTTCAGATGAAATATTCTCCACTTTTGTTAAGTATCTTTTTCTAAGTTCTTTAATTCCAAAAACAATTGGGAGGTATCATCGGTACTTTTTTCGATTCTTTTGTTTGCCTCCTTTTTTAGCGTCTGGATACTCTTTTCGGGAGTTGGTAAGTCCTCCGGCATGGTTCCTCCGAGCTCTTCAATTGTCTGGCGAACCTTTTGACCAACATCAAAGTGAGTTTTATTTGCAGATTCTTTTCCTTGAATTTGTTCTCTACGTAATTTCGCATCAGTTTGAGTTGCACGGAACAGGTTCGCGGCAAGTTCTTCACTACCCATGTGGTCAAGAATCTTTTGGCTTTTCTTTAGGCCTTTTCTCTCGTGGATGTCTTTTTGACCGAGCCCACCGTACAGTCCCTGATACCCTTTATTCTGAAATACGGCAAAATCCTGAGAAGTTTCTACACCAGCCTGTTGGGCGGCCTCTACAAGAGATTTGTTGTGTTCCGTAAGCTCACTGCGGATTGCAAGTCGTCGTTGGTCTTCTGTCAATTGGTCAAACTGGTCTTGAAGTTCCTGTTTGCGAGTCTGGACTGCGAAGTATGTTTGGGCGAGAGCGATTACCTCTTTGCGAGGATCTCCGTTTTGGGCGATCAAATAACATGCATAGCGTGTAAGTAAAATATCTTTAACGGGAATATCTGCGACTCCAGATTCGACCATTTTGTTGACGTCAACAAAATGGTCAGTTTCAATACTTCCCGCATTTTTGCAAGATGATTTGGCTTTATCAATAA
>JAXKAR010000031.1:0-21918 GCA_036305845.1 Emergencia sp.
AATTAAGGTGATTAAACGAGTCTCTTACGGCTATCGCTCGTTCATTAACTTTAAGAAACGGATACTTCTGATTTTCTACTAAATCTTTATACAAAAAATGGGAGTAGAATTTCTTCTACCCCCACAGTTGACTAACAACCATTAGATATTAATTCTAATAAAGGAGGTCGTTTCAACGTCATAGGTTGCTTGGTAACCGATTAACGATTTTTATTGTTAAGCAGCATTTTCTCCAGCTTTATGATCTTTATTATACTTATATTCATCGATAAAGAATACAGCGACAGATACAATCAATGCAGCGCCTGCGAAAATCAAGTAAGCGTAATTCAGGTTTCCGATTACATTGGTTACAATGCCGTTAATGACAAAACACCAGGCTGTTACAAATCCCTGAATTGGAAAAATGACTGAATTTACGTGGTCAAATCCGTGACGTCCAAATATAGATGTTGGAAGAGACGTGGTAAAGTTTGCCGACCCGCCGATACCCATGCCGATCATAAAGATGGACAAGTAGAACAGGAATCCTGTTTCTCCACCGGAAAGCACATTGATAACCAGCGCAGCCGCATACCATACGCCGAAACCCTGCATGGTTTTCTTTGTACCGATTCTTTCATCAATGGCGCCGATTAGCCATGAGCCAACCACACCAATTAAGGCGACTACAGTCATCAGCGTCAGCGCACCGGCCTGGCTCATACCGAAATCTCTGATATTTCTCGTTACCAGCTGCTGCATGACACCTACTGAACAAATCTGAAACATACCTGTTACTACTGCTGCAAACCATAGTTCTTTTGTTTTTAACAGCTGGCTTGTAGTCCAGTCACCATCGCTTTCTCGCATATTCTGGGGAATATAATATTCCTTTTGGTATACATCATCAGATACATTGTCCGGATTAAGCCCTCTTTCCTGTGGCGTGTTTCTGATAAATACCGCACCGATAATCCCCAGTATAATTGCAGCAATACCGATAGGAATACAACCACCTTTAATTGAACCAAAGCTTGCAACAAGACCGGTCAGAATCGCTACATAAAATGCGGAAGCAAAATTATGCCCCATCGTGGTATAACCCATAACGATACCCTTTCTCTTCGGGAACCAAGCGGCTACCAGCGTTCCACCGGCAATATAGCCGGCAGACATCATACCGGTTGCACATAGAGTCATGGCAATTACATATACGGGAAGGCTTGTTGCATTACCGCAGATGATATAGGTAATTCCTGCAAGAATAGTAAAAATTGCTGAAGTTGATCGCGCTCCGATTATTTTATTAATCTGGCCTACAATGACAAATCCGACTACGGCAATCATACCGGCATAACCGTTCCACTGAATAATGGTTCCCGGTTCCACACCGATATTCTCTGCCGCCGCAGGCGCAAGAACGTTAGTTCCGTCATTAATCATACCAACATAGAAGAAAAACATAAATAAACAATATAAGATCGTACCCCATCCGGCTTTGCCAAAGCTAAATAATGAAGTTTTTGTCTGTTTCATAACTGCTATTCACCTTTCATATACCTGTAAGCAGCTTCATTGCGTACAGGCTAAATTTATATACAATATTTTAATCAACAAAAGAGGGGCAGACCCCAAGGCAGTTCAATAAAACTGCCCCGCAGTCTACCCCTCTGGTTGTATGGCGACTATTTTCTATCCTATTTTTCAATCTTGAAGAGCTTCTGCATATATTCCAGACAGCTGTCTCCATTACCTTCTGCTTCAGCGAAGCCTGTTCCGCCATAAGTATATGTACGATCAGGTACGTCTAACAGCAGATCTTCATCAATCTGTGCAGCACAGCGAGCCATGGAACCATCTCCCATGTACCATCTCAGTGGGAAGCACAGGAAGGTGAATACTTTACCTGCAGGGATTTTATCCAAATCGCCACCAAGGTTTTCAACGCCTACGATACCATGACCAAGCATTTCTTTGTGGCAAGGTTCCCATGTGCCCCAGCATCCAATTGCTTCCAGATCGCCGAACTTTTCGTCATATGCTGCCTGTCCGTGAATTCTGATATATTCTTCTTTATCAAATTCAGCATAAGCTTCTTCACCGAAAAGTTCCTTGTACTCTTCTGTGATTGGCTTGCCTGTTGCACCCAGCAGGTTCATTCTTGTCATACCATTGTTGCCCATTGCTGTATGAAGCGGATGGTCAAGTGCCTGGCTATCCATAGCAACACATTTTACTTTATGCTTAACAAACCATTTTCCGGCATCTACACCGGTACCGATGGAATAATGATAATATGCCTTGGAATCGTCAAACAGACGGTGCATACCAGTGTTTAAGCACAATACTTTGCCTTCCAGATCTGCCGGATCAAAGCCGCATGCCTCACATGCTGCATCCAGATGTTCACCTGTAATCAATGTCCAAGGTGCGACATCCAGCTTAAGTACAACAGCGTCACCTGTATATGCATCTACCGGCATTTCATGGGTATAACGTGCTCTTCTGCCGTCAAACTCATATTCCATAACGTGTCTTGGCGCATCGCAGTGCGTACCTGTATGCATTGTGCAGGTAATCTTGGATGTCAGTACGCCACCTTTGGCCATGGTGTGTGCATTTGTGATTTCCGGTTTGTCAAAGTATGGCCATCTTGGAATTTCTGCGCTGAAAGGATGTGCTAAATCTACATATACTGTTTTTCCCATTTTCGTTTCCTCCTGAGAATACTCTTGAATTTTTGATTAATGTTTATATTGTTATCTGCGTCAGGATAAATACCTTATACAGTAACCGTCTTTATATTTCTTCCCGTTTCCGTGCTTAGCAGGCCCAATAACCGCCGGTTGCATCGTAATTGCCGCCGGTTAAGAAATCTGATGCAGCGGATGCCAGGAAAATTGCCAGTCCCACAAAATCATACGGTTCGCCTAATCTTCCGATTGGCAGTCTCTTTAAGAAGTTTTTATATACTTCAGATTCAGGGTCGAACATCCACTCTGTTAAGTCAGAACGGAACACTGTCGGGTTGATGGAATTCACATTGATTCCATACTGAGCTGTTAAATCGCATGCCAGAGACTGTACCATCAGGTCTACGCCGCCTTTTGCTGTGGAATAGCCGGTATAACCTGCCATACCTGCCTTGGATCTTGCAGAAGATGTGATAACCATCTTGCCGCCCTTGCCCTGTTCTTTCATCTGCTCTGCCGCATATTTTGCCAGCAGATAAACACTTGTGCAGTCTGCGTCCATAATCTTTTTCCAATCCTCAACAGACTGATCCAAGATATTTGCCGGTTTGTTGAATCCGTGACATGCAGCCAGAATATTCAGTTCGCCGTATGTGTCTACAGTGAAGGATACAGCTTTCTTAACGTCTTCTTCAACAGCAGGGTCGGCAGTTACACAGGCGCATTCGCCGCCTTCTTCTCTAATCTGCTTTGCAACTTCTTCCAGTTTGTCTGCGTTTCTGCCGGTTAAAACCACTTTCGCACCTGCCAGGGCATAGCCGACTGCAACGGCTGAACCCAGAGCGCCGGTTGCACCGGTTACCAGAGCAACTTTGCCTTCGATAGAAAATAACTTTTCTACAAATTCTTTCTGTACATTTACCATGATCTCTCTCCTGTTTTTCTTTAATTCTTATTTCAAACTGATCTGTCCGGCTTAGTTTTCCGGATAGTTGATGATGACCAGCATTTCTGCGACTTCATTACTTCTGTTTTCCAGACCTCTTCCTTCATTTGGCGGGAAAGAAATAGATTCGTTAGCGTGGATAACGTATTCGTTTCCTTCTTTGTCTGTTACAGTCATCTCACCTTTCAGCACGTAATAAACCTTTTCCAGCGGGTTATCATCATAAGCCCATTCTGCACCGCCGCCCGGCAGAAAGATGGATTTACCGATCCAGAATTTTTCTGCTCCGGTTTCTTCTTTTCCGTGGATTCTCATCGCAGTCATATTGTAATGGCCGGGAGCATCGTAAGGTTTAAGCTCAGCTAAAGTTCTCTTTTTCATTTTGGATTCCTCCTGTTTTATATTCAGTAATATTTTCACCTTTGTTAAATAATTATCTTTTTCTTATCACCATAGTATCAGAATGTGAATTGTTTGACAATTACACACTTTCCTGTTACCCTGTTACGGGTCGGTGACCAGCTTACCTTTCAGTAAGCGTCTTACTTTTTGGTCTTGCCTTTTTTCACATTTATAGGTAAACTGATAACATCATGTGAAAGGAGACAAAACCAATGGACAATTCCGTTCAGGGAACAAACCCTTATCTTTATGCACTTTCCTGTATCTCAGGCAAATGGAAGATGAGTATTCTCAACCACATCAGTTATTACGGATTTATCCGCTTTTCCAAAACCAGAAAAACATTTCCTGTCAGCGAAAAGGTATTAAGTCAGCAGTTAAAAGAACTGGTGGCTGACGGTCTGGTCGAACGTATTCAGTACAACGAGATTCCACTTCGTGTCGAATACCATTTAACCGATGCCGGAAAGAAAATCATGCCGGCGCTGGATCTGATTTATGTATGGAGTATCAATCGTATGCGAGAGGAAAATATCCAAATCGACCCGGACGCTTTTGCTGTACATCCGGAGACCAAATACGAAGTTACCCTAAAACAATCTCTCGAACAGTATGATGATATCTGCAGTCTCTTAGCATTTGCCAATGAGAACAAGCTGTCCGTAAAAGATATCCTGCACATCGTCGAATCTTCCAAAGAAGCCTCTTTATAGGGGCTTTTTTCTATGGCGTTTGCTTTTTCTTTTTCAGCAAAACGTGTTCTAATAGAAACGCAAGTGCCATACCGTCGATGAGTCCGTTGGAAAGAATGTATCCGGCGACCTGTGGAAGATCTGAAAATGCTTCCGTAGGCAAAAACATGACACCCATACCAATGAGCATAGAAATACCGACGATAAAATTCTCCCGATTGGTGAATTTCACCTTTTTCAGTTCATTGAACCCCTGCCCCATAATCAGCGCATAAATCATAATCAATGCCGCATATCCCACTGCGTTGGGAATTGTGGAGAAAAAAGCGCCGATGGGCGAAATCATCCCCATGACAATCATAAATGCCGAAGCAAGGTAAAACGGGGTTCTGGCAGCAACGCCTGTCATTTTCACAATACCTGTAGAAGATACATACGGCATAAACGCTACAGTTGGGAATATCCCGCACAATACAGTAGCCAGTCCATGAATGGAAACAGCTCTGTTAAACCGTTTATTGTCCGGTCTGTCTTCAACGACTTCCGCCATTCCGTTTATACTGGCAAAAGTCATAGATAAAAGCACAAAGGCTGCAATCACACAGGTGATCACAACACCCGTATCAAAAGTAGGTTTCCCCCAGGCAAATACTTCCGGAAGAGAAACGACTCCACCTGCTGACAAATCGGCCTGGGTGGTAATACCCATTACCCATGCCAGAACCCAACCTGCCAAAACGCCAATAAATGTGGCGATACTCTTGATAAATCCTCTTGCATACATGTTGAGAAATAGAATTAGTAACATGGTAAAGAAGAAGACAAATGTGCTCTTTCCATCGATTACTGTATTGTCAGCAGTAATTCCCGTCATTCCTTTTACAATGCTGGGACTGATCTGTAGGACCATAAGCAAGATTAACACACCATTTATTAAAGGAGAAAACAATGTAATAAGTTTGTTCATCAGCCCCAGTATAACGAGTAATATGACGAAACCTCCGCCAATAATCATGCCTGTCTCCAGATCTGTACGAAGTATCTGGGCATCTTTTCCAAAGGCGGTCATGGTTGTTGCCATCAAAATCAGTAGTCCCGACCACAGCCCCGCAGGACCGTCAATGATCGGATATCTGTGCCCCAGAGCCGTCTGCAGAATGGAAATAATTCCACACAGAACCAGTGTACGCTGCAGTGTTTGTGCAACCTCCGGCTGAGAGAGACCCAATGCGTAGCCTACGACGACAGGCATAACCACCGCCGAGGCTACGAAGAAGATAACATGCTGACAAGCATAAATCAGGTTCTCTCTAAGGGGCATTTTATCATCAAGTTGATACTTAATTTCATTATTCGACATAGTTTTTCGACGCTTTCAGCTGGATAATCAGTTTTCTGTTGAAGGCGTTCTTTTTCTCTTGTACTTCTTCTTTCGGATACTTGAAAAAGCCTTCTCCGTTTTTCATACCCAGCTTCCCTTCTTCAACTTTTTTCCGCAGAATCGGGTTAGCTTCTTTGCTGTTATCCATGACAGAAAGCAGATTGTCGCCTACTGTGCACCAGATATCAAGACCGCCCATGTCAGCAACCTCCAGCTGTCCTGTAGTTGCATAACGAAAAGCCGGACCGAACTTAAGCGCAATCTCAATGTCCTCAGGATCTGCAATATCCATTTCCATCAAAGAAAAAGCCTCTCTGGCTACGCCCTGCTGAATTCTATTCGCAACCATACCGGGTACATCTTTTTTTACCTTGCAAGTCTGTTTTCCGGCTTGGTTATATAAGGTTCTCACCTGATTAAAGGTTTCCTCGTCCATGTTTCCAAAGAAGGAAAGCTCTACAAGAGGCATGATATGCGGCGGATTATACCAATGACATACCATACATTTACTCTGCTTTTCCTTACCGACTTTTTCAATCATTTCGCCAAGCGAAAGCGATGAAGTATTGCTGGCCAGAATAGTTTCCGGCTTTGTCAGCACTTCCAATTCTGCGAAAAGCTCCTGTTTCAGCGCCAAATCCTCTCTTGTCGCTTCGATTACATAATCAGCGTCTTTTACTGCAGGCGCCAGATCTGAAAACAGCGTGATTTTATCCATAGCTGCCTGTACGTCCTGTGGACGGATCAGTTCATTTTCTGCCAGAAATTCCAGTTCACTGCGAATAGCATCCATGCAGGAAAGGCGCATCGGTTCATAAGGTTCATACAAATTCACCGGATAGCCGTTCATTGCGAAGAATTCCGCAATGCCGTGGCCCATGGTTCCGGCGCCAAGTACCGCAATATTTTTAATCATAGATTCCTCCAAGTTCATCAATTTCTTCATACGCTTCATCACCGGCTCGTCTGGGACTTTCTTTCACAAATATACCTTCTGCGCCACACTCGGGGCATCGTCCGAATCTGTCTGCAAGCCTGCCGATCATATCCAGCTCATATTTGAATTTTTTTCCACAGTCAGGACAGTGATAGTACATAAATAACGGACCCCAGGTCATCGCAGCTACCTATTTAAGGCCGAGAATTTCTCTGGCTTCTTCCGGTGTTGCAGCTTCGCCGCCGAATTCCTCAATCACTCTCTTCGCTCTTTCCACCAGCTGCGCATTACCTTCGGCTAAAACGCCCTTGCTGTACATCACGTTATCTTCAAGGCCTACACGAATATGTCCGCCCATGGCGATACCTGCGTACATGATTTCCATTGCCGTATGACCTACGCCAAAGCAGGACCAGGTTGAACCCGGACAAAGCTGATCCATGGTTTCCTTCATGAAAACCAGATTTTTTACACTGCCCGGTATTCCGTTAGCGCAGCCCATGCAAAACTGGAAATGCAACGGCGCTTTCAGCACACCTTTTTTCAGATAATAGGCTGCGTTTGCAATCATGCCGGGATCAAAGACTTCGATTTCCGGTTTTGTCTGTGTTTCCTGGAACAGCTTTCCGCAGTTTTCCAGAAACTTAGGTGAATTGATAAACAAGCCGCTGTGAAGCCAGTTCATAGAACCGCAGTCATAAGATGCCATTTCCGGCTTTAGTTCTTTTACATGCTGCACTCTTGTTTCTTCTGTAGCCGCAAGATCTCCCGATGTAGTCATGTTGATGATAATATCGCAGTCAGGATATTTTGTTTTTAACAATTCTACAGTTTCACGGAATTTATTGTGATCCATAGTTCCTTTTCCTTCATCATCTCGCATGTGAATGTGGGCTACTGCTGCGCCTGCTTTCCAGCATTTGTACACATCGTCTGCAATTTCTGCCGGTGTAATCGGTACATTAGGGTTATCCTCTTTTGTCGGCCACATACCGCAAACAGCCGCAGTAATAATTGTCTTTTTCTTTGCCATAACGTAGTTCCTCCATTTATGCTTATTTCTCATAGTTTTATTTGAACAATTTCTTCTATGCTTTTCACACCGCTATATAAAGCAAAGGCTATGCCAAGTTCTTCGATAACTTTTTAGTAACTATAGAAAAACCTCTAAATTTCAACGAAAACTTTTTTAGCAATCTTATTTCTCCGAAAAAATTCACTGAATACCACAAAAAAACTTGCAATTCACGGTGAATTATGTCACCATATTAACAGTAGTGGTGATACTTGTCACCACAAAAGGAGGTTCACATGGAGAATAAGGAACAGTCAATTGATTTCAAGAAAATCTGCGACCATCTGATTGATGCCATTTACGTGGTTGACAGTCAGGGAAATACCCTGTATGTCAATGATGCTTATCTGGCACTTGGCGATATCAAACGTGAAGAGCTCGTCGGCAAGAATATCTTTGATCTGAACAAGACGAAACGGTTCTACTCCGGCGGCGTACTCCCAGACGTTCTGACTACCGGTAAACGATGTGAGAAGGTGGGTACCTTAACCCGCACCAACACAAAGGTTCACATTACCGGAGTTCCCGTGTTTGATGATGACGGCCACATCAAATATGCCATTGCCACCGAAAAGGATGTGGCAAGGTTGGAAGAGCTGAAGGATCACCTTGCAGAGCTTCGCAAAGAAAACACCCAGGGCGCCGCTGAGCTGGCCTATTTCAGAGATAAACAGATTTATGACATGGACATCGTCATCGAAAGCGCCTGTATGCACGAAGCCTTTGCCATTGCCCGCTCTGTGGCAAAAACTGATGTAACGGTGCTGATTACCGGCGAAAGCGGTACCGGTAAAGAAATTATCGCTGACGCTGTATATATGGAAAGCGAGCGAAAGGGGAAGCCGTTTATCAAGCTGAATTGCTCTGCTATTCCGGCAAATTTACTGGAATCTGAGCTTTTCGGCTACGAAGAAGGCGCTTTTACCGGCGCAAAAAAAGGCGGCAAGGCCGGTCTCTTTGAAATTGCAAACGGCGGTACGGTTCTGTTGGATGAAGTCGGCGATATGCCCCTGGATCTGCAAGTAAAGCTGCTGCGTGTACTTCAGAGCAAAGAAGTCACCCGGGTTGGCGGCAAGGCTCCCGTTTCCCTGGATATCCGCCTCATCGCATCTACCAATAAAGATTTGAAATCCGGGATAGAAAACGGTACATTTCGCGAAGATCTATACTACCGGCTCAACGTAGTACCCATTACGCTAAAGCCATTGAAGGAACGTCAGGCTGACATTGAACCCCTGGTAGAAATCTTTTTAAAACAGTACAATACGCGCTATAACAAAAGTATCATCATGACTCGCCTCGCCAAAGCGATGATGCTGGAATACGGCTGGCCGGGCAATATAAGGGAACTGAAAAACGTTATGGAACGCATGGTGGTGATAAATTTCACCGATGTAATTGACGGCGATGTGGTTGCTCGAGTGCTGGGTCTTCCCGCAGCTAAGGTGCAAGCTGCTAACTCTAAGCACGGGACTTTGAAAACAGCCACAGAAGCTTTGGAACGGCAGATGATACGCAATGCGCTGGAACAGTACGGCTCCAAGAGGAAGGCTGCCGCTGCGCTGGGCGTAGATCATTCGACGCTGGTAAAAAAATGTCAAAGACTTGGCATTTAGTCTTTATCGTGTACAATAAAAAACGCTTTCTCCTTCTTGTGAAAACTAAGATGGAGAAAGCGTTTTCGCTTATTTTATGCTGTGGATTTATTCTTCCTTCATTTTGAGAATATAGAAACCGTCATCCAAGGCATCGATAATGATATTACCCCTGTCATCTACGATACAGTCTTCCGTGGTCGCATTACGCGGTCCCGGAAAACCCGGGAAGAAAGACTCTTCCGGCATTTTATTCGGATTCGGTGGAATAAAGTATGCAATTTCCTTGATATAATAAGGATCGCTTACGTCATAGACACGAAGTCCTGCGTGGAAATAGCAGCAGTAAACCCTGTCGCCTCTTTGCTCAAGCCATGGTTTTCCGTCCATCGGTTCATGAAGATTATGCGGTCCAAATGGGCCTGCATTTACCCTCTGCATTACATTGAAATTCGGATACGGAAAGTTTTCCGGTACCTTAGGATAAGGGAATTCTCCAATCAGTGTCGGTCTTGACGGATCACTGACATCTACCATGTGAATATTATTCATTGCCTGCGGTTTCATCTTCATTTCCGGCGGGAAGAATTGGAATCTCTCTCCTTCATTGGTGACAACCACCAAATCTCTTCCCGGAAGAGGCAGTGCCGTATGGGTTCTTGCACCTGCCAGCTCACTGCTGAACGCCGGCATAAATCTCAGGTTTCCCAAACACTTAGGCCGTGTGATGTCTTCTACATCCAGGACGTAAAGTCCGTCTCCACAGTAGCCCAAATATGCCTTTCCGTCTCTAACAAACGGAGGGCCGTGCATCCATCCCTTATCCATAAAAGCCGGCACATGCGGCGCAGTATGATCTACCGTTCTTCCCGGATATCCGTCTACAAACTGCTCCGGAGACCACCAGTTACCTACTTCTACCGGATTTGTCGGATCTTCTATATCAATAATCCTGTAGATCATTCCCTCAAAGCGGTCGGATTCTGCAGATAAATGTACGTATCTTCCTCCATTGTACATAAATCTGTGTACGCCGATGGAATGAGGTACGCCGCAGTCCCAGTATCCCAGGAATTCCGGGTTCAGCGGATCATTTTTCAGGCTGTAAATTCTGATACCCGCCTCGCATTTCATGTTCTTCAGTTCCGCCTGATCCACAAGCGCATCAGGACCTGAGCCTGCACTCATGGCACAGATCAGAAGGTCGTCCGCAATCTGAATCTTCGGAGTGGTCGTAGTTGGATATTCTTTTGGATCAACCAACTGCATATGTTTGATAAACTTTGGATTCTTGGGATCTGTTATATCACTGATCATAACGCCGTTTTTCGTTCCGCCGAAACAAGCGCCGTACAAATAGTATTTTGCGTCTTCCGTTTTATATAAAGCCATCTGGAACATGCCGCATTCGCCGTCCAGGTTGCAGAAAGACAGCACTTCCAGGTTTTCGATATATCCTTCGTTCCCCGGACCTTTTGCATAAAACTTTTCTGCCATTTCGATTCTCTCTTTCTCTTTCATCTACAGCACGATAAGACCGGCAAAGAGCCGGCCTTACCCTGATTAACGCATGGTAATATATCCGTTATATTGTGTCATATTATCGGACCTTGCAATATCAGACAGGAAAATACTGCTGATACCATAGGATTTTGTCAGATATGGAAAATCTTCTGTTTCGTGCCAGGACGGTCTTCTCACCTTTTCTCCCACTTTTTTTACAGCATTTTTCCATGCAGTCGGACTTTCAAACCACATTTCGCAAACGCGGTCAAATTCACATCCGTTAGCTTCTTTGATTACCTTGCTGGACAGAATTCTGGTCGTTTCTTCACATTCTGCGAATGCACCAATAAATTCTTCACGGAACCACTTGTCACCTGTTTCTTTTGCGCCCTCCGGATATTTTACAACCATCTGCCATCTGTAATTCGGTCCGTCTTCGATGGTTCTTCCTGCGCCCTTATAATCTTCTTCCCACCATACCGGCACAAAAGCGAAGATAAATGGCACAGTTCCTTTTGCTGCATCACCTTTTACAGCTCTGGCTTCATCGCCTTCCACATTTTCGCACTGAAAATCTTCGTCCGGCAAATTCCCCTGCCATTTCAGTACGTCCGGCGGAAAGTATTCCGTCAGTGCTTTGTGATGGTCAAACGCTGCGATATTATTCGGATTTGCCAGCCAGTAGTGCTCCGTCAGCTGCATCTTGATTGCGCCAAACCGTTCTCCACCTTCCGGAACCGGAAGTGCGGAATAGAAAGCGTACTTGGAAACATATGGACCAAACTGAGAAATACTGTCCGGAATATGATATTTATACAACCAGTTTTCCAGCTTTACCCTATAATCTTCTTTTGCACAGTCCACATAAATCAGACTTCTCATCGGCTCGAAACCGAGCATATTCTTCGTCATGTTTCTTCTCCTTCTACCTTGCCCTCATCAAATTATTCCGGTTTGCTGGAAGAAATGAAATCAATATAAGCCTGCTTTTTCTTCTTGAATTCGTCTGTCTTTTTCCATTCCATCAGCTTGCCTTCGTTTTCCTTGATGTCATCAACATGGATAAACTTTCCGGATAGCAGGTCATGTGCGTGATGTTCTGTTGCAGGATCAAACTCAAAGGAAACTTTTCCGTCTGTAACCTTTACTTCACCAACCAGTCCGCATGCGCAGCAGGTTGCCTGCGTTGCATCGTCGCTAAGGTAGAAGTTTCTGCAGTGGCAGTGCGGACATACGCCAGGGTCTCCAACCCATTTTGCATTTTCCATATCCTTTGCAGCTTCTGCCAGTTCCACACCGATTTCGTGGCTTCTCTTTACTTTTTCATCCTCCATGATGATGCACTTGGACCAGGAGAATACTTCTGTATCGATGACTTTCCATGCAGGAGTCAGGGCCTGATTGAAGAAGTCGCACTGAATTCTGGTGGACCAGTCAGAACCGCCTACACCGATGTAAGCAACCACTTTATCCTTCAACATTCTCTGGTCAGGAGCAGTACCGCCTGTTTCTTCTGCAATCTTAGAGCCTACAATCATCATCGCCTTATCGTTTCTCGGTCCCATTCTGTCAGTGATCGTTCTAAACAAACCGGACGCACCCTTTTCAAAGATTGGAATAGACCATACGATACCGTCTGCATCCATCATCTTATCTCTAAGCCATTCAAAGTCATCTTTGATCGGGCACATACCGCCCTTACCGCTCATCAGGCTCATCACACATGCTGTACAGCCTGTGCAGTGTTCAATATGCAGTTCATTTAAGTTGATAAACTCAATTTCCGCTCCCGCTTCTTTTGCACCCATCAGTGCTTCTTTACACATAGCGTCGTTGTTTCCGTTTTTACTTCCACCGGATATACCTAAAATTTTCATCTTCTCGTCTCCTTATTCTTCAGTGATTCAACATGCAGTTTATTATGTATTTTACAAGTTTACTGTTTGCCGAACTTCTTATACAAGGTGATTGTTGTTGCAAATCCGGAAATTCCGCCACAGATAATCGCTGTAATCAGATTACCGATTACATTGCCTTTTACATCTACAGGCACGCCTTTCTCTCCAATCACAAGTCCCACGATCAGCGCTGTAATGATTGCACTGATTACTGCTCCAATTACAAAATTCTTAATTGCGTCCTTTTTCATCGTTCTTACCTCCAGGGTTTGATTTTTATTTGCTTCAGCAAAACCGCCCCGTGCGGTCAAGCCAATGACAGCAAGATTCTCAAATCTTCGATCAGCTTCGCAGACCTTGTGAATTTCCTGTCAAATGCAGGATACCAAACTTTATCCCTGCCGTAAAATTCAAAAAAATCATAGGCCCATAACCTGAGGTTATGAGTCTATGATTTGCTGTCTGATTATTCTGTTTAACGTTCGTGGTAAATGTCTTCGTAAAGCCGATGATAGAAGGTGATAATCGGATTCAGGTTGTCCTTACGCCAAACCGCAACCAAGCTAAATGTGCCCATCTGGGGACATTCGAAAAACTTCAGATTGGGACTCTTGGTGACAATGGAATCTTCCCTGGTCAGCAGAATACCCTTACCCAGCTCTGCCATCAGATGCATATTCATTAAATCCGGCGCAATAAGTTCTTCGACTTTGATTCCGGCATCATGGCAGCAGCGGCGGAACTTTTCCAGAATAATCGAGGACTCTCTGCTATCCGGCACGATTACTTTTTCTCCTGCCAAATCTGAAATATTCAGCGCCTTTTTCTTTGCAAGAGGATGATGCAGTGGTACGGCAAAACCCATATGGGTCTGTTCTACTTCTTCGTACAGTATCCCTTCCATGCGCTCCGCTTCTTCCGCAAAGGTGGTAATCATGTCAACAGTTCCATCCTCCAACCATTGCCGCAGTTGTTGGAAGCTCCCCTGGGTCTTCGCTAACTCGATCTTCGGGTATTTTTCTTCTATGATGCTGAATACGTCCAAAGCTATGTTATTGATAATCTGCCCGGATAAGAGACCGATAGACAGATGGCCTTCCTGGCCGGATTCCGCCTTCTGTGCTTTCTCAATAATACCGTCCAGAATTTTTTCCATTTTCTGAAATTCGCACAACATAACTGATCCTGCCGCAGTCAGCTTAACTCTGTTTCTATGGTTATCCCAGTAAAACAGTCTCATTCCACATTCCTGTTCCAAAGCTGCAATATTCTTGGAAAGAGCCGGCTGAGAAATATACAGCTTTTCTGCCGCTCTTGTAAAATTGAGACATCTGGCAGCCTCCATAAAGCACTGCGCTTTCATATCGATGAACATATCGTTTCCCTTCTGTTTCTTAACGCTTACTTATTAACTTGTATTCAAAATTATTGTACATGAAACACACGCTTGTTACAATAGCCATTTTTCTCATTGTCCGCAACAATGCAGTAAGCAGTATCGCAACATAGAAAAACAACTCCCGCTTATGGGAGTTGTTCGATATCCGATATATTTATTTTTCGTCTTCCGGAATCTGTTCTTCAGCATCAATGTCCTCGGACTTCTTCAGTCTCTTTGGCATTACCTTCTTCGGTTCTTCTTCCTCTACAGCAGGTTTTGCTGACTTGTTTACAACGGATGAAACAGACCATCTCATCATCTCAAACTTAACTTTATCTGCACCAACCTGAATCACAATAGATTCATCCTTAGTCTTAACAATCTTGCCACAAATACCGCCGATGGTGACAATCTCATCACCGACCTGCAGGCTGTTTCTCATATCCTGAATGGTCCGTTCCTTCTTCTTCTGAGGTCTGATCAACAAGAAGTACATTGCACCGATAAATACGGCTAAAATCACAAGCTGCATTGCAAAACTACTATTCATTTTTTCCTCCTAAATTATGCATACGCTTAAATTCATTGGTGCCGGCGATGGGGGTCGAACCCATACGGTGTTGCCACCACGGGATTTTGAATCCCGCACGTCTGCCAATTCCATCACGCCGGCGTAACGATATTATTTTATCATAGGGACACTGAATCGTCAATAGTGCGAATGAGAAAAAGTATGCAATTCTGTTTCAGAAACCGATCAAAAAACGAATAATCCGAACCACCTCTCAAAAGAAAGAGCAGACTCGGATTATCTCTGTGGTGCGGCAAACTGGACTCGAACCAGCACGGTTTCCCACACGGCCCTCAACCGTGCGCGTCTGCCATTCCGCCACTGCCGCATATGCAATTCAGCAAATTACGAAGATTATTATACACGAAGAGGAGCAAAAAGTAAACACCTCTTCGTGTATTTTTTTTCATACGATACATAGGATATCCCGGCCTATTCTTCTGATGACGCCTCTTCTGATTCAGTTTCTTTTTCGTCCTTGATTTCCAAGGTTTTCTGCCAGTTCCAGTTCCCACAGCCTCTAAACACATCGAAATAAGTCGGCGTTCCCTGGCTTTCAAAATGACTTACAGTAATAAAAGAATAGGTCTTATTACAGATACTGTAAAACGGCAGTTCGTCCTTGAGAAGAGATTCAAGCTCTGAAAAGACTTCCTTCTGTCCTTCTGCAGATAGGCAAGTCTCCAGCTGTTTTACCTTGCTCTGAATCTTATCACGATCAAATCCATTCTTTGCCGCGCTACTGAATAATGTACGTAAGTCATATTTTTTGTCAAACTGGTAGCCGCCTAAATACATCTGAAAATCGCCATCCTCAACAGCTTTTTTGTATTCATCCCAGGCCTCCTGCTTTACGGTTACCTCAATACCTACTTTTTCTAAGGCATTCTTTATGCTGACAGCGCAGTCTACCCGTCCACTGTTGCCGCTGTTGACCAGCAGAGTCAGCGTCACATTTTTTCCATTCTCATCTTCCAAAATACCATCTTCATTGGTATCTTTATAGCCACAGGCCTTAAAAAGATCGGCCGCTCCTTTTTGATCTTCAGGATAAGGGTCGCCCTGGTTCTCCGTTCCCAAAAATCCCGGAAAATAAATAGAATCGGAAGTTATCGCCGAACCGCCAAAGTTCTCGTCAATTAACGCTTGGGTGTCGATGGCTTTTGCAACAGCTTGCCTGAATTCTTTTTTCTTCAGATGGGTATTGTTAAAGTTGAAACCGAGAAACTCTGTCTCAGCAGAATTAAGCGCAGTTACATTCAGTCCCTTGTCTTCTGCATCCACATCTGCATTCTGAGATCTACTCACATAAGCAGTTACTGCATCCATTGTCATCAGTCCGGTTACTGCGTTTTTATCCTTAATCACATTAAACTCCAGCTGATTTTCAGCTTTTGTGCCATAGTAATTCGTGTTAGGCTCAAGGCGCAGGTATTTTTTGCTGTTGTAACTCTCATACCGGTACGGTCCGCTGCCCAAAACTTTATCAGCATCACGGTCGTAATCGGAAGCGGAAACAATGGGAAATACCAGATTATCAAGGGCTGCATCCTGTGGTGATTCAAAGGTGATTGACAAGCTCCGGCTACCGGAAACATTTACACTTTTGATTTTAGATACGTATTGATAGTATGGGGATTTCTTGCCAATACTCCAAATCTGATTTACCGTGTAGTAAACGTCTGTAGCAGTCAGGCTTGATCCATCGCTAAATTTCACCCCTTCTCTCAGCGTCAAATCTACCGTGCCCGCCTCTGCATCCGTTTCATAATCTGACACCAGATCTCCTTCTACATTCAGGTTTCCATCCAGTCTGAATAAACTGCTGAACAAAAGCTGCGAAATATAGTAAGTATCGCTGTCCTCCGAGGAAAGCGGATTCAAAGAAGCCAGGTGATCCATGGCAAAATAGACCGTGTCTGCATCCTCATACTGCATATTGGTCTGCTGATCGTCCTGTTTGGTATCCTTATCTCTCAAAATAAAAATTGTAGAAATCGCCCCTGCCAGAACAACGACAACGATGATAATCACGATAATATGTTCATGCAAATAGTCGAAAAGACGAATAAACTTGTTTCCTTTGTTTTCCTTAAGCATATTTTCTCAACAGCGCTTCAACCTGTTGGTACAGCGCTTCCTTTCCCTTTGAATTATCAATAATCTCCTGTGCCCGCGCTTTTTTCTCTTCATCACTCATCTGATTCTTCATGCGCTGGAGCACCTCTTCCCTTCCTGTTCCATCCCGTTCCATAACTCTGTTAATTCTGATTTCGGCATCTGCGCAGATAACCCACACCAAAGTGCAGAGTTGATCCACCCCGGCTTCAAAGAGAAGCGGTGCATCAATAAAAACAACTCCCTGCTGCTGTGACTGTCTCAGCGTTTCGATCTGCTGCTTCAAATCAGAAACCACTTTTTGGGTGGTAATCTTCTCCAAATCCTCCTTACGGCTTTGATCAGCAAACACAATAGATGCAAGTTTCTTTCGATCCAGTGCGCCGTCAGAAGCAAACACCTTATCGCCAAATACTCTGCGAATCTCCGGCAGTGCGCTTCCTCCGGGTCCGGTCATCTCCCTTGCCATCTGATCGGCATCGAAAACAGGATAGTTCTTTTCTCTCAGAAAAGCGGTCACCGTGGATTTTCCTGTACCGATACCGCCTGTCAGTCCGATTACTTTCATCTCTCTACCTACTTCAAATCGTACCAGGTATCTGCCTGGTTCAGATCGCTTTCTAATTTTACTTTTAGGGTCATGGCTGATTCCATATTCCGAATCAGCAGCTCCTTAACTGCTTCCAGTTCATTTCTCTCCGTTCTGATAATCAGTTCATCGTGTACCTGAAGAATCAATCTGGACGCAAAACCTTTCTCTTTCAGTTCACTGTCTACTTTGACCATAGCAATCTTGATGATGTCTGCAGCACTACCCTGAATCGGGCTGTTCATGGCAAGACGTTCACCCAACTGCCGGGTCATAAAGTTTGAAGCGTTAATCTCGTGAATGTATCGTTTTCTGCCCATGATGGTTTTGGTATAGCCGCTGTTCCTGCAGCTTTCCACCTGCCCGTCCATATAATCTTTGACGGCCTGATGCTTATCAAAATAATCTTTGATGTATTTCTCCGCCTCTTTACGAGTAATATGCAGTTCCTCAGAAAGACCAAATCCACTCATTCCATAAATCACACCGAAATTAACCGCCTTTGCTCTGCTCCGATCCAGAGGCGTTACTTCATCATATCCCAGATTAAACACTCTGGCAGCAGTATTGCGGTGAATGTCATCGCCGGAGTTAAATGCTTCGATTAAATTGATGTCTTCTGAAAGGTGCGCAAGGATGCGAAGTTCAATTTGTGAGTAATCTGCGCCTACCAGCGTACAGCCATCACAGCCTGCGGTAAACGCTTTTCGCAGTTTGCGTCCCATTTCCTGACGAATAGGGATGTTCTGCAAATTCGGCTCTGTACAGCTGATTCTGCCTGTAGCTGTTACCGTTTGCTGAAAATGAGCGCGAATTTTTCCATCCCAGCCGATAAGCGGAATCAGTCCTTCTACATAGGTACTGTTCAGCTTTGTCAAGGTACGGTACTGTAAAACCATATCTACAATCGGGTGCTTATCTCTGATTTTTTCTAAAATATCCGCACTTGTGCTGTAACCTCGCTTGGTCTTTTTGCCTGATGGAAGCGCCAGTTTTTCAAATAAGATATTGCCCAGCTGGGCAGGTGAATTCAAATTGAATTCCTCTCCGGCAAGGGCATAGACTCCTTTTTCCAGTTTTGTGATTTCTTCCTTCAGCACTTTGCCAAAAGATGCTAAGGTTGGCTGATCCACGTCAAAGCCCTCGGCTTCCATAGATGCCAGAACTTCAATTAAAGGCAGCTCAACATCTCGAAAAACGCCGGTCAGCTCAGCATCTTCTAACATGGATTTCTGGGCTTGGGCAAGACGCGTTACGGATACTGTCCAGACAAAACCGTATTCAGCATACTTGGCGTCACTATTGCCCAAAAGATCCATCTGTCCGCTTGTTTCAAGGAAAGCTGATTCGTCTTCGATTTCGTAATGAAGCGTCTCAAAAACCAGGCTTTTCAGTGGATACCCGGATCTGGTCGGTTCGATAACATATTGGGCAATGGCTGTATCAAAATCGGTACAAAAACCGGTGATTCCCCTGCACATGAGAACATAATAGTCCTTAATCAGGTCGTGCCCTGTAAAAGAAAAATGCTTTCTGTCTAAAATCTCGATAAACTTTTGGCACACAGCTTCATCATATAAGTTTACATAAAAGTAATTCTGGTCATATAACAATGCTGCGCCATATATGGTCGGCATTTGCACATGATTGTTATCACTAAAGAGCTTAAACGTAATCTGCGCCCCATCGGGAATTTTCTCAATTGGAATTAGCCCCTCAATATCACCAATCTCCGTCTTCTGAAAATGGTCTTCTTCCTGTTCAAAGCTTGCTTTTTCTTGTGGTTCCTCCACATGGAGTTTCTTCAGAAAACTGTTAAACTCAAGCTTTCTGTAAATTTCAATCAGCCCTTTGTAGTCAGGATTTTCTATCCGAAATTTTTCTATATCAATGTCCAGCGGCACATATTTGTTAATCTCGGCAAGTCTTCTGCTCATTGCCGCAAGCTGTGCATGTTCTTCCACCTTGGCTCTCAGCTTGGCGTTGGCAATTTCTTCCGTATTAGCGAGAAGGTTGGCAACGCTGCCGAACTGAGTCAGAAGCTTGATGCCGGTTTTTTCTCCAACACCGGGGATTCCGGGTATATTATCCGACTGATCACCCATCAATCCTTTCAGATCAACAAACTGCTCCGGCGTAAGCTGATATCGCTCAATCATCTTGGCTCTGTCATAAAGGTCAAATTCAGAAATTCCCTTCTTTGTAATCAATACCTGGGTCACATCAGTGGCAAGCTGCAAAGCATCCTTGTCTCCTGTGATAATCAGTGGATTCAGTCCGGATTCTTCTGCAATTCTGGCGATTGTGCCGATAATATCATCTGCCTCGAATCCGTCAATCTCAAGGTTCTCAATGCCCATAGCGGATAAAATATCCTTCATCAAAGGCAGTTCCATGGCCAGCTCAGGCGGCATCTTCTTGCGGCCTGCCTTATATTCCTTGTATTCTTCGTGGCGGAAAGTCGGCGCCTTCCTGTCCCAGGCTACAGCCAGATACTCGGGCGCATAGTCCTCCCGAATCTTTGTCAGCATATTGATAAAGCCATATATACCTTGGGTATAGATTCCCTCTCGGGTAATCATAGGTCTTTGCATCGCATAATAAGCTCTGTTAATCAAACTGTTTCCGTCGATGACGACGATTCTCTTCTCCATGAATTCCGTCCTTTTCTGCATAAAGTCTATCTATAATAGTATAAGGCAGATTTCGTTTTTTTACAACAAAAAACAGACCGTTAATTCGGTCTGTTGACTTTGCTTAGTCCGCGATAAGCGAAATAATATGCGCCTGCAGTCAGGATACTTCCACCGACAATATTTCCTAACGTAACAGGCAAAAGGTTGTTGACGAGAAAATCGCCCATACCAATTGGCGCGCCGGAAAACATAGCTGCCGGAATAAAGAACATATTGGCCACGCTGTGCTCAAACCCGGCTGTGACAAAGAGCCATATAGGAAAAAACAGCGCGGAAACTTTTCCTGCAGTACTTTCTGCCCCTGCTGCCATCCAGACAGCCAGACATACCAAAAAGTTGCACAGCACAGCCCGCAAAAAAGCCTGCCCGAAAGTCAGAGATACCTTTGATGCAGCTATAGAAACGGTTACATGTTCTAACATTCCCTCACCTGCTGCAAGCAGATCTGCCGCACTGACCATCCAGGCCACAAAGACAGAGCCGGCAAAATTGCTGAGAAAAACGATAACCCAGTTTTTTATCATTGCCGTCAGGTTAATTTTCTTATCCAGAACTGCGGCGAGCATCAGATTATTTCCGGTAAAAAGCTCTGCCCCTGCCAAAACGACAATAATGATGCCGGAAGGAAAAATCAGTCCGGAAACCATTCTGCCCATGCCTGATGTTTCCGGATCTGCCAAAAGAAAGTAGCTGCCCATGTTTGCGCCTGCACCGGCAAGTGCGATAAACATACCCGCAAGAAATCCCAGAACAATTAACTGGGAAATATGTAGATTTGTCTTGGCTGCTGCACTGTCGATGGTTTTCTGTAAAATTTCTTGTGGGTTACTATGTCGCATAAATTCTGTCCTTTTCTAAATTCTGTATACGGTGACTAAAAAATTATAACACGTGTGTATACAATATTCAAGGGTGTAGAATTTTACAATATCCAAAAATTTTTAGTGATAAATTCTCCAAAATGCGCTATAATAGAATTAACCTGGAACTCACGTTTAGGATTCATAATTGAACCTACATTTACGCATTGGGAATCCGGAGTCCATGCAGCCTATGTCAGGCCTCCTCAGAGTGGAAGACAGAAGCGATGGCAGGATACCCACCTATCATCTGATAGGGCGTCAATTATATCCTGACGGTTTTCTGGGTTTTTCTTTTTTTGAAACAATGACCGCAAGATCCGCCTATAACCGCCCAAAGTGATTGGCTTAAGTCAGTGCCTATTACCTTAGGACTTTTTTCGTTTTCGCAGCCTATCGATTACTGCGCTTTATGCAACCAGGTTGCATAACCGGCAGAATTATAACATAGCTTTTTTGGTTGTATAATTTCTGTGGGGGTAGCTAGAAAATAATAGACATAATTCTAATTCCATTTTATCATTTAACTGCAAACCAAAATAACAAAAGGAATTATGAATTATGTCTAATCTTAATACTATCAGTTTTCTCCTCGG
>JAXKAR010000032.1:0-27184 GCA_036305845.1 Emergencia sp.
CCTATTACTATAAAGTAAGAGCTGTCAGTGCATCAGGCATGAACAGCGAATTTAGTGATATTGCAAGTGTAACGTGTGAAATGGAAAAACCTGTAATTGAGAAAGCGTCTATAAATGATTCCGGAAAACCACAGGTTGAATGGAAGAAGGTAGATGGAGCCTCGAAGTATGAAGTATATAGAGCAACCTCCAAGGATGGTACATATACGAAGACCTTTACTACGGCGGGCACAACCTATATTAATACATCAGCCAAGGCTGGCGACACCTATTACTATAAGGTAAGAGCTGTCAGTGCATCAGGCATGAATAGTGAATTCAGTGATATTGTAAGTGTAACATGTGAACTGGCAAAAACTATGATTGTGAATACATCAACAAACGATTCTGGCCAGCCAAGACTGACTTGGGACAAAGTTGCTGGTGCAGAAAAGTATGTCATTTACAGATCAGGCTATAGCAATGGTGAATATACCAAGATGTTTACTACAACGAACACCAGCTATACCAATACTTCTGCAGGAGCAGGATATACCTATTTCTACAAGGTACAGGCTCTGGATAAGGACGGCAAGGTAATCGCAGAGAGTGATGTTGTTAAACAAAAATGCGAAATCGTTGCGCAAGAAACCATAACTGCAAAAGGTGGTAATAGTGAGACTGGAAACCCAAGATTAACGTGGAACACAGTGAATGGCGCAGAAAAGTATGTCATTTACAGATCCGGTTACAGCAACGGAACTTACAGCAAGATGTATACGACAACAAAGACCAGCTACACCAATACCTCTGCAGGAGCAGGATATACCTATTTCTACAAGGTAGAGGCTCTGGATAAGGATGGTAAAGTCATTGCAAAGAGCAATACGGTGAAGCAGCTTTGTTGCTTAGAAAAGCCGGACGTCGACAAGGGCAACAGCGGCTCAGGTAAGCCGATGTTAACTTGGGAAGAAGTAAATGGCGCAGACAAATATGTGATTTACAGATCCGGCTACAGCAATGGAACGTACACCAAGATGTATACGACGACGAAGACCAGCTATACCAATACTTCTGCAAAATCAGGTTACACGTATTACTATAAGGTAGTTGCAGTTTCCGAGAAAAATCAGAATGCTAATGCAACAAGTGAGATTATCGGTCAGAAATGCCTGACCTCCGGCCTCGAAGTAACAAATGGCAATGCATCGAGCGGCAAACCGAGACTAAGCTGGGAAAAGGTAGATGGCGCAACCAAGTACGAGATCTACAGATCCGGTTACAGTAACGGAACGTATACCAAGATGTACACGACAACGAAAACCAGCTATACCAATACTTCCGCAAAGGCAGGTTATACTTATTTCTATAAAGTAAAAGCTATCAGCGAAGATGGTTTCCTGGAAAGCGAAGTCATTTCCGTAAAAAGCAAATAAGTATATATTAAGTAAAGATAAGCGGCTTCCGGTATGATTCCGGGAGCCGCTTTTTTGGTACTTTAAATTGATAGTCTGAACTATTATGTGGGGAGCAAATGGTTATAATCTTTGACGGTTGAATGTGCCTGTCGAGGATTGAATTTTGTATTGCATAGTGCTCAATCCTCTATAAGAAAAAAGCTGGAAAAATAGTTAACTTTGCTGTTTCCTATTTGTTGTTTTTGTGTTATACTACAACAACAATACGCCGAAATTCAGGATATAGTGGGTTATATTCAAAATATGAAGTCTTTAGGTGCTTATTCTGTTAGATGTACCGCAAAACCATGTATTATTTTAAGAAAAAACGTTGTATGAGAAAGGAAAATATTGTATGAGAAAAGTAAAAAAAGCATTATGTTTATTAGTATCATCGCTAATGTTTTTAAGTGTTTTTCAGCTCACAGCACTTTCAGCATTTGCGGATGAGAGTAATCCTTATTGGATTAAGGCCGGAGCTGATATAAGTAGCGGCAAATTAACTGCAAGTAACGCAGGAACGCTTGTTCAAAATAATGATTCTTCCCAGATAGAGCAGCTTACTATTAAAGCAAGCGGAAAAACGCTGAGCATTTCGGGAAAAACTTCATTGGCTCCTCTGCCAAAGAAGGAAGGATATATCCCAATTTATGTAACATCATTTAAAAATTTAAGTACAAATAGTTTTGGCAAACCATATATAGCAATGATGCCTACTAAACATAAGAGCGCAGATGGAAGTGTATATTACACATTCAGTGGAGAATACGATTTTTCAGACGTTGCTAATGGCAATTATAAAATGTATCTGTGGAGAGGATATAAGGAAGAAAATCGAAATTACTATTATATGGGAAGTAGTCTGTCAAAAATAGATTCAAATCTGAATCCTGGGATACTTCATTATGCTAATGTTATCAATGTAAAAAACAATAGCATTGAGGTAGTGGAATATGACGCGATTGTATCGGCAAATACTGCTGCTTATAATAAAATGAATACATATAGTCCAAATAGATTTTTGGATAAATCATTGAAAGATATTGATTTTGCAAATAAAGACCCAAGAAAGGCATCTGCATCTTATGCGCCCCTTAGTTCAGCCGAGATAGATTATATTTCGAGCGTGGCTGCTTCAATAACAAAAAATAGCACTACGGATTATGATAAGGTAAAAAGCATTTATGAATATGTTGCGGGCAATTTTTATTATGATGATAAAAGACCCGGAAATAGCGGTTCCAACAGCGCATATTCTAATCCATATGTTAATCTGAAGGGCTTTAATGATAAATCTACTAATAACTATAATATTTACAACGGCAAGGTTGCTACAAACTGCGTTGGATATAACGCAATGGTCGTTGCTCTTTCAAGGGCGGTAGGAATACCTACGAGAATTGTTAGTGGCGTTCATATTACCGACACAAGCTGGGCAACCCAGAAGGATTTGAATACTGAAAACCATCATTGGGCTGAATGCTATGTCGATGGTAAATGGATTATGGTTGATGCAAATATGGGTAACCAGAACCATTATACAGGAAAGACATGGACAAAAACAGGCCTTTCAAATTATGCTTTCTTTGACCCAACTATTGATGAAATATCAACAAACTATATTGTTAAAGGGGTATATTTAGCTCTTGATACGCCAACGCTGAAAGCAGTTGTAAATGATGACGGCTCTTTTACGCTTTCCTGGAATAAGATACCTGACGCAGAAAAGTATGAAGTGTACAGCAAGCAATCAGACGGTTCATATGTCATGACAAAATCAACATCGGATACGTCGTTTACAACGGTTCCTGCCACCTATGGTAAGAAATTTACCTATAGAGTACGTGCATTAAACAGTGATACAACCTCTGCTTATAGCAAGGATGTAAGTGTAACGAATATTAAACTTGCAGCACCTGTAATGAAAGCTGCTGTGAACGAGAATGGCTCATTTACACTCTCATGGAGACCAGTGACTGGAGCAGAAAAGTACGAATTATACAGCAAACAGGCAGATGGTTCATATAAGTTGTTGAAGACAACAAGCGGTACATCTTACACAACGGCAGTTGCTGATTATGGTAAATCGTTTACTTATAAAGTGCGCGCAGTAAATGGAAATATAAAATCGGCATATAGTGCAGAAGTAACAGCTACAAACAATAAGGTTGAAAAACCTAAAGTAACCGTTTCCAACAGCAGTAGCGGTAAACCGAGATTGACCTGGGAGAAGGTAGACGGTGCGGTTAAGTATGAAATTTACAGATCCGGTTACAGCAACGGAACTTATAAGAAGATGTACACGACAACCGGAACTAGCTACACCAATACATCCGCAGGAGCAGGCTACACTTACTTTTATCGGGTACAAGCTTTGGATAAGAACGGAAAGGTTATTACCAAGAGTGATGTGGTTAAACAAGTTTGCAAATTGGAAAAACCGGTAATTACCAAAGGAAACAGCGGTGCAGGTAAGCCAATGCTGACTTGGGAAGTAGTTCCTGGGGCTGTTAAGTATGAGATTTATAGATCTGGTTACAGCAACGGAACCTATAAGAAGATGTATACGACAACCAAAACTAGCTACACCAATACATCCGCAGGAGCAGGTTATACCTACTTCTACAAAGTTGTCGCCGTTTCTAAGAGTAATCAGAACGCAAATGCAACAAGTGAGATCGTTAAGCAGAAATGTTTGGCAGAAGGTCTTGCGGTAACAAAGGGCAATGCATCAAGCGGCAAGCCAAGATTGACTTGGAAGAAAGTAGATGGTGCAACCAAGTACGAGATTTACAGATCTGGTTATAGTAATGGTACATACAAGAAGATGTATACGACAACAAGTGCCAGCTATACCAACACATCAGCAACAAAAGGCTACACTTATTTCTATAAAGTAAAGGCGATTGGTCCAGATAATTTTGTGGAAAGTAGTATTATATCTGTTAAGTGCAGATAGTCAAAATACTATCTTAGCCGATTAATCTGACGGTAAACTATTAAATAACAGAACAAATGAAAACCGGAACCTTTTAGATTTATAAATCTCAGGGTTCCGGTTTTATATTAATTCCGTTATGGAAAGAAGACTGTTTTTTAGCGTTTCATAGTTTTACAGTCCTACGTATTCTACTGCAATCTTTGCTGCAGTTCTTGCGTTGTTATAAGCCAGCTGCAGGTTGGATGCCAGGGATTTGCCCTTCGTGAAGTCTTTGATGTGGGCCAGCAGGAACGGTGTTGTAGCTTTTCCACGGATACCTTCTTCTTCTGCGGCAGCCAGGGCATGCTGAATTACTGCTTCCATTTCGTCGAAGTCAAGTTCGTACTCGGAAGGAATTGGGTTTGCGATGACAGAGCCGCCTTTCAGCCCCATTTCCCACTTGGCTTTCATGATGCTTGCTGCGGTTTTTTCGTCAGGCAGGTTGTAGTCTACGCCGAAACCACTTTTTCTGCAGTAGAATGCAGGGAAATCATCTGTTCTCATGCCTAGTACAGGAACGCCCATGGTTTCCAGGTACTCCAGAGTCAAGCCGATATCCAGAAGGCTCTTGGCGCCTGCGCAGATAACAGCAACCTTTGTGTTTGCCAGCTCCTGCAGGTCTGCGGAAATATCCATAGTGGTTTCTGCACCGCGGTGTACACCGCCAATGCCGCCTGTTGCAAAGAAACGGATGCCTGCCATGTCTGCCAGCATCATAGTTGTTGCTACTGTAGTTGCGCCGGCCATACCTGTAGCTACATAGGTTGCCACGTCTCTGCGGCTGACTTTGCCTACGTTTTCTGCTTTGCACATAATCTCAAGCTGATCGCTGTTCAGGCCGACCAGAAGTCTGCCGTCCAGAATTGCTGTAGTTGCAGGAACAGCGCCTTCTTCTCTGATAATCTCTTCTACCTTATGGGCAAATTCCAGATTTTCGGGATAAGGCAGTCCGTGGGATAAGATAGTGGACTCTAAAGCAACAACGGGTTTACCTGCATCCAGAGCTGCCTGGATTTCCGGTGCAACGGTTAAGTACTTGTTCATGTTAAAACCTCCTCAACATTTAAAACGTAATAGACGTTATAGAATAATCTTGTTCATCCCGATATAAGGGGATGGATTTTTCGACTGATTGTCTGGATATGCTCTGGCTGATCGTCCGTTCGTCCTGCACGGTGAGAACAGAGACGGTCATGGCAGTTTCCAGGGTTTGCTCAAGGGAAAATCCTCTGACATGGGCATAAAGCAGAGCGCCCAGAAAAGCGTCCCCCGCGCCGGTTACATTGGCGATTCGGTCAAGGCGTCTGGTTCTGCGGTAAAGGGTTTGCCCTTCTGCATCCCGATAAAATACGCCTTGTTTTCCCAGACTGATAAACACACGCTTTACGCCACGACTAAGAATAAAGTCTGCGGCAGTCAAAAGGTCATCTGCGCGCTTGATCTTGTGTCCCCAGAGCACCTCTGCCTCAAGCAGATTCGGCTTGAGCGTGTGGATGCCGGAAAGGTTATCCACTAATTTCTCTGCATAAGTCGTGGAAACCGTGTCGGCGAAAATTGGCACCTTGGCGCTGTATTCTTTTAGCAAATAGTCGATGACCTGTTGCGGCAAGCCTGTATCAAAGGTAATGACCGAAGCCCCTTCGATCAGTGGTCGTTTCTTCTCCAAATCCTCTACGGTTAGCTTTTGCAGGATAGACATATCAGAAACCGCAATGTTCATTTCGCCGTCTCGGTTATGCACCGACATATAGCTGGAACTTGGACAATCCGGAAAAGTGATAAAGTGGTCGGTATTAATCCCTGCCTTCTGACAGGCAGTACGGATAATGCTGCCGAAGTGGTCTTCTCCTGTTACCGTCAGTAAAGATACAGGGACTGAAAGCCTGGCTGCATTTTCGCAGGCGTTGTGGGTTGCGCCGCCTACAGAAAGCTCGATATGTCCCGGATTGGAATCTTCGGGAACCAGTACTCGCCTGCTGCGACCCATAACATCGATGTTTGCTGCGCCAATACCGAGAATATAGCCGTGTTTGTCCATGTTGACCTCCTTCTTCTATGTGCAGTATACCAAAGGCTGTTGCTTAAAAATAGGACATATGGCATAATATAATCATAATATTGAGGAATCAAGAAAAGTTGGCGGAGGAAAACCGGGATGCGGATTAAAAATGAAAAAGAAGTTAAAAAGTATTTGGCGGAATATCCGCTTCAGCCTCTGTTTTCTGTGCCTATAGAAGAAGACGTGGAATTGCATGTTTTTCGGCGGGGGGAGTTTATTTGCGAAGAGCTTATGCCGCCGGAGAGGCTCTATTTTCTGGTACGAGGCAGCGCCAGACTTTATCTGATCCACGAGGATGGTAATGTCTCTGTAGTACAATATTATGAAGCGGGTGATGTATTAGGAGAGTTGGAACTTTTGACTGTTCGCAGTCAGTCTCAAACCATACAGGCCGCGCAGGATTGTGTTTGTCTGGCTCTTCCTTTTAGCCGGTGCAGAGAGAAAATTCTGCAAGACCCGGTCTTTCTGCGAAATCTGAGCAGAATGATTGCAGAGAAAATGCTGCGAAGTGTAGGGAAGCTTGCAGGCATACAGAATTATCCTCTGGAGAACCGTCTGGCGACCCATCTTCTTGAGCTGGACAGACTTTCCGGAAACGACAGCCTGATGAAACTGAAGCTGACAGAATTGTCTTCCTATCTTGGCGCCAGTTACAGACACCTGTCACGGGTGCTGAAACAGTTTGCCGATTCCGGCTGGATCGAAAAGGATCGCAATCGAATTCGTATTACAAATAAAAAAGCCTTGCAGGAGAAGGCTGCAAGGATGGAAACAGAATAGATGTATGTTGACAACTATACAATAGAATATTTCTTTGTTGTATTGATGTACTGCATGAGGATGCCCAGGTTGGCGTAATAATAGGAAAATTTTTCCTGCTTTTTCAGTTCAACCAGACCGGACTGTACCAACTTTTTCATGTGCTGAGAAATCGTAGCCTGTGCATAGTCAAAGTTTGCTACCAGATCTTTGTTGCATACAGACTCCATCGCCTTGTTACACTGCATAATATAGCGAAAAAGCTTTAGGCGCACGGGATGAGCCAAGGCATCAGAAACCCTTGCGATGAATTCTATTTCGTTTTCTTCTAATGATTCCGGAACTTTTCTGATTCGCATATTGTGTCACTCCTTTGTCCTATTGTCAAACACCAATATACAATAAAAAATGGGGAAAGGCAAGATAAAAACAGATGCAAAATTATTTGCATCTGTTCGAAATTTGATATATAATAGAAATATAACGGGAGGATAAGAACGTGGATGCAGAAGGATATAAGAAAATTATTGAAGAATTAATCAAATTGATCGACGCAGGCGTCTACGTGGTAGACGAGAACGGCGTCGGCCTTTTTTATAATCAGGCAATGGCTGACATGGAGCAGATTCGGGTAGAAGACGTGATGGGAAAGCCTTTCCACAAGGCTTTCCCGGGACTTGCGTTAGGCGAAAGTACGATGTATCAGGCGCTGAAAAAGAACTTAGCAACGAGGAACAAGCAACAGTCATATACCAATCTTTACGGCAAGGAAATCACGACGATCAACAGCACTGTGCCGGTTATCGAAGGCGGAGAAACCATTGCCGCCATAGAGGTAGCAAAGGATATTACCAATATCCGATCCATGAGCGATACCATCTTGCAGCTGA
Organism: Emergencia sp.; assembly: GCA_036305845.1. Lineage (GTDB taxonomy): Bacteria > Bacillota > Clostridia > Peptostreptococcales > Anaerovoracaceae > Senimuribacter. The sequence continues at coordinate 8,125 of JAXKAR010000032.1, forward strand.
GAGAAAAAGAACTGAAGCCGGAGGAGGTAGAACCGAAAATCAAGCGATATACCTTTGATGACATCATCGGCGAAGCGCCGGTTTTTACCTCGGTCATAGATAGGGCGAAAAGGGCTGCCAAGAACGATGCATCGGTGTTTATCTATGGTGAGACAGGAACAGGTAAAGAACTGGTTGCCCAGAGTATTCACTATGCCAGCAACCGGGGACATAAACCTTTTCTTGCACAAAACTGCGCAGCTTTACCGGAATCTTTGTTGGAAGGTATTTTGTTCGGAACGTCAAAGGGGGGCTTTACCGGCGCCATGGACAGAGCCGGACTTTTTGAACAAGCAAACGGCGGCACCCTGCTTTTAGACGAAATTAACTCTATGCCTTACGATTTGCAGAGCAAGCTGCTTCGTGTTCTGCAGGAAGACTATATCCGGAGAGTGGGCGGCAGCAAGGATATTCCTATCGACGTGCGGATTATCGCTACGGTCAATGAGGACCCGGAAAAGTTAATCGAAGAAGGTAAATTGAGAAAGGACCTTTACTACAGACTAAACGTGGTAAGCATTGCGATTCCGCCGCTGCGCAGCCATAAAGAAGATATCCCTCTACTGGCAGAAAAGCTGTTGGAGAAACATAATGAGCGTTTTGGGAAGGAATTGTGGATGGTATCTCAGCACACAAATGAGCGGCTGATGGAATACGATTACCCGGGCAATGTGCGGGAACTTGAGAATATTATCATGCAGTCAGTAGCCATGGCAGATAAAGAACACGTATTGTCGGAAAAACTTCTCCAGATGCCGATGCAGATTAGAGCCATCGGCGAAGATGTTGAAAAATGGGATCGAAAAGGACCTTTGGATGAGTACTTGGCCAACCTTGAAGAAGAGATTATCCGGGAGGTAATGATTACAGAAGGTGGAAATATCTCTAAAACAGCGGCAGTGCTCAAGCTGAAACGGCAGACGCTCCAACATAAGCTGAAAAAGTATGGGATAAAAGGGTAATATGCAAATATTTTTGCGCGTAAAGTGCAAATATTTTTGCAATGAAGACGTGAAGGAATTTGCTGCAATAAAGTGATAAAGCGACGTTGAGACGAAAATAGTGGTTTTTCTCAGATAAACGACGGGAAAACCACTATTTTTTTCGTATTTTGCACCAAGCAGGTATCCTGTATACAACAAAGGCGTTGGCACGGATATTGCTTTATATATTGGCACGTAATTAAAACAGTTTTGTTTTATGCTTAAAGTTAATCAATGAAAAGGAGAGAAAAGCAAATGAAAAATGTAAAAGTAATCCTTTGGGGATTAGGCGCTATGGGCGGCGGAATCGGCAAGATGTTAGTAAAGAAAGAAGGCGTTGACATCGTTGGCGCTATTGACATCGGCGCAAAGATCGGCAAGAGCTTATACGAAGTGGTTCCTGGCATCGAAAGAGGAGACAGAGAAGACGTTATCGTTGGAACTCCTGAAGATGTTATCGTTCCAGGCGCTGCAGATATCGTAGTCGTTTGCACAAATTCCTTCACAAAGGATGTATATGACAAGTTAGTTTTCGTTATGGAAAGAGGAATGAACGTAATCACTTCCGCAGAAGAGATGGCTTATCCTCAGGCTCAGGAACCACAGCTTGCTAAGCAGCTGGACGAAATCGCTAAGAAGAACGGCGTAACTGTACTGGGTACAGGCATCAACCCTGGTCTGATCATGGACCTGCTGGTAATTCTGTGGACAGGCGCTTGCGAAACTGTTGACCACATCGTTTCCAGAAGAGTTAACAGCTTATCTCCATTCGGACCTGCTGTAATGGAAGAACAGGGTATCGGTATGGAAGTTGCTGACTTCGAAAAGAGAAAAGCTGACGGCACTATGGCAGGTCACGTTGGATTCGCAGAATCCGTTGGCATGATCTGTGAAGCATTAGGTTGGGATCTGGACAAATTCGAACAGGATATGGAACCAATCGTAACAGACGTAGACAGAAAATCTCCTTACGGATTTGCTGCTGCTGGACAGGTTGCCGGCGTTGCAATGAAGGGCTGGGGTACTGTTGACGGCGAAGTTAAGATCGAAATGGACCACCCTCAGCAGATCGAACCTGAACAGGTTGGCGTATTCACTGGTGACTACGTAGAAATCAAGGGTAACCCACCTGTAAACATGGCTAACACTCCGGAAATCGAAGGCGGTATCGGAACTATGGCTATGATCATGAACACAATTCCTCATGTAATCAACGCTAAACCAGGTCTGAAGACGATGATCGACATTCCGGTTCCAAGAGCTATCATGGGAGACATGAGAAACCTGATCGACGAGGACAGCAAATTAGTTAAATAGTTCTTTTAACAACCAAGTTTTTAACCTGCCCCGAAATTCTTCGGGGCGGGCCCATGTTTATAAATATGTAGGAGATGATAAAGATGGTTAAAAAAGGCGAATGGGTACGTATTCATTCCATCGTCCTGAAGGCAGAAGAAAGAACTGCTAAGATTCCTGAAGATACACAGAAATGCGATTTGCAGATGTGGACTAAGGGAGAACTTCAGGAAGATGCAGAAATCGGTGATGTTGTAACCGTTAAGACTGCATCCGGTCGTATGGAAAAGGGTACACTGATTGAAGAACACCCATATTACACACACAGCTACGGTAAATTTGTCCCTGAGATCATCGAGATCGACAAACAGCTGAGAGAAATCATGTTTGGAGGTGACAAATAATGGCATTAGCAAAAGATTATGATTCCGTAATGGGAAGATCCAATGAGATTCAGAGAAAGGCTCTGGGTCTGGATTACGCAGAATTTGAGTCCGGCTCCGTAGCTTTCGACTACGAAGCACTGATGAAATCCACCGGATATACACTGGAAGAAGTGGCAAAGATTCAGGCAAGAACAGCAGTAGGAAACACGCCGCTGATCGAGCTGAGAAACCTTTCCGCTCTGGCAAGAAAATATGCAAAACCGGGCTATGGCGCAAGAATTTTTGCAAAGGATGAAGCTGCAAACGCATCCGGTTCTTTCAAAGCAAGAAGAGCTGCATGTGCAGTTGCTCACGCTAAGAAATTAGGATATAAGGGTGTTATCGCAGCAACTTCCGGCAACTACGGCGCAGCAGTAGCTTCCCAGGCAGCAATGCAGGGAATGGAATGTATCATCGTTCAGGAATGTTACGACTCCAAGGGAATCGGACAGCCTGAAATCGTAGAAAAAGCGAGAAAGTGCGAAGCTTACGGCGCAGAAGTTATCCAGCTGACTGTTGGACCTGAACTGTTCTATACATTCTTATCAGTTCTGGAAGACACCGGCTACTTCAACGCTTCCCTGTATTCCCCATTTGGTATTGCAGGTGTAGAAACTTTAGGTTACGAAATTGCTATGCAGTGCCGTGAATTAGTTGGCAGAGATCCGGATATGGTTGTCTGCACTAACGCTGGCGGCGGCATGATGACCGGTACAGCCCGTGGACTGTTAAAAGCAGGCTGCATCGATACAGAAATGGTATCCGCATCCATCGATCTGACCGGACTGCATATGGCTTCCGATACACAGTTCAACAAAAAGTCCTGCACAACAGGTCATACTGGTTTCGGCGTACCTTATGCTACAGATCCTGACCACTCTGACGTTCCTCGTTCTGCAGCAAGACCGCTGCGTTACATGGATCGTTATGTAACGGTTACACAGGGCGAAGTTATGTATATGACAGAAGCACTGGCAAATCTGGAAGGCATCGAAAGAGGACCTGCCGGAAATACAGCTCTGGCTGCAGCATTCTCCCTGGCACAGGAACTGCCGGAAGACGCAGTACTGGTAATCAGTGAAACAGAGTATACCGGTGCAGGTAAACACATTCAGCCACAGCTCTCTTTCGCAAGAGAAAACGGTATCGAAATTAAATTCGGTAACCCGGCTGAAGAAGACAAACCTGGTGAAAACATCGTTTTACCGAAGGATCCAAGCTTCGTTAAGCACAAAGAGGCAGATATCGTACGTTTCAGAAAGTCTCTCATCAAAAAGGCTGTTAAGAAGGCCGGCGTTGATAAGCTGACTGACGAAGATATCGAATTCTTAGTTGCTGAAACAAAGACGGATACAGAGTTCGTTAAGGCAGCGCTTGCTGAATTAGGACTGTAATATCTTTAACATTATAAAGGAGAAAAAAAGAATGAAAAGAGCAGACGATTTCGAACAGAGAAGAAAGCATATTGCAAACTTATCTGACGAAGAACTTTACAACAGATTCTGGGAACTGACTGCCCAGGTAGTTGACCCTCTTCTTGAACTGGGAAGAAAGAATACAACTCCTTCCGTAGAAAGAGCTGTACTTCTGAGAATGGGCGTATCTTCCTTAGATACACAGAAAATCGTAGAAGGCTGCATGGACAGAGGTCTCATGGGACACGGAACTGGCCACGTAGTTTACAAGGTTTCCAAAGAAAAAGGCATCTCCATCAGAGAAGCAAGCGAAAAGCTGGCTCAGGGTGAATACTGGGATGATGCAGTAGCACTGTTCAAGGAGGGTAAATAAAGATGGCAGACATGATCTTAAAACACAATGAAAAATTAGATGTAAGAAACATCTTAAAAGACCTGGACAAGTACGAGCCAAGAAGAAAAGGCTGGGTATGGAGAAAACCGGCTCCTGGCCTGAAAATGGGACCTTTTGAATTCCATGATTGTTCAGAACCTCTGAAGAACAGCGTTGGACTTCCTCCTGCAAAGTTCTTTGAAAACATCGACCCACAGCCGCTTCCTGTAATCACTACAGAAATCGCTTCCGGCAGATTCGAAGACGATATCAGAAGAATGAGAATGGCTGCATGGCATGGCGCTGACCATATCATGGTTATCAGACATATGGGTCAGTCCCACATCGATGGTCTGATGGAAGGTACTCCACAGGGTATCGGCGGTATTCCTGTAACTCGTAAGCAGGTTAGAGCACAGAGAAAAGCTCTGGACATCATCGAAGATGAAGTTGGCCGTCCAATCAACTATCATTCCTACGTTTCCGGCGTAGCTGGACCTGACGTAGCAGTTATGTTCGCTGAAGAAGGTATCAACGGCGCTCACCAGGACCCTCAGTACAACGTACTTTACAGAGATATCAACTGCGTAAGATCTTTCGTAGACGCTTGCGAATCCAAGAAAATCTTAGCATGGGCTGACATTCTGCAGATTGACGGCGCACACAATGCTAACGCAACTGCAAGAGAAGCATGGAAAGTAATGCCTGAACTGATCGTTCAGCATGCAATCAACTCCCTGTTCTCCGAAAAAGTTGGTATCAAGCCAGAAAACATCGCTTTATCCACAGTACCTCCAACAGCTACTCCGGCACCTTGTATGTACCTTGACCTGCCTTATGCAGTAGCACTGAGAGACATCTGCGGAAGATACAAGATGAGAGCACAGCAGAACACTAAATATATCTGCTCCTCCGTTAGAGAAGCTACCGTTACACACGTAATGAACATGTTCATCTCCAAGCTGACCAGCGCTGACATCCAGTCCACAATTACACCGGACGAAGGAAGAAACGTTCCTTGGCACATCTACAACATGGAAGCTTGCGACAACGCTAAGCAGGCGCTCATCGGTATGGATGGTCTGATGGAAATGGTTGAGCTGAAGAAGGACGGTCCGCTGAGAGAAATGGCAAGAGATCTGAAGGAAAGAGCTTGCCTGTTCATGGAAGAAATCATCGAAGTTGGCGGTTACTTCCAGGCAGTTCAGGAAGGTTTCTTCGTTGACTCCGCTAAGTATCCTGAAAGAAACGGCGATGGTATCGCTCGTAAGATCGAAGGCGGCGTAGGCTATGGTTACATCTTCGAAAGAGAAGAAGACTACATGGCTCCTGTAACTGCACACTTCGGTTACAACAACGTTGAACAGTACGGCGGCAACCCAGAAGATCCTGCAGCTTTAATCGGCGGATGTACGTTTGAAGACAGAAGCAAGATCGTATTCATCGATGAATTAGACGAAGATGACTGCGTAGATCGCAGACTGGAAAAGGTAGCTAAGTACCTGGACGGCGAAGCAATCAAACCTGAAATGGAATGGTGCGGAGACGGCGTAGTTCTGATGACTATGATGATTCCTGCAAACACCAGAACTGCAGAAGCTACAGCTCTGGAAATCGGCCGTAAGTTAGGTCTGGAAAATCCTGAAGTTACTTCCAAGGAAGTTATGCAGGAAGCTGAAGGTACAAGAATCGAAATGAAGGGTAAGGTTACATTCGATGTAGACCCATCCACTCTGGAGATTCCACCTGAACCACATCACTTAGACGACGCTACTTTATACAACGAATTTGAAAACCATCCAATGGTAGTTGTATGCGGTACTGTTGGTGAAGACGAACACTCTGTAGGTCTTCGTGAAATCATCAACATCAAGCATGGCGGAATCGAAAAATGGGGAATCAAGGTTAACTACTTAGGTACTTCCGTACCTGTAGAAAAGCTGGTTGACGCAGCAGTTGAATTAAACGCTAACGCAATCCTGGCTTCCACCATCATTTCCCACGACAACATCCACTACAAGAACATGAAGAGAATCAACGACCTGGCAGTAGAAAAGGGTATCAGAGATAAGGTAATTATCGCTGCAGGCGGAACGCAGGTAATTCCTGATGACGCTGTTAAGACCGGTATCGACGCAGGTTTCGGCAGAGACTCCCATGGTATCGATGTTGCAACATTCCTGTGTGAAGAAGCACAGAGAAGAAGAGGCGAACTGTAAATCGCAAAAGTGCAGATATTCTGACACACAAACTGAACGAAAACTAACGGGGCGGGCAGAAAGCCCGCCCCTGGTTTTTAAACAGGGAGGCCGGGCTGGCTTCCATAAATAACTTAAAATGTAAAAAACTGGTTGAAACCGGATTGCATATGGCGTATGATTAAGACAAATGATTTGTCTGGCTGTGGTTGGTTTCACTTGGCTTTGCTTGGTTTCACTTTACCGGAACCCCCTTTGTGAAATGTTGACAAAGTAGACAAATTTCAAAAAATGTGTCAATTTTGTCAACCTTTCTTCCAAAAAAGTTGACAAACTCGACAAAAAATAAATTATTAGTCAAATTTGTCAAAAAGGAGAAGGGAATCTGTGATTTTAAGACAGGATTTAGAGAAAATGTTGACAGAAATTGAGAAAAAACAAAAATCTGTCAACCTGGAATTAAGCGTATATCCGACAGGTCATTTAACGCAAGAAATGCGAAAGGGGCATTTGGTTTATGTGCATACTTTGAAGGATGGTGAGAGACGTATTCGTAAAACCATTACGAATCAACCAGAAAAAATGAAAGTATTAGCACGAAAAAAATATCTGGAAACGGAATTACTTGTTCTGGAGGAAAACCGTCTTGTGATTCAAAAGGCGCTGGCAAGGGTTTCTGATATTACAGCAGGCGCCATTCTTAGCGGTTTGCCCAAAAGCTATGCCAAGATACCCCAAGATTACTTTTTCAGTGACCCAGTATCGTGTGATTTTGCAGATCAGTGGATGCAAGAACCATATAAGCAAAGCGATTACAAACCGGAAAGGAAAACTCACCTGACCTCCAGAGGATTGGCCGTCAGATCCAAGTCAGAGGTTCTCATCGCAGAGAAACTATATGAATACCAAGTGCCTTTTCGGTATGAACAGGTACTAACTATTGGGAAATACAATCTTTCCCCGGATTTTACATTGAAATCTCGAAGCAGTGAAATATTTTACTGTGAGCATTGCGGACTGCCGGGGAACAAAGAATATATGAAACATCATAAATGGAAGATGGAAATGTACGAATCCGTAGGGATAGTACCTTGGAAGAATTTGATTGTCACTTACGATGACCCGGATGGGAATATCAATTTAGGGATTATTGAAAGCGAAATCAGAAATAAGCTGTTATGAGGCCATCGGATATAAACCGACAGATATGTATTTCTATGTAAAATATTTTTAGGAGAGGTATTTTGAATATGTACACAAACAAAGCAGAATGGGAAGCAGATGTACGTAAATTTGCGGAAGAATATAAGGATAATAGTCCTTTTGACGATGTGCTTGCAAGAGAGCTGGCTGGATACTGCTTTGAAGAACAGCGGATTTCCTATCGTTTTGAAACCAAGGACTGGTGGAGAAACGAGAGAGGAGAAATTCACGGCGGCATGATCTGCAGTATGTTTGACTCTGCCGTGGGAACCGTGGCGATTTATGCTGCAGGCTGGAAGGAAGCGGCAACGACGGATTTGAATATCTCTTATTTGCGGTCGCTGCCTGGGGGAACTCACGCGGTGGTCCACACTTACATTGTAAAAAACGGAAGAACCATGATCAGACTTCGGGGAGAGATGATCTGCGAAGAAACCGGAAAGCTGATTGCAACGGCTACCGGAAACTGGCTTCCTTTATAGACGGATAAAGCAGACAGAAAAAGAAGAGGTGATAAGATGAAAGTAGATGTTTTAGTAGCCGAAATCGGCTCAACAACCACGGTTGTCAATGCTTTTAGGGGATTAGACACAGAGAACCCGGAATTCTGGGCGCAAGGACAGGCGCCGACTTCCGTTATGGACGGAGATGTCAGAATCGGACTTCAGGGCGCAGTTGACGACCTGTGTAAAAAAATGAATATCGCCAGTTTGGAATACGATGAAATGCTGGCAACTTCGTCAGCGGCCGGCGGTCTGAAAATGACTGTACACGGACTGGTCTATGATATGACGGCAAAAGCCGCAAAAGAAGCAGCGTTGGGTGCAGGCGGCATTATCCACTATGTCACTGCAGGCAGACTGAGAAGAACAGATATTGCAAAGATTAAAGAAATCAACCCGAACCTGATTCTCATAGCGGGCGGCGTAGACTTCGGCGAGAGAGATACGGCGCTGGACAATGCGGAGATGATTCGCAGCATGGGGCTGAAGACACCAATTATTTATGCCGGAAACATCGAGAATCAGGAAGAAATGAAACTGATCTTTGATGAGGAAAGCGGACAGACTTTATACAATGTGGAAAACGTCTATCCAAAAATCGACGACCTCAATGTAGAACCTTGCAGAAAGGTGATTCAGGATGCATTTGAGGATCATATCATTCATGCACCGGGTATGGAGCATGTGAGAGAAATGGTCAACGGACCGATTATCCCAACCCCAGGAGCGGTAATGGAGTGTACCAAGCTGCTTTATGATTGCCTGGGCGATCTTATCGTGCTGGACGTAGGCGGTGCAACAACAGACCTGCATTCTGTTGCGACAGAATCCGATAAAATTGCCCGTATCATGATTTCTCCTGAGCCTAAGGCAAAGAGAACTGTAGAGGGTGACCTGGGTGTTTACGTCAATAGAATGAAAGTTATCGAATCCATCGGCGAAGAACAGATGCGTAAAGACTGTGAGAAGATGGGTATCGATTTGGACAAGACGCTGGAAACCTATGTGGCAATTCCAAAGACCGAAGATGAGTTTAAGCTGGTAGAACGTCTGACCAAGGAAGCTGTTCTGAAGGCAGTAGAGCGTCACGCCGGTATTATCCGATATATTTATGGACCTTCCGGCAGAAGTACTGTTGCAGAGGGTAAAGATCTGACCCAGGTAAAATACATTGTGGGAACAGGCGGCGCTTTGACCAGACTCCCTCACAGGGTGGAAATTATGGAAGAAATCGCAAAACATAACGAAACCGGAATGATGCTGTTCCCGACAGAGCATGCGCAGATCCTGGTGGACAACGACTATATCATGGCGTCCTTGGGTGTTTTGTCTAAACGCCATAGAGAAGCGGCAATCAGGCTGTTGGAGAAGAGCTTGGACTTCAAATTCCCGGAAAAGAAAGAACAGGATTTCACTAAGGCGCCGAAATATATGGAAGACGTCAACAGAGAATTGGAAGAGGCGAAAGCCCGTGACGAAGAGTACAAGCAGCACATTAAAGAAATGGAAGACATGGGTTACGATATGTCCTGTTTCAAAGAGGAAGAGAGAATCGGCGGAGCCAGTGCGGAAGAACTGAAAGCGGCAAAAGAAGCTGCGCTTGGAGAGTCCGATGAAAAAGCAGGTATGCGCAGCGGCCAGGGAATCAAAGGTAAATGGGCTGCACATACAGAAAACGGCGGACAGTATATGGGCGACTGCACCCACGACTGTAAGCACTGCACCAGAAAAAACTGTCCAAACAGAGTAGAGTAATGTGGAGTAAAGGAGAAGAACGATGTACCCAAAATTACAGATTAACCTGAAAAAATTAGAAGACAACTTAAACGCATGCGCAGTAATCACCAAGGATCATGGCAATTGCTCCCTAATGATTGTAACCAAAGGTCTTTGCGCAGATAAAGAAATGGTAAAGATGGTGGCAGAAAATCCAAATGTGGATTTTATTGCAGACTCCAGAGTAAAGAATATCGCAGGCTTTGCAGATACAGCAAGAAATAACGGCAAGAAGACGGTTCTGCTGAGAATTCCAATGCACTGTGAAGTGGCTGACGTAGTCAAATACGTTGACCTTTCCTTCAACTCCGAGCTTTCCACAATCAGATTGCTCAATGAGGAGGCCGCCAAAATCGGCAAGGTACACGATATTCTGCTGATGATCGATTTGGGCGACCTGAGAGAAGGTATCTTCTTCCAGAATGAAGATCTGATTTTCGAAGCCGTAGAAGAAATCTTGAAGATGGAAAACATCAACCTTTACGGTATCGGTGTCAATCTGACTTGCTACGGCGCAATTATTCCGAAGAACGAAAACCTGTCCCAGCTTGTTGCAATCGGTGAGAAAATCGAAGCGAAGTACGGCATCAAATTAGAAATGGTATCCGGTGGTAACTCCAGCTCTATCTATTTGGTGGATAAAGGAGAACTTCCGGCTGGTATCAATAACCTGAGACTGGGAGAATCTTTCCTTCTTGGTAATGACACCGCATACGAAACTAAGCTGCCGGGAACAGTCAGCGACGGTCTGATTTTACAGGCGCAGATTATCGAGCTGAAAGAAAAACCATCTCTGCCGATCGGCGAAGTGGGTGTAGACGCTTTCGGTGAAAAGCCTTATTATGAAGACAGAGGTATCATGAAGAGAGCCATTATCGGTATCGGCAAGCAGGATACAGATCTGGGCAGCATGACGCCTTGCGATCCGCAAGTAGAAATCATGGGCGGAAGCTCCGACCACATCATCTTAGATGTGACCCACTGCGATAAAGCTTATCAGGTAGGCGATATCGTGGAATTTGAACTGGGCTATGGCGGTATGCTGAAAACCGCTACAAGTCCATACGTAGAAAAGGCTTATGTAAAATAGAGTGTAAAAGTCCGGCTTCATATGGAGCCGGATTTGATTTTTTTGATATTCTGTCATTTCCATTTTTTTATTGTCAAAATCGACAAACTATTATAAAATAGCTATGTATAGTAATTTGGCAGACTGCTTCCGCCGAAGCGGCCTGAATTGTTGTAAAAAGGAGAAAAGGAGAAAAATTTATGACAATGGTAACAAACCAGGCGGTAAACGCTTGGGTAAAAGAAATGGCGGATATGACCAAACCTGATGAGATTGTCTGGGTTGACGGCAGCCAGGAGCAGCTGGATGCAATCAAGCAGATTGCTCTTGATACAGGAGAAATGCTGGAACTGAACCAGGAGAAGCTTCCGGGATGTCTCTACTATCGTACCAATCCCAAGGACGTAGCAAGAGATGAGAAAAGAACCGTCATTTGCACCACGAGAAAAGAAGACGCAGGCCCAACAAACAACTGGGTTGCGCCACAAGAAATGTATGATAAGATGAGCAAACTTTTTGATGGCTCCATGAAGGGAAGAACCATGTATGCAATTCCGTTTTCCATGGGCGTTGTAGGCACTGAGTTTGCCAAAATCGGCATTGAGCTGACTGACTCCATTTACGTTGTGCTTAGCATGGCGATTATGACTCGTGTTGGTCAGGAAGTTATCGACCGTCTCAATGAGGGGGAAGATTTTACCAGATGTCTGCATTCCAAAGCACAGATTAACGAGCAGGAGAAGTATATTGCCCACTTCCCGGAGGACAATACTATCTGGTCCATCAACTCCGCATACGGCGGTAATGTACTGCTGGGCAAGAAGTGTCTCGCACTTAGAATCGGCTCTTACCTGGGCAAACAGGAAGGCTGGATGGCAGAACATATGCTGATTTTGAAGATTGAGAATAAAGAGGGCGAAGCCAAGTATGTCTGCGGCGCTTTCCCAAGCGCATGTGGAAAGACCAACTTGGCCATGCTGACCCCGCCTGATTACTTTAAGGAGCAGGGATATAAGATTTCCACAGTAGGAGATGATATTTCCTGGCTGAGAATCGGCAGCGACGGAAGACTTTACGCAGTAAATCCGGAAAACGGTTTCTTCGGTGTTGCACCGGGAACCAACGAGAAGTCCAATCCTAATGCTCTGGAAACAACCAGAAGAGGAACGATTTTCACCAACGTGGCAAGAAATCTTGACGATAACACCGTATGGTGGGAAAAACTGGATAAGAATCCGCCGGAAAATGGGGAAGACTGGCTGGGTAATCCTTGGAACGGAAAGACCTCCGAAGAAAAGGGCGCTCATCCAAACTCCAGATTTACTGCTCCTGCAGCAGGTTGCCCGACCATTGCGGATGAATTTGCAACAGGCGAAGGCGTACCGATTTCTGCAATTATCTTCGGCGGCAGAAGAGCCAAAGCAGAGCCGCTGGTTTACGAAGCAAGAGACTGGAACCACGGCGTATTTATCGGTTCTGCCATGGCTTCAGAAACCACTGCTGCAGCGAACGGCAAGGTAGGTGTGGTCAGACATGACCCGATGGCAATGTTGCCGTTCTGCGGCTACAATATGGCGGAATACTTCCAGCACTGGATTGATATGGGACAGAAGATGACCAATCCACCTAGGATTTTCCATGTAAACTGGTTTAGAACTGACGAGAATGATGATTTCATGTGGCCGGGATTCGGTGACAACCTGAGAGTGATTCTTTGGATGCTGAACCGCTGCGAGGGCAGCGTTGGCGCAGTTGAAACACCGCTTGGCTATGAGCCGTCGATGGAAGACCTGGATACTACGGGTCTTGAACTTGACGAAGCCACCATGGAGAAACTGCTGCAGGTGGATAGAGAAGTCTGGAAAGACGAAATCAAAGATATCGAAGCTTTCTATAGTCAGTTCCAATGGCTCCCTAAGGAAATCACCGAGAACTTTGAGAAATTAAAGGAAGCGATTTTATAGTGTTTAATGTGGTCCTGCATTTATTCAGGACCATATTTTTTTGAGGCGAAAGGAGAAAGCCTATGGCATTAAGAGTAAAAGACTTACTTCATCTGCAAAGTATGCAAGGGATGAAGCTGATTGCAGGGATAAACGGGCTCGAACGAGTAGTTTGCTCAGCCGGAATTGCAGACTATGAATTTGTGCCGGAGGTGGACTATCATAATCAGACCCCCTTCGAAAAAGATAGCTTTGTTCTTTCGACCTTGCTCTTTGCACAACGTGATCCGGATAGAATTTTATGCGCCGTAAAAGAGCTTTATGAGATTGGTATAGCCGGATTTGCCTATAAGACGGTAATTTATAAGACTTTACCTAAAGAAGTGACAGATTTTGCAGAAGCGCATGACTTTCCTATTTTTGCCTTTGGAGATGATTTGTATTTTGAGAACGTTATTTACGAAGTCATGGATGCAGTACAGAAAGATGATAAGGAAATCTTATCGGAGGCAAATCTTAAACTGATGATTGAGCATGAAATGACCAAGGAAGAAGTTGTCCGCATTGCAAAGAGTGTTTCTTTGCTTTTTAAACCCTATGCCATGGCAGTATATCTAAAGCCCAAGACACCGGAAAAGAAACTGGATATGGGAAGAATCATGCGAAATTTCTATCTGAATAAGACGCTCAAGAGTAAATCTGCTTTATGCCGTTATAATAACGGAATTTTTCTGATTCTGACGGGCGTTTATAATGAAGATGAGAAGTTTGACATCATTCTTGAGGACGTTTTAGAAGGTCTTTCGGTGAATGGAGAAGCGCTTTACCTTTGCCGAAGCGGGATTTACTCACCATACGAGGGGCTTGACTGTTGTCTGCGAGAAAGCTACCATACCTATGCAGCAAGCGTATGTGCGAGGAAATCCTTTTCTCGTTATGAGGAAATCGGTGCATTCAAGTACCTTGTACCACTTAGGGAAAGCTATTTCCTTTATCGCTTTTCGGAGAATTTGATTCGACCTTTGATGGACAAGGATGAGTTTTTGCATACCGCTATTCTTTTGGTAATCAATAATGGGGATATCGGCGTAACGGCATCTGACTGCAGTTGTCATCAAAATACGATTCGTTATCGCTTAGGTAAAATCAAGGAAATGATTGGCTGCGAGGACAAGACAGAGCCTGAGTTTTATGCTGAGCTTTCTGCGGCAATACGAATTTACCTTTTGCGAAAAGCGGCTGTGTTGTAAAAATTGTGAATAAAGACATAAAGGTCAGCGCAAGACACGCTGACCTTTAATGTTTTTGATGATGAAACCATTAAATTACTCGGACCCACATTGAGTTTGATTGGCAATAGATGTGCGGTTATTTTATGGACTTAATTTTGATGTCACTGATGTAGTCAGCGGCTTTGCCTACTTTATTGGCAAGGCTGTTCAGATCCTTAGAAAACTCCTGCATGGTAATAATCTCTTTTAAATTCAGCTTTTCTCGCTCCAGATCCCGGATATTTTCCCAATAGATACGTTTGATCTGATTTTCATTTTTCTTGGCTTTGACAAGATCATCCCAAAAGCAATCTATATTGTCTCCGGCCCATTCAGTCATGGCGCCGGTAATGTGATCAATAGAGGCATCGATCAGTTTCCCCATTTCTTTATGCTTTTCAGTAGGGGAGAATTTAAAGAAGAGAAGGAAATCTTTTAAGTCTTTTATCTTATCGGTGATGTCATCGATAGCTCTGGAGACGGCAAAAAGGTCGTGACGATCCAGAGGTGTAATAAAAGAGTTCTCTACATAGTCAATTAACTCTCGCCGAACCTGATCGGCTTTCTTTTCACAGCTTTCTATTTCTTTTGCCAGCATTTCCTCACGACAATCAAGAAGCTGTACAAACAGAGCGCTGCTGCGAGAGGTGATTTCGCACTGTTTTTGCAGCATAGTGTAGAAATTTGGCCGTTCGTTTTTACGGAAAAAGGTTTTTTTCTTTTTCATAACACACCGTCCTTTGGGTTATAGAAGTAG
Source organism: Emergencia sp. (assembly GCA_036305845.1). GTDB lineage: Bacteria > Bacillota > Clostridia > Peptostreptococcales > Anaerovoracaceae > Senimuribacter. The sequence goes on from JAXKAR010000032.1 coordinate 23,376, forward strand.
TTGAACCTGATAAATGCATAAATAAAGTAAACTGCCTATTAACGCTGATGCCGGAATGGTAATCAGCCAGGCAATGAAGATTCTTTTTGTTATTGACCAATTTACATTTTTTGGTGTATTGCCTGTTCCCACGCCCATGACGGTGGAGGTGACAACCTGCGTAGCGCTGATAGGAAGGCCTGTCAGGTTGGCCGTGGTGACGACAAAGATAGTGGCCAGCTGTGAGCTGAAAGAGTTCTGTACATCAATTTTCGTAATATCCATACCTACGGTTTTAATCATATTATATCCTCCGGTAATTGTACCAAAAGCAAGAGCAGCAGAACAGGCAAGAATCAGCCATAGGGGTATGATAATCTCCGAGCTGCAACGGGCAGCTAACCCAATAGCGATTAAGCCCATGACTTTTTGCGCATCATTGCTGCCGTAGGTAAAGGCAAGAAAGAAACTGCCCAGTTTGTGGAGAAAACGAATCCGACCGCCCCAGATGATGGTTGCATTCTGAAGCAGATGACACTGCAGCTTAAAAAAAAGCCAGCCAAAAGTGAATCCGGCGAGAGGAGAAAGCAGCATGGCAAGAATGACCTTGAGAAAGATGGATTCCCATTGAATATAGACTATGCCACAAGCGGAAATACCACAGCCGATCATAGCGCCGATCATGGAATGAGAGGCGCTGGAAGGCAGCTTGATGATCCAAGTAAGTACATTCCATACCATACTGCCAACAAATGAACCTAAGACAAAGGCATAGCACGTCTTTGGCTTTCCCATCAGCAGAGGGGTGATGTCGATGATGTTTTCTGATATGGTATAGGCTACAGCTGTACCTAAAACAATTGCGCCGAGAAAATTTGCGATGCCTGCGATCAGGACGGCACGAAAGGGTGAAACCAGACGGGAAGAAATCGTAGTCGCTACTACGGTTCCGCCATCATGCATACCGTTTATATAGGCAAAAATCAGGCCTGAGGCCATCATAAAATAAAACATAATATAATCAACTCCTGGTGTAGCAAGTATATTCAATTATATCCCTGAAACAAACGGTAAAGATTTATAATTTCTACAAAAAAATTGGTTTAATCTTTCACTTTTACTAAAACATGACCTGCAAAATGATTGGTAAAATGTAGAAGTACAAATAAAGAAGTTCGAATATTCGGCCAAGGAGCGTAATTATGAAAAACAAAAAAGAAAAGAAAACGCCTATAAGGGCGAAGAGAAAACCTTCCATGCTGGAAGCGCTTTCTGCAGTTATCGTATTGCTTGTTATCTTTTTCTTCGGATCACTGGCAGATTTATCAGCGCCTGCGCTGATTGGAATAGCCGTTTGTTATGTGGTATTTATTGGCTGGCGATGCGGTTATAGTTTTAAGGAAATGGAAGAATTTACTGCAGAAAAGATTAAATCTGCAGCTCCGGCCATGTCTGTACTCATTGCGGTAGGTTTCCTTTTGGGTGCATGGATGCTTTCGGGAACAATTCCTATGTTTATTTACTATGGTGTGCAGCTGGTCAGCGAAAAATGGATTTTAGTATCCGCCTTTGCACTATGCGCAATTTTTTCAACTTGTACCGGAACCTCTTGGGGATCTGCAGCCACTGCAGGAATCGCTATGATGGGCATTGCTACGGCTATGCCAAATGTTAATATTGCAGCTGTTGCAGGCGCATGCTATACAGGTGCAATTTTTGGAGATAAGCTGTCTCCGTTGTCGGACACCACCATATTGGCGTCTTTGTCTACAAAGAATGATATTTTCGCGCACATCGGTCATATGACCAAGACGGTAGTTCCGGCGGCAGCAATTGGCGTAGTTATTTATGTCATCATGGGAATCAGCACGAAGACGACCGGCGCCGGTCTTCCTGACAATACACTTCAGCTGCTTGAGACATTGGATACCGCATTTAACTGGAATATTATCGTGCTTATTCCTTTGGCCATTGTTGTTTATGGCTCCATTACCAAAAAACCGTCTACTGTGGTGATGATGCTTTCTGCAGTGATTGCTCTGCTTATTGGCGTATTCTATCAGGGATTTGCTATTCAGGACGGTGTTTCCGCACTATATAACGGATTTGATTTAGAAATGGTAGAAAGGGCAAGAAGCGGATTTGTCGCTGCCGATGCGGGAGAAGATGCAATGGAACTGCTCAATAGGGGTGGTTTGGCATCCATGCTGAAATCTTTCATTCTGATTTACATCTGCTTCTATTTTGCAGGGATTATGGAACAGATTGGTGCAATCGAAGTGCTTCTGGGTAAGCTGCTTCTGTCTGTAAAGACAAGATTTAGTCTGATTCTTGCAACTTCTATTTCGGTTGTTGTTCTGGTTGCCATTGGTGGTAGCTCTTCTCTGGCGTTAATTTTAACCGGAGAAATGTATACGGAAAAGTATAAACAGATGGGGCTGTCTACGTTGAATTTATCCAGAACCATGGAAGACTTTGGTACCGGTATGGCGGGATTCATTCCGTGGTCAGGCTCCGGTGTATACTATCCGTCTGTACTGGGAGTGCCGATTAGTGCATATTTGCCTTACTGTTTCATGAGTTATATTATTTGGGTTCTCGCTTATATCTATGCAGCAACCGGCATTTGCATAAAACCCTTAGAAGAGGATGCAAAAGCTGAAGTGGAGACAGAAGGTGATTGTTAATGATTTCTGATATGCATGTACATACCAGATGGTCCAGTGATTCTGGCACACCTGTGGAAGAACAGGTTGAAAGAGCCATTGCTTTGGGTATGAATCAAATTTGCATAACTGACCATCAGGACTTCGATGCCCCGGCTTTTCCACCTGACTATTTTAAATTTCTTCTTGATGATAAAGGTGATGAAGAGGCGACAAAAGCATACATTGCCGACCTGAACAGAATAAAGGAGAAATATGCGGATAAAATTGAGGTGCTTGTCGGGATTGAGCTTGGCATTCAGCCCCATATCACTGAGGATCTCAATGAATATGCAGGTACTTATCCTTTTGACTTCATAATCGGATCAACACATACGTTCCGCAAGATGGATGCGGAAGATAAACGTCACTATGAACACGTAGATATTGAGACGGCGGTTCGTCAATATTTTGAGGATGAGCTTGTCAACGTAAAAGCGTTTAAGGGGTTTGATGTAGCCGGTCATATGGATTTTGTCCTTCGCTACGGACCGGGAGCGGCAGAGACTTTTACTTACCGCAAATACGGTGACATTCTGGACGAGATTCTTAAGGAACTGATTGAAACCGACAGGGGTATTGAGTGCAATACGTCAAAGTATAAGGCAAAAAATATGATTAACCCGAATCAGGAGATTATTCGAAGATATGCCCAGCTTGGCGGAGAAATTATCACCTTCGGTTCTGACGCACATGTATCGGCGCGCTTGGGAGAAGGCTTTGATTCTGTAGGTGAACTGGTAAAAGACTGCGGGTTAAAGTACTATGCGGTTTTCAGGCAGCATAAGCCTGACTTTTACAAAATCTGATTAAGCAAAAAAGGGCGTGTTGCAAAAGCACATCGGAATTTCAATAGAAAAAGAAGAGGCTGTCGCATTAGAATTTTCATCTATATGGGCATTGTCAGAGGTTTGATGGCAATGTGGAAAATATTGGAAGAATATAGCGGTAAATGTTATTGTTTGGATGAAAAGTGGGATGCTGGTAAACGGTAAATCACTCGTGTCATAACAATTAAGGCCACTGGGCATTTGACTTTATGTCAGCTGCTTAGTGGCCTGCTCTTATCTATTTCACTTTTTTAAATTAAGTTTTTTGTGACAGATTTCCGGTAGTTCTTTCGAC
>JAXKAR010000033.1:0-3144 GCA_036305845.1 Emergencia sp.
ACGGAATCCAGGGATGGAAATTCTTCCTTTTGCTTTCTGGTATGCATTCTGCATTGCTTTTTCTAAATCTTCAGCGGCAACTTCGATAGTAAGTTTAGCCATGTTTTTTTCCATTTTTTCCACCTGTAAACTCATGTTACAATGTTCCTCCTTAAATTCAGGTTATATTTTGCGACTGGTTTTTCAGCTGCGTTATATCATTCACAGTTTTTACCTATTTCTATATATTCAAGTCTGAGCTCCGCTCCCACCATTGCAGAAGCGGGAGAGTTACTGTTCACTCTGTGTCAGTAACGCAAGAAGTCTGTTTATAACTCAATTATATATTTACAGTCATTGTAGCAGTATAGCACAAAAAATCCAAAAGTGCTAGTGTTTTTTCGCATAAAAATAAGGGTTTTGGGATGTTTTAACGTGTGTAAACTACAGATTCTGCGATTTCTTTTGCTTTTTCTTCATTTTCGAGCTGTGAAATCAGGGAGAGTGCGAAGTCTACAGCCGTTCCCAGGCCGCGGCTGGTGGTTATGTTTCCGTCTACTACTACGCTGTCTTCACTTGTTACTGCGCCATCTTTGGAGAGAACTTCCATGAATGACGGATAGGAAGTTGCTTTGCGGCCTTTGAGGAATCCCAGTCCGGAAAATACGCTTGGAGCTGCGCAGATGGCTGCGATTTTTTTGCCTTTATTGTTGAAGTCTGTCAGGAGGTCGATGAGTGGTTTGTAACCGGCAAGGTATTTGGTTCCCGGCATTCCTCCAGGAAGAACGAGCATGTCGGCGTCGGCGAAGTTGGTTTCAGCGAATATGGCGTCGGTGAGCATGGTGATACCGTGGGATGTCTGAATCCTGGTGGTTTCTTTGATAGATACGGTTTTGATGTCGATTCCGGCGCGGCGGAGAAGGTCTACTACGGTCAAACCTTCAATGTCTTCGAATCCGTCGGCGAGGAAGATGTATACTTTTTTACTCATTTTTTTGTGCCTCCTGATTGTTGTATTTTTTAAGATTTTTATCTTGTTTTTCTGAAATGGATTATAGCATTTTTTATGGATAGTTACAATGTTTGTTTGGATTGGGTAGGGACGCGCGAAGCCATCTGTCTCCTGGGGTTCAGTTTCGTGAGCCTAAGTAACTCTAAGGTTTGATAAATCTGCTAAAAACATGAAAAAGAATGCAAAACTCGCTCCGTTGCAAACTTCGCTCAGACACGTTGCGATTCTTTTCCATAACGCAGATTTCCCAAACCTAAGAGTTACTAAGACTCGTCAAATTCACCCCAGGAGACAGATGGCTTCGCGCTGGGAACTGGCAAAATGTTATTTTTACCATAGCTCTGGTTTCAAGTCTTTCGGCAATGGATTGGGATATGTTTCTCCGTCTAATGTTTCTGTCAGTTCTTTTCTGGCTTGATTTGCCAGTTCTGGATTTTGTAAAAAATCCAGAGCTGTGAGGGACATGATTTTGGCGGCGTAGAGCATTCCTTTGTGAGCGATTGAGGATTTGCCCTGGGCTACTGCCTGCCAGGAGTGGAGGGCGGTTCCTGCGGCGAATGTGGGGATGTTGAGGTGGACGGTTGGGACAATCCAGCTTACATCGCCTACATCGGTGGAGTATTTGAGGTCGCTGTACAGGTTTTGGCTGGCTATTGGCTGGAAGATTGGTTTTTTCATGGCTTCGGCGGCGTTTGATCCAAAGTAGTCCCGGGCGATTGTAGGGAGTTGGTTTTTATCCTGATCCGAGAGGGACTGCTGGAATTTTTGTGCGTAGGCATATTCCTGCTCTGTATATGGAATCGGGCCAAGTTTTTCCAGGTAGGTGTTCATATGGTCTGCAAGGATTTTACTGGAGATTAAATTGGAATAGGCAGCCACCTGACGGATTTCTACGGTAGTTTCGGTCATGAGGGCGGCGCCTTTGGCTATATTACATACGCGGTTGTAGAGTTCTTTTACCTGAGTGATCTTCGGGGCGCGGATGGCGTAGAGTACCTGGGCTCTGGACTGGACTACGTTTGGGGCATCTCCGCCTGTGTCGGTGATGGCATAGTGGATTCTGGCTTCGTCTATCATGTGTTCACGCATGTAGTTTACGCCTACGTCCATTAATTCTACTGCATCCAGTGCGGAACGGCCTAATTCCGGGCACATGGAGGCGTGTGCCGGGGTTCCGTAGAATGTGAAGAAGACTCTGAAGTTTGCTTTGGTGCTTCCGTAGCATGCGCGTCGTCCCTGCTCCGGGTGCCAGCAGAGGGCGAGGTCGCAGTCATTGAAATAGCCGTCACGTACAAGGAATGCTTTGCCGCCTGCGTTTTCTTCGGCTGGGCAGCCGTAGTAGCGGATTGTTCCTTTCAGGTTGTGTGCTTTCATGAAGTCTTTTAATGCTATGACGGCGGCAAGGGTGCCTGTTCCGATAAGCTGATGACCGCAGCCATGGCCACAATTATCAGTATATCCTGAACCTGGATTTTGTTTCTTTTCTCTTTCCGGCACGCTTTCATATTTTGAATCTGATGTTTTTTCTTCCGGGATTCTCTCGGTAGTATCTGCTTTCTGCGAAAGTCCCGGCAGGGCATCAAATTCGCCAAGAAATCCTATAACCGGTTTTCCGGAACCGTATTCTGCAATAAATGCTGTTTCCTCTCCTGCCAGATTTGATTTTATGGAAAATCCCTCTTTCTTTAATGTCTGCTGAAGTAATTCAGAAGATTTATATTCTTGAAATCTCGGCTCCGCATACTCCCAGATTTTATCGCTGATTTTGGCATAGTATTCTTTTTTATCTTCAATTTTTTCTGATATTTCTTTTATGTATTCATCCATATATTTTTCCTCCTGTCCCATGCTGTTTCCTACTTTCTTCTTCATTCCCCACAACATTTTTATCTATTTTACATTAAGCAGATATCATGTTACTGTTCACACACCACTATCCCGAGACATACAAGCCAAAATTCCATTGCCGCAGGCAATCTGGAATGAATTTTGGCTACGTTACTGAGAACGGAGTGAACCAATGTCATTAACTTAAGAGATTGTTGCTTGTTAAACGGGCAATGCTCTCTCTGATACCTGCTTGATATTTCCTAAAATATTACTTGACAAATACTCCTCAATATGCGGCGTTATTACTGATCAATCAGTAATAA
>JAXKAR010000034.1:0-8397 GCA_036305845.1 Emergencia sp.
ACTGGTGGGACGATATAACGCAAGGGAAACAATAAGGGAAAGCTCACCTGCGATAAACTTTGTGTTTTCAAGGGATTGAGAGATATTTGATAATAAAATATAACAGTTATTAAATCCCTTGGAATATATGAAATCTCAATACGAATTTGCCCTTCTCTTTTCTTTACTATAGTTCCCCGATCAAAAAGCACCTCCACACCCATTCTGCGAAGCTCATCGTAGAATTGCGATGTTTCTTCAGTGGGTAATGCCATTTCATGGTTCCCATTGATATAGTAGACCGTTGCAATGGCGCACAAACGCTTCATCCCAGTCAAGCCCGCCTCATAGTCAGTATGATTTCTGTCTACCAAATCCCCCGTAAACACAATAATGTCCGGCCGGGTGTCTGCAACGCGCCGAAACAGGCTATTTTGTTCTTTCCCAAAGTATTCGCTCTGCAAATCTGAGACCTGGGTAATCCGAAATCCCTGAAAATCCTCCGGCACCTTTGCGTCCTTGTACCGATATTCTGTAATAATGATAGACTTATTACTCCATCGCAAAAATATTGCCAGCAAAGTCAGCAGCATCAGCAAAATAATCACACCTGTCAGCATCAACGTATGGCCTCCTTGTCTTTTTTCTCTGAAAAAACCAGTTGTTGCTAATATTATATAAAAATGGTATGATGAATGCAAGAAAGGGGAATGGAAATGAAAAAGAAGTACTTGATCATTCCGGCGGCGCTTGCACTCCTTGCCGGTATCTACGCCGGAGGCAGTGAGCTGCCGGAAGGCTTTGAAAAGAATCGCGTTTTTAAAACCGCCAAAGCTTTTATCCGCAAATTCAACCAACAGGATTACCTCAGCTGCCGCGCCATGTTCAATGCTGATCTGTGCATCACCATGGCTGACGATCGTCTGGAAAAAACCTTTGGTCCCGTCAGAGAAAGCATGGGCAAGTTTATCCGGATAAAAGGCATTTCTGCCACATCGAAAAAACTGGCAGGTGACGATTATGTCGTATGCATCGTCAAATGCCAATATGAATATAGTGAACCGGATTTCATCATTACGCTAAATCAGCACATGCAAATCTGCGGACTTTCCATAGAGTAAAAGAGCAAAAGAGGCAGGTCAAATATGACCAGCCTCTTTTTTGTGTTCAACGTGGGTTCAAAGGTCTTAGCAGCGCCTCTTCACCACGGTTTTTATTAGCTTGCCGATCACAAGCTTATAGTGCAATTTCCAGCTCTACCGGACAATGATCGCTGCCAAAAATATCAGTATGAATTCTGGCTGCAGTAATTTTATCCTTTAGCCTATCGCTGACCAGAAAATAGTCAATCCGCCATCCGGCATTGTTTTTACGTGCATTAAAGCGGTACGACCACCAACTGTACACGCCTTCTGTATCCGGATATAAGTACCTGAACGTGTCTACAAACCCGGCAGCCTGAAGCTGACGCATCTTGTCCCTCTCCTGATCAGAGAACCCTGCGTTTCCTCTGTTCGTCTTCGGATTCTTCAGATCGATTTCTTCCACGGCCACATTCATGTCACCACAGATAATCACCGGCTTTTTCTGATCCAACTCCAGAACAAAATTCCGAAAATCATCTTCCCACTTCATTCGATAATCTATGCGCTTTAGCTTATCCTGCGCATTAGGCACATAAACGTTGACCAGATAAAAGCCTTCGTATTCCAAAATCACTGCTCTGCCTTCATCGGTGTGCTGTCCAAAATTGATCTGCACCGTCTGCGGCTCTTCTTTGGCAAAAATCGCTGTTCCGGAATAGCCTTTTTTCTCTGCGTTGGAGAAAAACTCCTTATATGCAGGCAAATCGACCTCTGCCTGCCCCTGCTGCATCTTAGTCTCCTGAATACAGATAAAATCCGGATTCAAGGCCGTCATTGACTCGATAAATCCTTTGCCCAGGCAGGCTCTAAGACCATTTACGTTCCACGAAATCAGTTTCATTTTTTCTCCTTGCTCCATCATCGCTTACAACTTGCAAAACTCCACCGCAATCTGCGAAGCGACCTTTGCATTGTTATATACTAACTGAATATTTGCATCCAAGCTCTCTCCTCCGGTAATCTCCTTCACTTTTGCCAAAAGGAAAGGCGTGGACGCCTTGCCGTGAATTCCCAGAGCTTCTGCTTCCACGACAGCCGCATCGATAGCCTTATTAATCCGTTCTTCATCCATAGCGAATTCCTCCGGTATGGGATTTGTAACCAACATTCCACCATGCAGACCGCACTTTCTCTGTGCGTCAAAGGCTTCTGCCACTTCAGTTGGCGTATCCAGTCTGTAGTCTACAGAAAAACCGCTCTTTCTGGTGTAAAAAGCCGGGAGTTCCTCCGTTCCGTATCCGATTACCGGAACGCCTTTGGTTTCCAGATATTCCAAAGTTAATCCCAAATCCAAAATCGCCTTGGCGCCGGCGCAGACAACCATCACCGGCGTACCGGCGAGTTCCTCCAAATCAGCAGAAATATCCATGGTTGCTTCTGCACCCCTGTGTACACCGCCGATTCCTCCGGTTGCAAAAACCCTCACGCCGGCAAGATTGGCGATAATCATCGTGGTTGCTACGGTAGTGGCGCCATCCATTTTTTTAGAAACCGCAACGGGAATATCACGTCTGGAGCACTTAATAATCTCCTGTCCCTTTTTCCCCAGATATTCAATTTCTGCAGGAGATAATCCACATTTCAGCCGTCCTCCTAAAATCGCCATCGTAGCCGGAACGGCACCGTTATCACGGACAATTTTTTCTACAGCCATAGCCGTTTCCACATTCTGGGGATAAGGCATTCCATGGGAAATAATCGTAGATTCAAGGGCAACTACAGGTTTATGATTTTCCAAAGCCTCTTTTACTTCCGGTGAGATATCTAAATAGCTTTTCATCAGTTCCTCCTGGTCTTCCGTTTCTCTATGCCATAGCTTCTGCAATTTTTGCCGGAATCATTCTGCACCGTTCCTCCGATACAGAGGCTACGGACACACGCAGCCCCTTCTCCAAAGGTACCAGGAAAATCCCTTCTTTCTCCAGCTTCGCACTGATTTCATCAGGATTTTCGCAAGGAATGGAAATAAAGAAGCCTGCGTCAAAAGGCACAGTCTCAAGACCCACCTTTGCAGCTTCTTCCTCAAAGGCTCTGCCTCTTGCAAGAAGCATATCTCTAATCTGACTTCTTTCTTCGGTTACTCTGGCAAGCAGTTTATCGTCGGAGAAAATTCTGGCAATAATGCTCTGTCCTGCCTTAGCGCCGTTGGACCAGGTTCCTCTTGCTGAAAACTCACAAACCCTTCTGAATTCTTCCGCAATCTCCTCTGTTTTCGCCATACAGATCATCGCACCGCAGCGCATACCGTAAAGCGTAAAGGTCTTAGACATACTGTACGCCATAATCGGCAACACATTAACCGGCAGCTGTTCTAACAGAGGAAGAAACGTTCTGTATTCTTCTTCATCGCCTGCAAAGTCAATGTACGCTACATCAATCAGCAGCGCAACCGATTTTTCCGGTGCTGTCAGTTTTTTCAAAACCTCCACAACACCGTTCCAGTCCTCTTCTGACAAGGCATAGCCTGTCGGATTATGGGCAGGGGTATTCAAGATAATGACCAAATGCTCCTGCTCATTTAAGAGTCTTTCTGTGGCATCTGCAAAAGCTTGCAGATTAAATCTTCTATCTTCTGTAAACAATGGGAATGTATCGATACTTCTTCCGATTTCTGCAGCGATGGTTCTGTATGGAGACCAATGCCAATCACTGGTCAGCACCTTATCGCCCAGACAGGAGTAATTTGCAATCGTATTACGAATAGCGCCTGTTCCACCGGGCGTGGCTACCGCCTGTACGGCTCCTTTTGGTACATAACTGCCAAAAGCCGCCCTAATCACTGCATTCCGAAACTCGGGTGTGCCGCCGATAGGCGCATAGTTTGCATATTCTTCCGGTTCCAACGCAGAAAAAGTATCATCCACAGAGGACAGCACCATCAATTCCCCCTGATCATCAAGCAGTGCGCCGATAGTCGCATTGACAACTGCATCCTTTCCCTTCTCTGCAATCATCGCTTTCGCTCTGTTGCTGATTCCAAAAATTTTATCCTCTGTTGGGATGTTTCTGCCGTTTGCTGCAGCTAAAATGTATTCCGCCATAATTATTCCACCTCCAGGTTAATTCATACAATCTTTCTCTATCTATTTCTATGATTTTCCGCTCTGCGGCGGCATCCGTCATCATAATCATTATAGATTATAGTATGAACTCCCTGTTTTTACAAGTTAATCTTCGTATGAATCCAAGATTATCTGGCGATAATAACGATAGGAGGTGAAGAACATGCGACAAATGCAAAAGAAAAAAGGCAAGGATAAAGTAGCGGCAACTTTAATACTCTGTTTCTGTCTCATTGCCCTGACGTCGATTTTTACAATCAAAGCCAGTATCAATAAGATTTCTGAAAGCGCCGGAGACGTTCCTGTAACCCAGAAAGCACCAACAGAAACGAATAAGGCAAAAGACGATGCCGAAGCAAAAGCTGACGAGGAGACTCAATCTTCCCAAGCTTCTGCTCAGGTACCTACTGTTGACAGCAGGCAGCAGGCGCCAAATACCAATACGTTTATATCCCCTGTGGATATGGCTACTGCCAAAATCGTAAAAGCTTATTCCATGGATATGGTCGTCTACAATGCAACCCTAGACCAGTACATGACCCATCCCGGCATCGACTTTGAGGCGCCTACCGGTTCCGGTGTAAAAGCTGCCGCAGACGGTACGGTTACCGATGTGTATACAGACGACGCCTATGGGATCACCATAGAGGTTACGCATACCAACGGCTATGTTTCCAAGTATGCAAATCTGGCTACAGACAAAATGGTTGAAACAGGGGACACGGTCAAGCAGGGGCAGGTAATCAGCAACGTAGGCAAAACTGCACTTTATGAATCATTAGACAAAGCCCATCTCCATTTCGAGATGTACAAAAACGGCAAAATCTGTGATCCGGCAAAACTAATTTCTTAATGAATTTTTCTTCAAAAAAGGTAAAAGAGCCTTCTCTCAGGCTCTTATCTTTACATAATTGATATTCTTCCCCGTTCGGGCAAACTTATCTTCATATTCAGTGGTAATGTTTTCCGCAGCCAGCTCGCTGTGATGCAAGTCCCTGCTTATTGCCATAATTTCCAGATTTTTTTCTTCTATCTGTTCCAAGGTAAAAGAAAACAGACCCTCATTGTCAGTTTTGAACTGAACAAAACCATCCCGCCCAAGCAGCTCGCAGTACTGAACCAGTCTTTCTCCATAGGTCAATCTCCGTTTTGCATGGCGTTCTTTTGGCCATGGGTCACTAAAGTTTAAGTAAATCCCCGCCAACTCACCTTCCTCAAAATATTCTCTGATATCCTGAATATATTCCAGCACAAAGTAAAGATTTTTCGGCTCTGTTTCACCAGCTTTCTGCAAAGCTCTCAGCACGACGCTTTCATGTCCCTCCACGGCAATAAAATTACGCTCCGGATACCGCTTTACATTTTCCATAATAAACTGCCCTTTTCCGCACCCGATTTCCAGGTAAATGGGATGATCATTTCCAAAAAGCTCTTTCCACTTTCCTTTATGGTCTTTGGGATTTCCCGCAATAAAAGGCTGATATTCTCTTAGCTTGTCTTCCAGGTCCTTGATTTTTCTCTGTCTCATGGATGTATTCTTTTTCTCCTTTTTAACCTATGATTATCCGTTCTGCTATGATGATCCCCAGGAAAATGACCATAACGGCAAATGCGCTGTAGTCACTGCCGCGAAACTTCATCTCATTCATTCTGGTTCTACCCTTGCCGCCACGGTAACATCTTGCTTCCATAGCCATGGCAAGATCCTGCGCAATACGAAAAGCGCTGACAAAAAGCGGTACCAGAATCGGAATCAGAGACTTAGCTCTGGCAAAAATATTGCCGCTTTCAAAGTCCGCACCTCTGGCCTGCTGTGCCTTCATGATTTTATCCGTCTCTTCCAGCAAAGTGGGAATAAATCGAAGGGCGATGGACATCATCATGGCGATTTCATGACTGGGCAGTCCGATATGGGAAAACGGGCGTAGTAATCGCTCAATGCCGTCAGTCAAGGTAATCGGCTTAGTCGTCAAGGTCAAAAGCGATGAACCGATAATCAGCAAAATCAGTCTGATGGCCATAAATACTGCTGTATAAAGCCCTTCTTTTGTAATCTGCAAAAATCCCCACTGCCACAGCACCTGTCCTTTTACCATGAACATATTCAGGCAAAAAGTGAAGATGATAATCAAAAGTATAGGTTTCAGTCCCCGCACGATAAAGGCCGGCGGTACCTTTGACATGGCGATGATCGTACCCAAGGCTACTGCACACACAGCAAAACCCAAAAAGTCATTGACGATGAACAACTCCACGATAAACAGTATTGTAGCTATGATTTTTATTCTGGGGTCCAAACGATGTATAGGCGACTCAGTGCCGTAATACTGCCCCAAGGTAATATCTCTTATCATCTTTTCCTCTGCAAATAGTTATAGATTTCTTCTTCCGCCTCTTTCAGCGTCAGTATATTCTCGTTCACCGCTGCATCGCTGTCCTTCAGCTGGTACATCAGGTCAGTTACCGGCGGCACAGAAAGTCCCATAGACGCAAGTCTTTCTCTTTGGGAAAACACTTCCTTTGGTGTTCCCATCATCTCCAACCGACCTTCATTCATCACCAGCACTTTATCAGAAAGCTCTGCAACGTCAGCCATGTTATGGGAGACAAAAATGATAATGTTATCCTGCGCCCTATGCACCTGGCGAATCATATTCAAAATATCCTTATGGGCTCCCGGATCAAGGCCCGCCGTAGGTTCATCCAGAATCAGAACATGGGGTTTCATCGCAATTACACCTGCAATAGCAACTCTTCGCTTCTGTCCGCCGGACAGTTCGAACGGCGACCTGTCTTTAATTGTGTCGTAATCCAGTCCAACAAGTTCAACCGCCGCCTCCACTCTCTGATAGATTTCGTCTTCGGAAAGCCCCAGATTTTTTGGACCAAAAGCCACATCCAGTGCTACAGACTCCTCAAAAAGTTGATACTCCGGATACTGAAAAACCAGTCCAACCTTTTGTCTGATTTCCTTCATACTCACACCGGGTTTGGTAATATCCGTACTGCCGATAGTAATTGTTCCATCTGTAGCTTTGAGAAGTCCGTTGAGGTGCTGAAGCAGGGTAGACTTCCCCGATCCGGTATGTCCGATTACGCCCACGATTTCTCCATCGTAAATATCGAAATTAATATTGGTCAGCGCCTTGTGTTCATCCGGCATTCCCGGAGAATAAATATGGGATAAATTTCTTACTTGTATTGACATATAAACTCTACCAATCCTTCAGTCGTAATTACCTCTTCCGGTACAGGAATTCCTCGTCTGCGCAGTCTCTGTGCCATTTCTACGGCAAGGGGAACATCCAAGCTGGCCTGTTCAATGGTTTCCTCCTGAGAAAAAACTTGAGCCGGACTACCGTCAAGAAGAATTTTTCCATCATCCATAATGATTACCCGATCCGCATTAACCGCTTCGTCCATAAAATGGGTAATTAAAATAACCGTAATTCCCTCCCTATGGAGTTCTTCGATAATATCCATGATTTCCTCTCTGCCCTTTGGATCCAGCATTGCAGTCGGCTCATCGAAAATAATACATTCCGGTTTCATGGCTATAACGCCGGCAATAGCAATCCGCTGTTTCTGCCCGCCGGATAGCAGGTGGGGTGCTTTCTTCTTATATCGTCCCATATTTACAGATTCTAACGCCTTGTCCACTCTCTGCCTGATTTCTGACGGCTCAACCCCCAGATTCTCCGGGCCAAAAGCCACATCATCTTCAACAATGGACGATACCAGCTGATTATCCGGATTCTGAAAAACCATACCGGCCGTCTGTCTGATATCCCAAATATGGTCGTCATCACTTGTATCCCAGCTTTTTACATAAATCTTTCCGCCGCTGGGCAACAACAGACCATTGAGATTTTTGGCCAAGGTAGACTTACCAGAGCCGTTCTTTCCAAGGATTGCAGTAAAGGAACCCGTCTCTATTTCCAAAGAAACATCACGGATTGCCGTAATTGGTTCCTCATTCTCGTCGCCACTATATTGAAACACTAAATTTTCTATTCGAATAATATTTTTCACAAAAATTCTCCACTATCTATAATAATCAGTTTATTTTACCATAAACCCTGTTAAGACGCAAATGTTTGGCGTGGTCCCCTGCGATTAACAAGTGATAATGTCATAGTGTAAATTCACAAGGGAAAATGTCACCCCTGATGATATAATCAACTCATGAAAAAGGAACTCATCACTATGAC
>JAXKAR010000035.1:0-8496 GCA_036305845.1 Emergencia sp.
AATTAAGGTGATTAAACGAGTCTCTTACGGCTATCGCTCGTTCATTAACTTTAAGAAACGGATACTTCTGATTTTCTACTAAATCTTTATACAAAAAATGGGAGTAGAATTTCTTCTACCCCCACAGTTGACTAACAACCAGTCAATTTAGTCAACGTATTTTACAAAAAACGTTGACTAAATTGACAAAAAATGAAAAATATGTCTACTTTGTCATCATCGGCCCTCACAGAATCCATATTCAGTATTTAATCTTGTACCGCTTCAATTTATCGTAGAAAATAGATCTGGACATATCCAGCTCTTCCATGGTTTTCTGTTTGTCTCCATTGTATTTAATCATGGTCATTTCCAAAATTCTGGCTTCCTCTTTGGCCAACATCTCTTTCATTGTCTTCGGTATATTCCCTTCTCCGATCTTCAGATACTCAGAGTAGATAATATTGGAATCGCACAGCGTTACGGCTCTCTCGATGGCATTTTCCAGTTCACGCACGTTTCCCGGCCAGTTATAGGAGGTCAGTTTCCGCAGCGCTTCACCGGAAAACTGCTTCGCCTCAAACCCATAGTCATCGCATATTTTTTTCAGAATCTGATTGATCAGCAGATACAAATCTGCCTTTCTTTCTCGAATCGGCGGAATATCAATGGGAAATACATTGATTCGATAAAACAGATCCTGACGAAATCTGCCCTGGGCAACTTCCTCTTCCAAATCCTTGTTGGTAGCCGCAATGACCCGGACGTCCACCTTCACCGGTCTTGAGGAACCTACCCGATAAATAATCTTATTCTGCAGCACATGGAGTAATTTTACCTGAATTTCCAGAGGAATTTCACCGATTTCATCAAGAAAAATCGTACCGCCGTTAGCCGCTTCAAAAAAGCCAACTTTGCCTTCGCTTTTAGCGCCGGTAAACGCGCCGCCTACATAGCCGAATAATTCACTTTCAAACAAAGTCGGCGCAATGGCGTTACAGTTCACTTCCACAAAAGGCGCCTTCTCGTTTCCAATAGCATGAATCTCTCTGGCCAGCTTGGATTTTCCCGTTCCGCTCTCTCCCGTAATGATCACGTTGAACCGATTCTTTGACGCCTTATAGGCCATATATTTCACTTCTCTGGCTTTGCCGCTCTTCCCCACAAAACCTCTGAACGCTTCTTCGGGATAGTCCTGCACGCTTTCCTTCTGCTCCGCACCTTTAGCTTCTATCTGACGAATAATTTCATTTCTGTCATCCAGCAGCGCTTCCAGATCTGCCGCATCCTGTATAATCAGATATGCGCCTTCAATCCGACCGCTCTCCGGGTGTTTCCAGGGAACCACGCTGCAGATAAAAGGCCGTCTGTTAATTTCGTAAAGATGTTGTCTGAATCCTTCTGATCTTCCGCTGAGGCTACTGAACAGCCGCTCTGCCAAAACAGATTCGTCAAACAAATCAAGAAACTTTTCTCCTATGACATCCACATCCATATCTTCCGTGGTCTTTTTGCGAAATGCACCGCCCCGGAGGAGCCGCCCGGCATCCTCATTTCTGACGCTGTAGCCCTTAGCCTGGAAAAATTTAATGTCTCCTGTCGTTCCATCGATGATCACCATATTACCCACATCGTAATAGTAGGGCAGCCGATAAGGCTGTCCATTGATGGTGATACAGGTTTCCTTGGTCTCTGTGTCAATGGCGCTTTCTATGTGGAAGCCCAGATAGTTGATGTCCATCTTCATGGGGATATTCAGCTGATGCTGACGCAGATATTTGTATTCCGGCTCAATTTTCTTATTTTTATAAACGCCGGCAGCCAAAAGCATATCTCCCTTTTTGATGTCATTGTCATTAATATTCAAAAAAGCAAGTTCTTCTGCGCCAATATCTCCGTCATCACCACCCAGATGATTGTCTGCAAGGATGACAATATCCCCCTCTGCAATTTCCCCTGCGGCATGTCCCTGTTGGGCGTTAATGATAATGCCGGTGATTTCTTTTGCTTTTTTATTGCAGAGACGAATCACTCTGTCAGCATCCACATAAACCACGCCGTAGTTCATGCTGTTCATCAGTAGTTCAATTGCATTTGTTTCGTAATTGTTCATGGGCTCCTCTTATAATATGTTGATTGTTTTCCTTACATTTGGCAGAATTTCTACCGCTCTCGCACCGACAATATGCTCTTCCATTTTTTTCGGCGAATCGACATAGCGAATTAAATTTCCTGTTCCGCCAACACAGCCGCCAACGCAAGCCATACCCTCGATGAAGTTTCCGGAAAGGGCGCCTTTATTTGCGCGCATTAACGCCTGTCTGCACTTATCAATACCATCGCAGATTACAGGTTCAAAATCAAAATCTTCCGCATCCAGCTCCTTCAACGCCTGGGTGATTGCTTTGGAAAGTCCTCCGGATCTTGCAAAGATTCTGCCGTAATAGGAAGCCTGATTCCACTCTGTTTCCTCCTGCTCACCGAGAATAATGTTTCTGCTGTCAAACAGGGCCTGCAATTCCTCAAAGGTGATTGCATAGTCCACATATGGTTTGATTTCCGGTTTACGCACCTCTGCTTTTTTGGCAATACACGGTCCGATAAAGACAACTTTGTATTCAGGATGATTCTCCTTAACAAACTTGGCCAGTTCTGCCATTGGTGAAAGATTATGGGAAATCTTTTCCGTAAGATCCGGGAACTTGGTTTCAATATATTTGACAAATGCCGGGCAGCAGGAAGAAGTCAAAAATCCCTTTTCCAACAGTTCCTCCGCCTCTTTTGTCGCTACCATGTCTGCCCCCAGGGCAACTTCCAGTACCCGGTCAAATCCCAGTTTACGAATTCCGGTTATGACCTGTCCCAAGTTTGCATATAAAAACTGACTGCCGATGGACGGGGCAACAATGGCTACCACAGCTTTGCCGTCTTCTTCGCTGTCCTTCAATGCGCGAATCACATCCACAATATTGGAAGTATCGACGGTGGCGCCAAAAGGGCAGTGGTAAACGCAGGCTCCACAGTTGATACACTTATCGTAATCAATGGTTGCTTCCCCGCCGTCACCCATGGAAATAGCGTCTACCTTGCAGGCAATCTCGCAGGGCCGCTGAAAATTATGTATTGCGCTGTAGCTGCAAACTTTAGCACATCGTCCGCATTCCACGCATTTAGATTTGTCAATATGCGCTTTATGATTGCTGTCTATGACAATTGCATCCAGTCTGCAGGCATCCATGCAGCTGTGAGCAAGGCAGCCCCTGCAAAGATCAGTAACCACATAACCGGCTTCCGGACATTCATCACAGGCGATTTCGATAACCTGCACAACATGATCATCCTTCTTGCTGCCGCCAATGGCAAGCCGCATTCTCTCGGCAACGACAGCTCTGTCTTTATATATACAGCACCTCTGGGGCGGCACATCCTTGGGGATGACCTTACTGGCCACCTCGTTAAACTCTGCAAAAACATCGTTTCCCTTCCAGGTTTGGATTGCCACCTCACGAAGCACCTTATATTTTATTTCCTGTACTTTATTATCGAATAATTTCACTCCGTCTCCTCCCAAAACAAACACAATTGATAGTCTTTCTCATCTTAGAAAATTATATTTGCCTGCTGAAATCCTGTCAATACCTAAGGGAATAAACGCCTCATCCTCTGCCGATTTTCCATATGGCATCCAGCGCACATCTAATATCTTTTCTGGAATTGAACGGTCCTACGCTAAAACGAACCGCCCCCGTATCCCATGTGCCGATTGTCTTATGCGCCAGACCGCTGCAGTGGTAGCCGCCGCGCACCGCAATCCCAAATTCACGATTCAATCTGTCTGCCACTTCCTCACACTCCAATCCACGGAGGTTAAGCAAAGTAATTCCGGTCTTTTTTTCCGGAGCAGGACCGTAAACCCGGACAAAATTCATATTCTGAAGACCTGCATCCAGCTGGCGAATCAATTCCCTTTCATGGAAAGCAATGGTTTCCACGCCGATTCTGGCAATAACGCCTGCGGAGTAGCCCAGACCGATAATTCCCGGGGCATTAACCGTGCCCGCCTCAAATCCTTCCGGAAAATCTATAGGCTGTGTTCTCTTTTTCGACTCAGTTCCCGTGCCTCCATACAGGATCGGCATAATATCTATCTCCGGCGATACGTAAAGTCCTCCGGTGCCGAGAGGACCTAAAAGGCCTTTATGGCCGGGAAAGGCCAGCATGGAAATTTTCATTTTCTCCACATCCAGCGTCATGGAGCCGGCGCACTGGGCGCCATCCACAAGAAAGGCAATCCCCCGCTCTGCCGCCAGTTTCCCGATTTCTTCGAGGGGCATAATCGTTCCCGTTACATTGGAAGCGCCCGTTATCACAATGAGACGGGTTTCTTCTGTAATGGCCTGGGCTATGTCGCGAACAGAAATGCAGCCCTGGCTGTCAGTGGAGACGATGGTATGGCTGACCCCCTTGCTTTCCAGCATTTTTAACGGCCGTAAAACGGAATTATGTTCCATGGAAGTGGTCACCACATGATCGCCTGCGCAAAGGAATCCAATCATGGCCAGATTCAGGCTTTCTGTAGTATTTTTAGTAAAAATCAACCTCCCCGGGTCACGGATTCCAAAAAGACCGGCGATGGTCTTTCTCGCTGTGTAAACTTCCTCACCGGTTCGCATGGACATAGCATGGCCCGACCTTCCCGGATTTCCACAGTAATGATCCATACAGCTTTTCATCATGCCGGTCATTCCCTGGGGCTTGGGAAATGAAGTTGCCCCATTATCTAAATATATCATCTGCCTACCTCTCTCAAAGAAAAACTCCACCAACTTACTAAGCAAGCCTTGGGGTGAACTTAGGAAACTTGTTTTTTCCCCAATAAAAAATGGAGGAAAAAAGTCCTCCATTATCTTATTCTCCATTTAGGAAAAATGTGTCTTTCTTTTGTAATCGGAAAGTCCTGCGATACCATCTACAAGGCCGGGAACAAATGCCAGCCAGAAAACCAGCAAAAATGCCAGATGCACCCATGGTGAAATCCAATTGGTTACCACCTCAATCAACGGATGCAGATGATAAACCAGAATCAAACCACCGAATCCCCATAAAAACGGTTGGTACCATCGCAGCCGCACCAGCTTCTGCCCGCATAGGCAATTAACGAACACCATCCCCAGTATACCCAAAATCAGTGCCGTCAGCACCGCCAGTCCATAGGTTGCAGCCAGATATCCGCCTGCAAACATAATGTCCACATTCTTCAACATATACTGCTGTCCGACCACCAGAATCATCGCGCCAAGCCCGCCGGAAAGAAAAATCGGTCCTCTTACGATTCCCCGATTATCATAAAATCCTTCCGTCAACGCAAAAAAACTGACGCTGATTCCCCAACTGATTAAGCAGTAAATTGAGAAGAACAGTAACAACTGATAAAACTGATACTCCATTTGTTTATCCCCCTTTTATTCTCCATGGGTGGAAAGACCGCTGCCGCTAATCGGAATGACCTCTCCGCCAAGTACCGACTCCGGTTTACCCATGAGTTTAACATAATCTTTTACTCTGGCCAGAATTTCTCTCATTTCTCTGACCGGCTGCCCCGCATACTTCATCTGGTCTGCGGCTACACCCTTTACTTCTAATCCCAATTTTTCCCCGATATATAATGATCTATACTGATGATACGTCTGTGTTACCACGATAAGCCGTTCTGCCTGGAAAATGCTTCCTGCTCGGTACAGAGAATCGTAGGTGGAAAACCCTGCATGATCGCAGAAAATATCTTCTTCCGGAACGCCGGCATCCAGTGCATAGTTAAGCATGACATGAATCTCATTATGACCGACAGTTCCATTATCTCCGGTTAGCAAAAGTTTGGGCGCAACGCCCTGTTTGTACAACATAATCCCGGTGTCCAGCCTGTCCTTCAGCATCGGTGTAGGCGTCTCGTCATCCTTAATTCCTGCCCCCAGCACCATTATACAGTCCGGCTGAAACGCTGCCAGCTTTTCCCCTTCCGCTTCTGAAAGAGCAGTCTTGTCCTCATTTATTGCGTAAAGGATATTCTCCTTTTCCGTCTTTACCACATGATTGTTGATGGTCATAGCCGCAATCCCGGTAAAGGCTGCCAGCATCATGAAAATCAACAAAACTCTGCCCAAAAACTTTTTAATCTCAATCACCCCAATATTATGATTTTTGCAAAACTATGAAAAATATGTTACAATTCAATTGTCCACGGCTAAAAGTCAGCCTTTCAGCAACACGCTGACTTCGCCCTTCGGCTCGTCAATCGGCGTGTACGGACATTATACCATAAAGGGAAGTTTTTTGTTATGGAATTATTGACTTCAAGGAAAAAATATGACGGTAATACTGTCATTCATATTGGTGACGCTGTCTTTGGTGACGGCGGTCTGCCTATTATCGCCGGTCCATGTGCGGTAGAATCTGCCGAGCAGATTTTCACACTGGCGAAAGCCGCAAAGGAAGCCGGTGCAAATCTCCTTCGTGGCGGCGCATACAAACCACGCACGTCTCCTTACAGTTTTCCGGGCATGGGGCCGGAAGGTCTTGCTTTGCTCAAAGAAGCGGGCCGACTCGTCGGACTTCCTATTGTTTCCGAAATCATGGACGCCTCTGATCTGCCTCTGTTTGCTGATGTGGATCTCATCCAAGTAGGCGCAAAGAACATGCAAAATTTCACCCTGCTCTCCGCACTGGGAAAGATTCATAAACCTGTACTTCTGAAGCGAGGCGCAGGCAATACTGTGGAAGAGCTTTTGTACAGCGCCGAATATATTTTAAAAAACGGCAATCCTAACGTCATCTTATGTGAACGGGGAATCCGAACCTTTGAACCGGCTACCCGCTACACTTTTGATATTAATGCGATACCTCTTTTGAAAAACCTGACCCACCTACCGGTCATTGCCGATCCCAGTCACGGAACCGGCCTTGCCTCTCTGGTAGAACCCGTCGCTTTTGCCGCTGTTGCCGCAGGCGCGGACGGACTGATTATTGAGATTCACAATCAGCCGCAAACAGCTTTATGCGATGGTCCACAGGCTTTAACCCCATCAGAATTTTCTCAGTTAGTAACAGGAGCCAGACAATATGAAAAAATTCGTTATCACAACCAATCACGCTTATGACATTCTCATCGGCAGCGGTCTTTTAAAAGATATAGGCGCTCTGCTCAAAGAACGCATTCCCTCCTGCCGCGCCTGCGTGATTACCGACAGCACCGTGAACAACATCTATTCTCAAGTCGTGATGACCTCTCTGATGGAGCATGGATATCAGACTTCAAAGATTGTTTTCCCCTCAGGTGAACATTCCAAAAATTTTACCACTTATGCAAACATCTTAGAAGCGCTGGCCGACGAAGGACTGACCCGTTCTGATATCATTGTCGCTCTGGGCGGCGGCGTGGTCGGCGATATTGCCGGATTTGCAGCCTCCACCTATATGCGGGGAATCCCTTATATTCAAATTCCCACTACTTATCTGGCGGCGGTAGATTCTGCTGTAGGCGGAAAAACCGGCGTCAATCTTCTGGGTGGAAAAAATCTTGCCGGCTCTTTCTGGCAGCCGGCAATGGTATTATGCGATTATAAAACCTTTGATAGTCTTTCTCCTGAGCAAATGCGTGAAGGCATTGCAGAAGCAGTAAAAAGCGCCACTGTTTCTGAAGCCTCCTTGATCCCCCATATCCAAGAGGGTGATTTCGAATATGTCATTGAACGCTGCGTCTCAATAAAAAAATCTGTCGTAGAGGTGGATGAACGCGATATGGGCCTTCGCCAACTCCTGAACTTTGGCCACACAATTGGTCACGGTATCGAAAAACTCAGTTCTTTTTATGTTTCCCACGGTCAGGCTATTGCTAAAGGGATGGTCGCTGAATCTAAGGCGGCTTATGCCCTTGGACTTACCCAAACAGATATCAGCGGCGAGCTTACCGAAATCTTAACCGGATTAGGGTTCGACGTGTCGATAAACTTCTCTCCTGAAGATCTATATCATTATGCTCTGATGGACAAAAAAATCAATGGAGATAAGGTCACTCTGATTATTCCGGAAGTCATGGGCAAATGCAGACTACAGAAAATCTCTCTATCCGAACTGGAAGCATTTATCCAAGCTGCGGTAAGATGATGAAACTATACATAATTGAACAGTTTTTTCCTTTTACTGAAAAAACATGATTTTCGTACTAAAAAAGTAAAATCAAAGAATTTTACTGCAATTGAAGACCGTATTAGGTTGAATTTGCCGTATATTTTACTGTATTTTTATATATTTGTATTGTTTTTCAGTAAATTATTCTCAGATTGGACCTACCTATCGTGATATTTTACTTATTTTTTGTGGATTTAATGTGGACCCTATTTAACGGACACCTTCACCCAAACACTGGAAACAATGATATAATACCAGTAAGGATGGAGGTAGCAAAATGTCACATTATACATCTCAGTTCAGAACCCAAATAGCCAAAGAGGCTATAAAAGC
>JAXKAR010000036.1:0-8948 GCA_036305845.1 Emergencia sp.
CCGGTATCCGTACCGTCCTTTGTTCTCATGATAAATCGTAATAATTTCTGCCTTGACTTCCTTGTATTTGTCTGGAACCATCATCCGCTTCAGATGGTAGTAGAAGGTCGCACGAGGAAGTTGAGCGATTGTGAGCAGAAGAGCCAGCGGGAACTCATGCCTCAGTTTTTGAACTACCTGCGCTTTTTGCGCTGGCGTCGCTCTTCTTCCAAAACCAAGGCTTGCAAGTTTTTTAAGTAAGCATTTTCCGCACGCAGACGCTGCACTTCGGCAAGCAGGTCCTCTTCTACTTTGTCGGGCAGATTCTTCGGTCTGCCTGTACTCTTCCGCCCGCGGCGTTCAACTGCGAGTCCTTCCGGGCCTTCTTCCAAATAGATTCGCTCCCAACTTTGGATGCGGCCATGTCCTTGAACTTCATAAATTCTGGCGGCCTCCTGATAGCTTAGGCCGTCCTGTATGACCGCCTCTACAACTTGCTTCTTGAATTCTGGCGTATACCGTTTGTTTGGTATTCCTTTTGGCATAATAAATCACCCCATCTGTTAGATAGTATATCACACTGTCTAACAAATGGGGTGCTGTTCAAATCGTAGACTTCTTTTTTTGTACCTTTTTTTTCCGATACGAAACTGAGGCTATCTTGAAAATTTTGTATTCTATACCTGTACTTCAGAGATGAACGTACCGCCTGGTGGTTGGGGCGTAGAGTTCAGCTGACAGCGACCGTAAAATGGCTAAAGGTTTGCGGGGGACTAAAACACCGACGTGATAAGAATGATAAAAAATGCTGTAAGGAATGAAAGGAGAAAATTCCATGCGTAAATATGAATACTCTAATGAACTTGTAAACCTTGTAAAGAAATTCCTCGTTGATGATGACTGGCACTTTTCTTTCGATGAGAATACCGGGGTGTTTGATTTCGGTCTCAGAGTAAAGAGTAAGATCCAGAAGATTAACTATATTGTAGATGTCCATGAGGACGAAATCGTTGTCTATGGTATGTGTCCAATTGGCGCTGATCACACTGACAGCAACATGATGGCGCAGATGGCAGAATTCCTCTGCCGTGCAAACTATGGCCTCAAAAACGGATGCTTCGAGCTTGATTTCCGTGATGGTGAGATCCGATACAGAAGCTTTATCGATTGCGAGGATTTTATGCCTTCTAAAGAGGTGATTAAGAACAGCAGTCATTGTACAGCAGCGATGTTCAAACGCTATGCCCCTGGCATTGTGGACATCATCTTCTCTAGCTGCACAGCGAAGGAGGCTATTGCTAAGTGCGAGAAGTCTCCTGAAGATGAACTTCGTTCTATGATCTCTGAGGCTGTTGGCGAAGACATGGAAGGCACTGATATTGCTGACATGATCGAACGCCTTGCAGCAAGACTCGGTATTACTGAGGATGAGTCCGAAGAAGGCCTGGATGATGAGGGCTCGTCTGATGAAATCCGTGTCAATCTGTTTGATGGCAAAAAGGAAGGAGGTGCTGCCTAATGAATATTCTTGTAAAGAGTTCCAATGGTATTACCCAGGTGTCTGCTGATTCGAAGCTTCTGTCACAGCGTAAAGTTTTTGTTGAGGGAGAGATCAATGCAGAGACAGCCTGCGAATTTGTTAAGAAAATCATGCTCTTGAATGCAGAGGATTCTAACAAGCCAATTGATGTCCTCATTAACAGTCCGGGCGGTTGTATTAATTCGGGAATGCTTATGTATGACGTGATCCAGGCGAGCAAAGCACCGATTCGTACTTGGTGCATAGGCCGTGCCTATTCCATGGGCGCGATCCTGCTCTGTTGTAGTAACCACGGAAGATATATCTTGCCACATGGAGAGGTTATGATTCATGAGCCCCTGTTAGGTAACCGTGTTGGTGGAAACAGTTCTTCGATTAAGTCTATTTCGGAGTCCTTGCTGGAAACCAAACGAAAAATGAACCAGATTTTGGCAAAACATACAGGACAGAGCGAACCGGCAGTAGAGGAAGCTACAAGCTTCGATCATTACTTTGATCCTAAGGAAAGCCTGAACTTCGGACTGGTAGATGAAATTGTCGATTTTGCTAAGTTAATGGAGGAGTGTTAATGAGCGCAGAAAGAATGATTCTTGGAAATAACTGTATCTACAATGGCGATCCTAAGCTGACAGGATTGAATCGAAACGTGCTTATAGTTGGAGGTACAGGCAGTGGCAAGACAGTCTCTTTTGTCGAGCCGGCTCTTATGGAACCTTTGAAGGTAAAGAAACCAAATAATAAAATTGTTATTCTCACGAAGAGAGATATCCCGGATAAGTATATTCACTTATACAAAGCCGCAGGTTTCAATACATATGATCTTGATTTTTCTAATCCAGAGAGAGGAAATTGCTGTGATGATCCATTAGCTTATATCAGATCTGAAGAAGATATCTCTGATTTGGCTCATTCAATCATTATGGCTAACGAACGTAAAGAACACAGTACAGCCGACCCTTTTTGGGATGATAGTTCAGAACAGTTATTGGCAGCTGAAATTGCGGCAACTCTGATGATAAAGGATAAGCCAACCTTTGCTGATGTTTTAGACCTTCATTTTAGTCTGAAAATCGAGGAATCCGGTTGCGGTATTACGACTACATTGGATCCATTGTTCAGAAAGATTGAGAAAGCTGCTCCAGATTGCTATGCGATCACATGTTGGAGAACTTTCAAAGAGGCAGCTCCCAAAACAGCGAAGTCAATTTATGTATCTATGAATCCTACTCTTAGAGCGTACACAACCAGTATCAGAAACAGCATGAAAACTAGGCCCTCTGTAGACTTTAACAAGTTTGCCAGTGAAAAATCAATTCTGTTCATTACAACCAGTCCAGTGAAAAAGGCTCTTCATGGTTTGGCGAATATCTTTGTATTCCAAGCGATTTCTGAATTGTTCACAATTGCAGACGAGACGGAAACGGGATCTTTGCCCATTCCTGTGGATATCATCTTTGATGACTTCGCCACCGGTGCAAAGGTGAGTGAAATGCCGGAGAAATTAAGTATCTGCAGAGCAAAAGGAATTGCTTTTCTCGGAATTCTTTTGCAGTCAGAATCTCAGCTGAAGAGGATGTACGGAGAAGCTGAGGCAATCGAAATCATTGACAACTGCGATAGTTATGTTTTTTTCGGCGGGAATAACTATGAGACAGCGAGATCACTTAGCCTGAAACTCAATGTGCCGCTAGACGAAATTTTATATCTTCCAGTCGGACAGATTGTAGTATTTCGTCGTGGACAGAGGCCTGTATTCTCTACAAGGTTCGATACTTTCAATGACGAATTCTATAAGAAGATAACTCAAGCTCACGAAATGAAAAAAACGACCAGCGATCAAAGGAAGATCGTTGATTGGTATAAATCGATAACTATTCTTTCCGATACCGAACTGAGTGAAATATGAGATTTTAGTATGATTGATTCATGAAAAGCAAAGGAGTGTGAAGCATATGGGAACATTGATGGAAATCTTCAAAAAAGTAAAGGAGCCTATGGCGGAGGAACGTATTCCGGCAAGATGCAGCGTAACAAAAGAATCCTTCGATATCCTTCTGGGACATGAGAAAGGAAAAATTACCATGCTTCGCGGAGAACGAAACTACAGCGTGGATGTGGCGAATAGTTCTGGAGATGGTGCTAAAGCTGAATATAAAAAGATCAATCTGACGAACGGGCTTCAGGTTGGAAGAACATATCACTGCCCGGTCTGTGGAAACAAAGACATCGTTCGATGCGGTAAGTGCAGACGTATTACCTGTTACGACGGAAAGGGACACTTTACCTGTGCATACTGTGGCAATTCTGGCAAGGTTTCCGGAACAATGGACAGCATCGATGCTTATGACAACAGTGGAATGAAGCAAGATGGCATGAAATATTACCCGGGCGATAAGGGAGATAAGGTGGTGTGAGATGAAATTTGTAAAGAGATACAGGAAAGAGTATTTTGAAAACTTTTATTTCCGATAGCGAACTGAGCAGATTTTCAGGATTTGATATAACAAGTATGTAAGCAGTCGAGAGACAACGATAACAGATAAGAAAGAGGAGGAAACTCAATGAAAGCAACACTTGAAACCGTAACAGGCGTAACCATTAACCGTGATATCGATACAGCAGACAGTCCTATGGGCATTATCCGTAAGTTCTATGAAGAGGATGCAACTGCAGCAACGCAGATCTTCTCCAACCAGAAGGCGATCGATCAGCTTATGGACGGACATATCGATGAAGCCAAGTCAGCATTCGAGTTGCTGAGCATCGAGGGTGATTCGATCAAAGCAGACTGGAAGACAGCGCTGTGTAATCAGCCGGCGATCAAGGAAGAGATGGCCCATATCGAGAGCGAGGGTCAGGTACCTACGTTCGTGGTAAGTGTATCCAGTATCGTAGCTGCCAAGTAACCGGTATCCCAGGAACAAAGATGACAACCATTTCTTCCGATGGCGTAAGGAGGGCGCTGTCGGAAGCTGATATAACGAGTATGTAAGCAGTCGAGAGACAACGATAACAGATAAGAAAGAGGAGGAAACTCAATGAAAGCAACACTTCAGACCATTACAGGCGTAACTATTAACCATAATATCGATACAGCAGACAGTCCTATGGGCATCATTCGTAAGTTCTATGAAGAGGATGCAACTGCAGCGACGCAGATCTTCTCCAATCAGACGGCGATCGACCAACTAATGGACGGACATATCGATGAAACCAAGTCTACCTTTGAACTTCTCGGCATTGATCAGGACTCCATCAAAGCTGATTGGAAGACACCTTTATGTAATCAGCCGTCAATCAAAGAGGAGATGGCACACATCGAGAGTGAGGGTCAGATTCCTGCATTTGTAGTTTGTGTATCCAGTATCGTAGCTTAAGAAGAGGAGGATGAGAATATTATGAGAGATTATACAATGGACCTTACTAAAATTGCAGCAAGCATCGTGACAGATTGCCTTGGTTCAGGTCTTACTTCCAATACCTATTACAGTCCCGATGGCAATTCGATCATTATGGAGTTCAATGGATATCCACTGAGAAACTCCAATCGTTCCGGCAAGGTGTATGTACAGTTCCCGAGATCTACTTTCTATGTGAGAAAGGGTAATGTACACTACACACCGATCCAGCAGGCACAGTGCAGATATTACCAGGAGAGCATGGGAAATCAGTTTGCACATCCGCATGTATACAATGACGGTCATCCTTGCTGGGACAATAGTAAGAGAGAAAGACCGGTGGATTTCATTGCAAATATCATCGAAACTCTTTCTCTGCAGAATGTCACAAAGGATTCTGTTACAGTTGGACTTTGTGCGTCCGGAATTATGGGAGTAAAGCTGGAGGCTCTTAAGAACGCACAGGCACAGCAGAAGAAAGTAATCGGGGCTTTAAAGTGCAAGCCGATTATTTCTGATCGCAGAAAGCTTGAGAGCTATGTCAATAAACGCTGGTGCAGTAAGATTACGATGCTTATGAATGCAGCCTAAGGGAGGGTTTTGAATGAAGAGAGAAATGAATCAGAGTGCGATGTCAGGTCAGAAAGCAGCCGTCATTATTGATAAAGTAGCAGTTGGCAAGATTAACGGTATGATCTACCGAGATCCTATGCACGAATGTGGCGGAATTCTTCTTGGTAATATTTCTCAGGATGCCGTTACCGGTAAATATACCGCCCATGTTTGCGACCTGTATGAAGAGGAGAGAATTGGTACATCGAGTACCTTCGAGTTTTCAACCAATTATCTGATGAATGCAGTGAAATATGTTAAAAAGAACTGCCCGGATATGCATATCATCGGAAACATTCATTCCCATGCCCAGTATCAGGCATTTTGGTCCGGAGTTGACCATGAGATGATGCGCCAGTCCAGAGATAACAGTATCTATATGGTAGTTTCTCCACGTTACGGAACCTGGGAAGCTATCTTCAAGGATATGGACTTTAAGTTTCATGAGTGTGATATGTCTGTTGCTGATGCGACTGCCTGTGAGCATATGTTTGCAAAGTGTGTGACTCAGGATGACGAAGAATTCTATGCTGGGGGCAAGAAGGTAAAAAAGTCTGCATTTCATACGACACGTAATTATACCGATACTCAGAAGGCGGAGCTTGATAAAAGATTTCTGCATTCAATTCAGGAACTGGCAGGAAAGAAGGTTCTGATTGTTGGTGCCGGTACTATTGGTAATCTTCTTGTTGAGTATGCAATTAACAGCGGAGTAAGCGATATTACGATTGTGGATATGGATGCCTACGAGTATTGGAACCTGCCTAGATCCAGCATGGTCAATGAAACCTCGCTGAGACACCCTAAGGCGCTGGAACTTGCCAAAGCCGCTGCTGAAAGAAGTTGTTTCTCTATTAATGTAACTGGCATCAATGCTAATATCTGTGATCTTGGTTGGGGATTTTTCGAACAGTTCGATCTGGTTCTTTCACCTGTAGATAGTGCTGCAGTTCGTCAGTATATCGATCGTGGTTGCAAGCTGTATCATATTCCGCATATTACCTGTGGAACAGGAACCATCGGTGATCAGTTTACAGGTAATGTAGTAAGCTTCCCTGCTGATTCGGTTGTGGACCTTGAGTATGTCTGGGGAAATGGCTACCGTCAGACTCTGGAAGAACGAAGAAGCTGTAGTGATATTCCTGATGAAACGCAGGCGCAGGTTATGGGATTTTCAGCCCAGATTGCCGGCATGACCATGGACCTTGCTTTGAAGTATCTGCTTGGAAAGAGCGAAGATGTGAAGGCCGCATGGAAGTACATCCTGAATTCGGTTGGAAACGGATTTGTTCGTGACAAGGCTGCACTCAGAACCTTTAAATACGGAAAGCTTCCATCTGAAATTAAGAGTGAGCTGTTTGATGTATTAGCAGAGTCCAAAGTGATTCATCGAATTGAATTCGACAGAACACATCCGAAGCAGGAACTCTGGGAGAAGATGAATGCAGTTTTCCAGGAAGATATTCCTTCATACAGACTTGACCTGGAGTGGAGTCTGAATATCCCTGTAGCCTACAGAAGTACCGATGCATATGCCAAGATCGAAGTGCCGGAAGGTTGCGGCGTGGATCCTGTTCTCTGGCAGCTTCCGAAAGAACATATCTACCTCGTTGAGGGCGATGAACATGACTACCTTGTGAAACTGTGCTTTACGGATAAGGAGGCGTAATAAAAAGAAGAGATGAATAATGCAAGGGGAGAGGACAGAAAGGAGGTACCTCTCCCCTGCTTGATTATGGAGGGACATATTATATGGATAGAAGCGAGTATATTCGCCAGAATGTTGAGCAATTTCATAACAATACTGCAGCCAGCCGCTACCAGCAGTCTGGGTTGACTGATCAAAGTGCAAAGTTGAATAATGCTGGTTTCAATAAGCTGATGGATTCTAGGGGAATTAGTCAGGAGGCTCGCAGTGATCTTAAGAATTCTTTTTCATCCAATAGCAGAATGGAAGTTCGTCATGCTCATGCAGGAGAACGTTTTGTTACAACACATGGCATAGAGAGAAGTTCCGGAGTGTTTGTATCAAAAGAATCATTAGGAAACACTCCTAATGACAGAATCAACAATGGAGTGTCCCCTTCCCGCCAAAATAGACAGGAAAAAGGTTAAAAAAACGGAATGAATCACAGGTATACTCGGTCATGCTCCTTTACGCAGCTTTCCAAGCGAGAAGACGCTTTTCAAAGTCGCGGGGCGGGAGCCAGCCCAGGGAAGAATGGGGCCGGATGGTGTTGTAAAACGCCTCGATGTAGGTGAAAAGGTCGGCTTGGGCGGCCCTGCGGGAATCGAAACGGCGCAGGTGAACCAGCTCACATTTTAGGCAGCTGAAAAAGTTTTCCGCCACAGCATTGTCGTAGGGGTCGCCCTTGCGGGACATGCTCTGCCGGACGCCCAGGGAAGCCAGACGCTCACGGAAGGCCGCGGCGGCGTACTGGACGCCCCGGTCGCTGTGGAAGATCAGTCCAGGGGCAGGGCGCTCCCGGCGGACGGCCATGTTCAGGGCGTCCAGGGTGAGCTGGGTGTCGATGCGCTGGGAAAAGGCATACCCCACAATTTTCTTGGTGCACAAGTCTTTGACAATGGCGAAATACAGCCAGCCTTCCCCGGTGGGGATGTAGGTGATGTCGCCCACCCAGGCTTGGTTGGGGCGGCTGAAAGTGAACTGGCGTTGGAGCAGGTTTGGCGCGATGGGACAGTTGTGGCGGGAGTTGGTGGTGGCTTTGTAGGCCCTCTTTCGTTGGGAGTGGATGCCGGCGGCCTTCATCAGCCGGTGCACCCTTCCCCGGGAACAGTGAAAGACGGGCTTGAGCATGTGGTACAGGCTGTCCAGCCCCAGGGCAGGGTATTTCTCGTGCAGGCGCACCAGTTCCCGGAGCAGGGCCTGATTGGCCGTTTTCCGGGCGCTTTCCCCACCCCGCAGCCAGGCGTAGTACCCGCTCCGAGAGATTTCCAGCAGTTGGCATAACTTCCCCACGCAGACCTTTTTGCTCGCAGCCTTGACATAGCGGTACTTGTCCTCTACGGTTTGGAAATTATGCCGATGGATTTTTTTAGCAGCTCGATCACCTCGTCTTTCTCCGCCAGTTTTTTACGCAGCGCCCGCACTTCTGCCTCTAACTCCCGTTCCCGCCGGGCGTTCCGGTTTTGCCGGTCTGCCTGACCCATCTGTACTCCAGCGGCTTTCAGCCAACTGCGCAGTGTGTCAATGCAGATGCCAAGCTCCTGGGCCACCTCTTTGCTGGGCCGTCCCTGCTCTGTCACCATCCGCACAGCCCCTGCCCGGAACGCTTCATCATAGCGCGGCGGCGCTGCTCTCTTTTTGCTGTTTTTGTCGTTTGTTTTCATCTTCTTTGTCTCCCTTCCTTTCCATTATATCTCGTTTCTTTCTGTCCATCAATTCGGGAAGGGGGGCA
>JAXKAR010000037.1:0-8064 GCA_036305845.1 Emergencia sp.
AGAAGCTCTGCTACATCAACCCTATCGAACAGCATCCATATTTCTTTCTCTTTCGGAGTCAGTTCATGGCTATGGTCAAACAAATGCTCAAGTCCCAATCCTTCAAGCAATGCCGACTTTGCTGCTTTGTATTCCTCAGCTCTGCCAACATATTCGTCGTTCCTTTCCTTGGAAAATGCCTCGATATTGTCAGCTCTCAGATGCTCGTAATACTCGTCCATAAAGATTCTATCCATACTCGTTGACCTCCATAACAAAAAAATAAGGGCAGACCCTTTTACAGCTATTGTAGCTATGTAAAAGGATCTGCCCTTGCAGTTACTATAATGTTTTTGCCAGCGACTTCAGGAGTGCTGCCATTTCCGGATTTTGCAGAAGCTTCAGAAGAAGTTCTTTATCATCAGCGGAGCTTTCCGTTGCGGCTGGTTGAACCGGCTCAGGCGTTGCCTGTCTGCCTGAATAGAACGCAGCTTCCATTCTTTCAGCGTTCAGTCTGCGGTCATCGTCGATGATATGGGAGTAAACATCCGCTACCATCTTGACCTGTGCATGACCGGAATCGCCTTGAACGGATTTCATATCGCCGCCGTTCAGCTTCAGCTTGTAAGTGATACTGGAATGTCGGAGACTATGGAAAACCACTTTCGGCAGTCCCTTCTCCTCAATCAGCTTATTGAAAGCACGGTTGATAACCTGCCCCTCAATCGGCTTGCCATTGGAAGAACAGAAAACCAGATTGAAGTCTACGAACTCGTCACCGAAAAGGTCTTTCAGTTCTTCGATGTCAGCCTTTCGCTGTACCAACATTTCCGCTACGGTTTTCGGTAAGAACACCTTGCGGACACTTGTTTTGGTCTTAGGAGTTTTGAGAACCAATGCGGTATGCGTACTGGCGAAGGTCGGTGGGAACTTGAACATGATGTCCTTACCGTCCAGATCTGCCATCGCTTCACGATTTACTCTCTGCAACTCCTTTTCAACGAAGATGCTTGCCTGACCAAGTTCAATACTGGTGGGGGAAATGTCAATACAGTCCCAGGTAAGCCCCAGAAGCTCGCCCATTCGCAGGGAACAGGAGAAGGCAAGGTTAATAGCCAGACGAAGAATATCATCGTCACAGGCTTCCAGAGCCTTCTGGAGCACTTCTGCTGTCCAGATATCCCTGGTCTTGTGTTCTTCTTTCGGCAGCGTAGCGTGCTCCACAGGGTTTCTGGTCATCAATTCCCACTTGACCGCCTGATTGAAAGCATTTCGCAATGTCTTGTGAACCTCTCGGACAGTATGCGGAGTCAGATATTCTGTACGGGCTTTTACATACTTAGAAGAAACCGCTTTGACAGAAAGCAAATCTCGGTAATACTTGTCCATGATTCTCGGTGTGACATCCTCCAGCTTCATATCACCGATGAGGGGACGAATATAGTTTGCAATCAGGCTCTTTCTGCTTTCATAGGTAGACATCGCCCAGGTGTTCACACCATAGATTGACATATACTCATCCAAAAGATCATTGACGGTTTTAGCAGAAGGGGGAATAAAGGTTCCGGACTCCTGCTCATATTCAACCTGCAACTTCCTTTTCTTTGCTTCGGAATTCGTTTCAAAGGTTTCCCACTTCTGACGCTTGTTGCCGTTCTCATCGGTGTATGTATAAACCACAGAATACTTCTTTTTTCTCTTAACAATAGATGCCATGTAATCAGCTCCTTTCCTGTCTATCTTCCGCTAACTGGTAGCGGGTCTGATTCTGATACCATTTTTCAAAGCTCTCTTTGGTAGCTCGCTTATACCTGCCAACCTTGATAAGCTCAAAATCTTCATTGGCAACGATATAGTAAATGGTCTGACGATGTACCCCAAGCATTCTTGCCATTTCCGGCAGACCGTAGGTGGATGCCATAATAT
This sequence comes from Emergencia sp., assembly GCA_036305845.1. Lineage (GTDB taxonomy): Bacteria > Bacillota > Clostridia > Peptostreptococcales > Anaerovoracaceae > Senimuribacter. The sequence goes on from JAXKAR010000037.1 coordinate 1,906, forward strand.
CTGCATCCAGTTCCTGATCCTCTACCGTGCGGTAATCGGTTTGAGAAGCATACCATCTTTCAAAGCTCTCCTTTGTCACTCTGCGCTTGCCCAGGACATCGACCACATCAAAATGCCCTTTGGCAACCAGTTCGTAAGCAGTCGCTTCTTTCAGCCCAAGGCGCTGTCCAAGCTCCTCCATTGAATATGTAGTTTTCTTCAATTCCTCGCCGGGAGGGGTTCCATCGACCTTCTGGTATTTGAACTGATTGGCATACCATTCTTCAAAGCTGTCGATCATCACCCTCATGGTGTTGCCGACAAGAATGGTTTTGAAGTAATTCTTCTTAATGAGCCAGTATGACTCCGTTTTACCAAGACCGAGCATCCTGCCCATTTCCGGAACAGACATACTCGTGCGTTTTCTCATTTCCGCCATCGTACAACCTCCTATGTAAAAAATGTAGCCATGTGTTTCTTGTCATGGCTACATTTTATCGAACTTTCAATATGTTTTGAAGTTTGTCGCCGGGTTGTACGACACCCTTGACAAATCTTACATTTGATGATCCAACCACTCATCAAAACTCTTTTTGGAGATTCTGATGCTGCCGCCAATGCGGACACTGTGAAAAACTTTCTTTTTCACAAGGTTGTATGCACTGGTTCTGCTGATGCCCAGAATATCCTGAATCTCATCAACCGTATAGGTTCTCTTATCAAACTGAACTGCGTTAGCAGCCATCGCTTCTTCGGTGCGCTGATTCATGGCAGCGATTCTTTCTTCAAACATTTATGTTCACTCCTTCGTTCTCTTTGCTTTATGTTTTGTGGGACGCTTTTTCAGCTGTTCCATTGCCAGGCTGACGGATAAGGCTTTCTCAATCGCTACCATTTCACGGGGCGTTACCTTACCTAAGTAATTATCAATCCTGCTTTTATCAATGGTACGAATCTGTTCCAGCTGAACAACGGACGCTTCTTTGAATGCAGGATTGTCGTAAATAACAAAGTGCGTCGGCATATTCGCTTTCTTATGGATTCTGGTGGTGACCGTTGCCACAATCAATGTGGGAGCGTGTTTATTACCGGTATCGTTCTGAATGACGATAACCGGACGGATGCCGCCTTGTTCCGACCCAACTACCGGGTCCAGATTGGCGCAATAAATATCACCACGGCAATATACCCAATTTTCTTTCATCATGTGCCATGACCTCCTTTCGTTGGGTATGTAATAACTGACTGCCCGAAAGGAATCAGGCAGTCAGTCCAAAAGTCTATGTGTCCCATATTTGCCACGCACCCCTGGGAAAGAGGGCTTACGCCCTCAGGGAATCACCGAACGACTGATTGCGAATCAGTTCCATAGGAATCTAACCTCTGCCGGGTTCTCCGCCAGCTCCGTAGAGAAGTATCTTTAATCCTGTTGCTTTCATGGCCGTATTGGGAGCAACCCAATATTTACAAGCCAGTATTGATCGCTGGCATCGGGAGAGAGACAAGCACTTAATTTATAGAAGAAAGTCGTTCTGCTTCTCTGTCCGATACGTCTCGGCGTACCGCTGATGTGGCTGATGCTCTCGCACCGGCAACAGGAACGTATTCGATGACTGTGTATTCAGTTTTCAAGGATCAAGCAGCCGATTTTCTTTGGCTGTATCTAAATTGTACCTGTTCCTCATGCAAGTTTTTATTGCCTCGTAGGTATAGTTTTGAGGTTATTCACGACCTAAAAATATGTAATCAAGGGTTGTCTCAAAGCGCACAACCAGTTCGATTGCCAAATCAATAGAGATACCTCTGTTTCCAGTTTCAATTCGTGCAATGGTGTTTGCAGCAACACCTAACTGCTCCGCAAGCTGTTCCTGTGTAAGCCCATGTTCCTTTCTCAAAGCTTTAATTCTTTTTCCGCTTTCGATCAAGTCGTAATACATTTTCGTTCCTCCGTGTTTTTGAATTTGTGAAGTTGCAAAATCAAAAACAGCGGGAGGAGATCGTGCCCGATTCTCAATGCCCTTTGCCATCTGCCTGTCCTCCTTGCAGGCATAAAAAAAGAGCCGGAGTAAATTGCTCCAAGCTCTCGTTCATGCCTTTGTGTTAAAAAGAAGGAAGATAGGCAGGTATAAAAAAAGCCCCGTACCCATTACAGGCACGAGGCGTAACTCTCTCTATTCAATTTTATGCCGTTATCTCCCAGCATAGCCATTTTAACACTGGACAAGTCGGACTTTCAGTAGGGAAACCGTCGTATTTTCATCGGATTTTAGTCGGACTAAAATCCTGTCTTAGCACTCACAATAACACAAGGCTTCTTCCTCCCTGGCACTTTCCAGGAAATCTTTCAATTTAGGAATGGCTGTTCCCCAAAGTGACAGACCAAATAACAGTATCGCTTCTTTCTTTCGGTCATAGTAGGTGCTGCGTTCCATATTCAAAACCTCCAGCATTTCTGATTCCCTGTACTTGAAGCGGTTGAGATATGCCTTTGAGATAATCTCACAGTACAGAGCGCCTTTATCTGGATATTCTCTGATTTTCAACATAGCCATATCTACCAGTTCAATGATCCACTTTGTCTCAAATAAGCTGCGAATGCGTTCTTCAAATCGTTCTCTCGCTTCATCCGGAGCAAAGTTCTCCAGATAAATCAATGCACCATCTAAGCTGTCACCGTAAGTACAAATAAGGGTATCACATACATCATTCGCACGATCAATGGTAGACCAGCACACCTCTCGATATATGGATAAAATCAGCTTTGCTCTTTCATACAGAACCTTCTCGTCAATGTTCTGCATCCGGCAAAGCATTCGAATACTGCTTAATACCTGTGTATTATATCTGCTCATTCAGAATCTCCTTTCAGCCTAATCCATAAAATAAGAATTCCTTTCTAACTCCTGTCACTTGGCTAAAGGGAAACAAATACCATGGGACAAGAATGACTATAACTTCCGATATTTGATTAAAATAACAGAAGTGAAATCGGAAGTTCTTGACTTTATAAAAGTTCCGATATATAATTAAGTGGAATTAAAACTTCTGTTATGATTCTTATTATAGCATTTTCCAGAAGTTTGTCAACAAATAATCGGAAGTTACGAATAAATATTTTTTGAAAGGAAGGATACTACCATGACATTTGGAGAAAAAATTAAAGAAGCTCGTTTGGCTATGAACCTATCTCAAACGGAGCTTGCCCAGATGACCGGCATTTCCGAAAGATCCCTTTACACCTATGAGCAGCTCGGAACACTCCCCAGAAAAAGCAACATCAGAAAACTTGCTGAAGCACTGCATATCTCTGTGTCCTATCTTTTGGACGAATCTGAAACGGATAGCCAGAGCCATATAGATCAGGATATGTTTATTTTAGAGGCAAAGGAAAACTTCGGTTCAAAAGGAGCAAAAGAAGCTCAGGAAGTGTTGGGTCGTGTAAATTCTCTGTTTGCCGGTGGAGAATTGGACGAGGACGCAAAAGATGTATTCTTCCAGGCGATTATGTCAGTTTATATGGACTCTAAGAAAACAGCACGGGAAAAGTACACTCCGAAGAAATACAGAAAGCATAAAGATAAAGAGTAAAATCCTCAAGCACAGAATATGTTTTCTGTGTGCGATTCGGAGGTGAAGCAAATGAAAACGGCAGAGCATATCATTGAAACTGTCGATAAGCTTGTGCGAAAATATCACACCAGAGACCCTTACGAGCTATGTCAGCTGTTAGGTATCAAAATCCACTATTACGATTTACAGAAGAAATTGAAGGGCTTCTTCTATTACCAGTCCAGACAAAAGAATATCGTGATAGATCACAATGTGAACGGTATCCTGGAGCGTATATTAGTCGCACATGAATTAGGACACGCTGTCCTGCATACAAAAATCGCTATGATGCACGGCTTTCAAGAAATGGAAGTTTTTGATGATAGATCAATCGAAGAAAATGAAGCAAACTTCTTTGCGGCGGAGCTTCTGTTAGAAGATGGGAAAGTCCTGGAATGCCTTTCGGAACACACATTTTTTGAAACGGCTAAAATGCTCTATGTACCGGCAGCATTATTAGACTACAAATTCAGCCTGCTCCACGAAAAAGGAGAGCTGGTAAATTCGATGTATATTCGTAAAGCAGATTTCCTGAAAGAAGATCTTCATGCCTACGATAACGACATTGGTTATGGCGATATATGAATATCTATTTTTATATCTTTACAGAAAAAGTCCACCAGTACGATGCGTAGTGCATCATGACTGGTGGACTTTTTGCTTCTTAAAGAATCAGTATATTGTGCTGCAAAAAAGAACCCCATAGCAGTTCACTCTGTGAACCGCCCCAGATTGTGCAGACATCACAAAAAAACCCCGGGTGCAGGAATATTCAGTTTTAGCAGGAGTGGCGCAGCGTCAGCGGCGCCACTCCTGTTTTGCTTTGGATGCGCTCGAAATTGTAAAAATGAATATAGCGATCAATCATCTCGTTAGCTTCCAAGATGGTAGCCGGTTTGCGTCGGTAGATGCACTCGGTTTTGAGAATGGAGAAGAAATTTTCTGCCATTGCATTGTCATACGGGTTTCCACGTCTTGACATTGAAGGCGTAATGCCGTATTGTTGAGTCAGCTTGAAATATGCTTGAGAGGTGTATTGAAAGCCTTGGTCGCTGTGGAGCTGCAACTCTGCGGCGACCTTCTTCTTTTCGTTGCGTACTGCCTGGCGGATGGTGTCCAGCACCAGGTTCACCGTTTGCTGTATCGCAGTCTTGTAGGCCACAATGCTGTTGTCATACAGATCCCGGATCATAGACAGGTACAATACCCCCTGCTTCGTCTGAATATAAGAAATGTCGGTTACCCATTTGCAGTTGGGAGCCGCGGCTTGGAAATTTCGGTTGAGCAGATTTTGGTATTTGTGTACCTGCTGGCCCATCTGCCGCCACTTTCTGCGGCGACGAATCTCTGCCAACAGGCCATATTTCTTCATAACACGCAAAATGGTCTTGGGGTTGTGGTAAATTCCTTTGCTGCCTTTCAGCCACTGCCACATCCGTCGGTATCCGTAGGTATGAAAGCATTTTGCCTGCTGCTGTCGAATTGTCTCGGCAAGGGCTGCATCCTTTTCCGGACGATTCATCCGCTTTACAAAGCTGTAATAGCCGCTTCTGGATACCGCAAAGAATTTGCACATGACAAGTACAGGATACTGTTTCCGGTGACGGTAGATTACTGCATACTTCGCCTTTGCTCTCACTTCCTTTCTGTGGATTGCAGAAAATCCCGCAGCAACTCATTCTCCATTCTCAAACGCTTGATCTCGTATGCCTGCTCCGCTATGATATCTCTTGGTGCTGCATTCTTCCTTGGCCGTCCTTTCGGCCGCGGAATAATCCCCGCTTCCAGCTTGCGTTCCTTTCGCCTCTCACGCTTGAGCAACTCTTTCACTACCTGCTTATCCCGAAAGCCGTAGTATTCTGCAACTTCCCGTTGGGTTTTCCCTTCTGCCAGCATAACCTTGATCTCTGGCAACCACTCTTGAACGTGTGTGTAATTTCGTTTTTCCATGACAATACCCCCTGACGTAGTACTTACATTTTCCTACATCAGGGGGTGTTTTGTCTATTGTCCGTTTTTACTGGTTCGGTTCACTGTACCGTCAATGGGCTTCTTTTTCATTATATCAATCAAGCTCCGCTTTTTTTATCATCTCTTGCTGGTCAATCAAGACATCAATCAACTTTCCTACGGTTATCAATGTTGTTACATTACACTTTTTCAGTTTTGCAGCAATCTCATTATCAATGATGCTGTCGCATTTTGCATATGGGGTATCCAGTAAAAAATAGTCAAAGTTCTTTTCCAAGACGAATGCCAGTTTTAGAAGCATTGCCAAAGAAACTTTCGTCTGTCCAACTTCAACATGGCTCATATGATTGTTCGAGCAACCAACCAACGCACCCAAATCAGCCTGACTATAACCCTTTTCCAGTCGGGCAGCTCTAATGCGCTGACCAATCTTAACGTAATCAATTTCCGGTTGCGTTTCAATCACCTCCATGCTGTGTATGATTCTGCTATACATTATAAAATGTACCAAAAATCTCAACAACCAACATCGGGTGCAAGTTGCATTTATAAATGCAATATGATAAAATTTTATAGGCAGATTGCATTAAATGATAGAAT
>JAXKAR010000038.1:0-30670 GCA_036305845.1 Emergencia sp.
CATCAGGAATGATATTTTTATCTTTAAATCCGAGGAGAAAACTGATAGTATTAAGGTTAGACATAATTCATAATTCCTTTTGTTGTTTTGGTTTGCAGTTAAATGATAAAATGGAATTAGAATTATGTCTATTATTTTCTATCTACCCCCACAGAAATTATACAACCCAATTTCGTCAATTTTTTTATGTTCTTATTTTGCGCTTTTTACGGATATCGCATTGACGAGAGACGATCGTACAACCGGAACGGTCGTGAAAGGATTTCTGCAATTCCGTTCACAAAAAATACACGAAAATATTTTGAAATACTGTTGACATTGCACAGCGCAAGTAGTATCTTATATATAGTGATTAGCACTCGAGGAGAATGAGTGCTAATAAGGAGAGAAACATGGAATTAACAGAAAGAAAGTTAAAGATTTTGCAGGCAATCATCAGTGACTATGTTAGCTCTGCAGAGCCTGTTGGTTCAAGAACTCTTTCCAAACGGTTTGATCTTGGGATCAGCCCCGCGACGATCAGAAACGAGATGAGTGATCTGGAGGAGATGGGGTTTTTGACCCATCCTCATACTTCGGCGGGCAGAGTTCCTTCAGACAAGGCTTACAGACTTTACGTAAATAATCTGATGGAGAAACGAGAGCTTACGCAGGTGGAGAAGAACTTCATTGCGGAGAGACTCAAGGCCAATGTCAACGAGTTTGACGAGACGATTAAACATGCGGCAAGGCTCCTTTCAGAGATTACCAGTTTGACCTCCTTTGCTATGACACCGTCTCAGAATGAGGATACACTGCGTTTCATCAATCTGCTTCCGGTGGATGAGCATACGGTGGTGCTGATGATTGTATCAGAAAGTGGAAAAATTTCTAATACTGCGCTGAAACTGCGGGTACCCTATACAGAGGAAGGGCTGCAGATTTTAGCAAAGAATATGACATATACCTACAATGGCAAAAAGCTGAGCGACGTATTGACCAGTCGGATTATTGCCAGTTTCGAATCGGATATCGAGGCGATGAGCAGGCTTGCAGAGAATATCATGCCAAACTTCTTGAAGACCTTGGAAGATATGCTCAATGTGAACCTGTACATGGATGGTCTTACCAACATCTTCGATATTCCGGAATATAACGATTTGGAGAAGGCCAGGAGTTTCCTTTCTCTCCTCGATAAGAAGGAGGACTTTACACGGAAGCTCATTGAACGGGACGATGGTATCATTGTTACCATTGGAGACGAGAATGCCGATGCGCTGATGAACGACTGTTCTATGATTACGGCGACCTATCATGTTGATGGCAAGATGGTGGGAAAGATTGGCGTAATCGGACCGACGCGTATGCGTTATGGCGAAATCACCTCTATTGTCGAATATCTTACAGATAATCTGAACAGAACATTTAGATTGACAGACGGTGATGAAGAGAATAAAGAATGAGGAAGGTAGGGAAAAAGGTGAACAACGAGGAATTGAAAGAAGAACAGAAAACGGAACAGACCGCAGACGCAGAAGAACCGAAAACCGAAGCAGAAGAACCTGCGGAAGAAAACTGCGAGACGGGGGAACAGGAAGCTTCACAGGCGCCAAAGGAGGAGACCGGTGAAGAAGAGGAAGGTCTGAATACTAAGTATCTGAGACTGATGGCAGACTTTCAGAACTACAAGAGAAGAGTAGAAAAAGAGAAGAGCGATATTTACGCTTACGCCAACGAGAAAATCGTTTCGGAACTTCTCGATGTTATAGATAACTTCGAGCGAGCGCTGCTTCACGAAGCAGCAGATGAGAGCTTTGCCGAAGGAATGAAAATGATCTTCAAACAGCTTACTGGGGTGCTTGAAAAAGCAGGGCTGGAAGAGATAAATGCGCTTGGGGAGGATTTTGATCCCAACTTCCACAATGCGGTCATGACAGAAGACAATGCCGACTATGACAGCGGCAAGGTTACAGAAGTCATGCAGAAGGGGTATATGCTGAATAAAAAGGTCATTAGACCGAGCATGGTAAAAGTAAATAATTAAGCGTTTCAAAGGAGGAAAATAAAATGGCAAAAGTAATCGGAATAGATTTAGGAACAACAAACAGCTGTGTATCTGTATTAGAGGGCGGCGATCCGGTCGTTATCGCAAATGCAGAGGGTAACAGAACTACTCCATCCGTAGTAGGTTTTGCAAAGAACGGAGAAAGATTAGTCGGTGAGACTGCAAAGAGACAGGCAGTAACCAATCCGGACAGAACCATTGCTTCTGTAAAGAGACATATGGGTGAAGATTACACTGTAGAAATCGACGGCAAGAAATATACACCTCAGGATATTTCCGCTATGATTTTAGCTAAATTGAAGGCTGATGCAGAAAGCTATCTGGGAGAAAAAGTAAACGAAGCGGTAATCACCGTACCGGCATACTTCTCCGATGCACAGAAACAGGCAACTAAGGACGCAGGTAAAATCGCAGGTCTTGAAGTAAAGAGAATCATCAACGAGCCTACCGCAGCTTCTCTGGCATACGGTCTGGACAAAGAAGAAGGTTCTCACAAGATTTTAGTATATGACCTGGGCGGCGGTACTTTCGACGTATCCATCCTGGAACTGGGCGATGGCGTTTTCGAAGTACTGGCAACCAACGGCGATACCCATCTGGGCGGAGACGATTTTGATAATGCAGTAATGAACTTCCTTGCTGACAGCTTTGCTAAAGAAAACGGCGTAGATCTGAGAGCAGACAAGATGGCGCTCCAGAGACTGAAAGAGGCCGCAGAAAAAGCAAAGAAAGAATTATCCAGCGCACAGACAACCAATATCAATCTGCCGTTCATCACTGTAACTGCAGACGGTCCGCTCCATCTGAACATGGATTTGACTCGCGCTAAGTTTGATCAGCTCACTGCAGACCTGGTAAAGAAATCCATCGAACCAATGAAGAAGGCCATGGCAGATGCAGGCGTAAGCAACAGCGATCTGGAAAAGGTTATTCTGGTTGGCGGTTCCACAAGAATTCCGGCAGTACAGGAAGCAGTTAAGAACGTTACCGGCAAAGAACCGTTCAAGGGTATCAACCCGGACGAATGTGTATCCGTAGGCGCAGCCATTCAGGCAGGCGTATTAACCGGTGAAGTTCACGATGTACTTCTGCTGGACGTTACACCACTGTCTCTGTCCATTGAGACCCTGGGCGGCGTGGCAACTAAGCTGATCGAAAGAAATACAACAATCCCAACAAAGAAGAGCCAGATTTTTTCCACTGCAGCTGACAATCAGACAGCCGTAGACATCCACGTTATGCAGGGTGAAAGAGAAATGGCAGCAGGCAACATCACACTGGGTCGTTTCCAGCTGACCGGTATTGCACCGGCTCCGCGCGGAATTCCACAGATCGAAGTTACCTTCGACATCGACGCTAACGGCATTGTAAACGTAAGCGCAAAGGATATGGGTACCGGTAAGGTACAGAATATCACCATTACTTCTTCCACAAACTTGTCCGAGGAAGAAATCAACCAGAAGGTGAAGGAAGCAGAGCAGTACGCAGAAGAAGATAAGAAGAGAAAAGAAGAAATCGAAAACAGAAACAAGGCAGAAAACCTGGTTTATGAGACAGAAAAGGCGCTGGGCGAGTTAGAAGGTAAGATTTCCGAAGAAGAAAAGAAGTCTGTAGAAGAGGCAAAGGAAGACCTGAAGAAGGCGCTGGAAGCAAATAATCCGGATGACATCAAGGCAAAGACCGATGCTCTGACTGAGAAGTTCCATGCGGTTTCCGCTAAGCTCTATGAGCAGGCACAGGCAGCTCAGCAGGCTGCCGGGGCACAGGGCGCAGGATTCAATCCTGATATGGGTACCGGTGCAGGCACAGGCGCAGCTCCTGGCGGTGACAATGTTGTGGATGCTGACTACGAAGTGGTTGACGACGATAAATAATGATAAGGTCAAAGACAATTTGCTCACGGCGGGTGTGACTCGCCACGAGCAAATTTTAACGTGTAACTTTAGTGGAAGGTGAGAGATATGGCAGAAAAAAGAGATTATTATGAAGTCCTTGGCCTGAAAAAAGGCGCCAGCGACGATGAAATAAAAAAAGCCTTCCGAAAGATGGCTATGAAATATCACCCCGATAAGAACCCGGGGGATAAGAAAGCCGAAGAGAACTTCAAAGAAGTCAATGAGGCTTATAGTATTTTGTCCGATCCGGAAAAGAAGAGCAAGTACGATCGTTTCGGCCATGCCGGCGTAGATCCTAATGCAGGCTTTGGCGGAGCAGGTGGCGGCGGCTTCGGCGGATTTGACGATATCTTTGATATCTTTGGCAATATGTTCAGCGGTGGCGGCGGCTTTGGCGGCGGCAGCAGCCGAAGAAACGGCCCGATGAAGGGAAGAGACCTGCAGAAGGCAATCACGATTGATTTTGAAGAGGCAGCTTTCGGAACAAAGAAAGAAATCAGCATTACTAAATATGTAAAATGCAGCACCTGTAATGGAGAAGGAAACGCACCGGGAACAGAGAAGAAGACCTGCAGCAACTGCGGTGGAACGGGTCAGGTGCATACTGTACAGAGAACTCCGTTTGGTCAGTTCCAGAGTACGGGACCATGTCCTGAGTGTGGGGGCAAGGGAAAGATCATAGAAACCCCATGTCCGGACTGTGGCGGCAGCGGTAAAGTTCGCAAGACGATTAAGATCAATGTAGATATTCCGGCTGGTGTGGATAACGACAGTGTTATCCCAATCAGAGGACAGGGAGAGCCGGGAGAAAACGGCGGACCAAACGGCGATCTTTATGTTGTGATTTCTGTAAATCCGCACCATCTGTTCAAGCGGGACAGAGACAATTTACATCTGGAAATTCCGATTACCTTCAACCAGGCTGCGCTGGGAGATGAGATTATCGTTCCGTGTCTTGATGGGAAGGTTTCCTACAAGATTCCTGCGGGAACTCAGCCTAATACCGTATTCAGGCTAAAAGGCAAAGGGATGCCGAATGTGAGAAACGGACGAAAGGGAGATCTCTATGTCAAGGTTATCCTGGAAGTACCGACTAAGCTTAGCAGCAAGCAGAAAAAAGCCATTGAAGAAATGGGCAAGGCAGTTGACACCAAGTGCTACCACAAGAAGAGCAGTTTTTCTGACAAGATGAAAGAGCTGTTTAAATAGAGGGGCAGAAATAGCAGATGAAATATTTAGAAATTGTAATAGAAACCTCCTCTGAGGGAATAGAGGCTGTCGTTGGTGAGCTGATGAATCTGGGAATTACCGATACCGTTGTGGAGGATCCACGGGATATCGAGGATCTGATGGACAAGAAACAGACTTACGACTGGGATTATCTGGATGACGAGATTATCAAAAAGATGGAGGACTGTCCAAAGGTAACGGTATATCTGGAAGACACGGAGGAAAACAGAACCCTTGCGGCGCGGATTAAGCCGGCTATGGACGGGCTAAAGGCTAAGGCGGCCGCCGGAGAATTTGGCGAAGAGGCAGATTTTGGCAGTCTTGCTGTAACCGGCAAAGATGAAGACGATACTCAGTGGAAAGATAAGTGGAAGGAATACTTTAAACCGGCGCTGATTTCTGACAGTATCGTTGTCAAGCCGACTTGGGAGAGCTATGAGAATAGAGACGGCAAACGGGTTATAGAAATAGACCCGGGAATGGCTTTCGGCACGGGTACCCATGAGACGACTTCTCTTTGTGTCAAGATGCTGGAAAAATATCAAGAAGAAGGCCATAAGGTTTTGGATGTGGGCTGCGGAAGCGGGATTCTTTCCATTGCGGCGGCCATGTTGGGGGCAGAGGATGTTCTCGGCGTAGATATTGATCCGGTAGCTGTAGAAGTGGCAGAAGAAAATATTGGGCTGAACCATGTAGAAAAGACGGCGAGAGCCCAGTATGGTGATTTGACCAAAGGTGTAGATTACAAAGCGGACATCGTCGTTGCCAATCTGATGGCCGACCTGGTTATGATGCTGGCAGAAGATGCGGCAAAGCATATGACCGATGATGGATTCTTTATTTCTTCCGGTATTCTGGTGGAGAAAGAGGCTCTGGTGGCGGAGCATTTGGAAAACCGGGGTTATCAGATCGTAGAAATCAAAGAGGACGGCGGCTGGTGCTGCATCGTGGCAAAGAAATAGCGATATATATTAGGGCTATTGTCTCAAGGGCAGTAGCCCTTTTGCGTATAAAAAACAGCAGCATTTGCTGCTATTTCCAGAATTCGGACATATTCTCTACCTCCCGACTGTGCTTTATTAGAAAATCTAAAAGGCTGTATTTGCACTTTTGCAAAGATATGGTAAACTATTGGTTAACGACATGATCGCCGGAGGTTGGACATGAAGATTTTTACAGAACAGAAGAATATAGAAGAAAAATTTATCAGAATCACCGATAAGGGTGATATTCGCCATATGTTGAAGGTGATGCGGATGAAAGAGGGAGATCAGATTGATGTTTCTGATTCGGTGCAGTGGGAATATCGAGCGGAGATTTTAAGCGCAGATGAGGATCTGGTGCTTTTGTCCATCTTGGACAAGCAGAAGTTTGCCAGAGAGCCTAAGACCGAAGTTACCTTGTTTCAGGGCATTCCTAAGGCAGGAAAGATGGAGACCATTATTCAAAAGTGCGTAGAACTCGGTGTGCACGATATTGTTCCCGTATTCATGGATCGGACTGTGGTGGTGGAAAAGGGGAATTTTTCCAAGAAATTGGAACGCTGGCAGAAAATCAGCGACGAGGCTGTAAAACAGTGCAAGCGTGGTGTCATTCCGCAGATTTGCGACCAGGTCAGGACTGCGGATTTGGCAGGTATGCTTGGGGATTATGACCTGGTCTTGTTTCCTTATGAGAATGAGGATGTGTATACCATCAAGGACTGTCTCCGAGGCCTCTCCCAAAAACCAAAACGGGTTGCCGTAATTATTGGTCCGGAGGGTGGATTTTCTGATAGAGAGGCTGAGGCTATGGATGAAATCGGCGCTGCTAAAGTCACTTTGGGAAAAACCATTCTTCGTACAGAAACAGCCGGTATGGCTGCGCTTGCGATGATTATGTACGAACTGGAGCTATAGTTATCATACGCAAGAGATTAGAGAACCTTCAATAACATTTATTCTGTAAGGCAGGATTCTAAGGAGACGCCGGGACTTCTCAGATTGCGTTTGAGCATGTAGAGACATTCCGTGTCTCCTTTTTTTATCGTATTTATACCGCTGCGGCAGCCCAGCGTAGCCTTAAATCCCATAGATTTCAGCATAACTTCGGCGTCGCTGTTATAAGCGCCAAACGGCCAGGTAAAAACCTGAGGTGGCGCGCCGAGTTCTTTTTTTAGGGTATTCTGCAGAGCAGTAAGATCTTTTTTCAGCATGGTTTCATATGCTTGCTGACTTTCTTCTGTTTTCTTGGCAGCGCCTTTACGGCCATTGTTCAGACTGTGGAGATTGTAGGTGTGATTTTGGATTTCCCAAAGACCGCTGTCTTTCATTTGCCGCATCTGCTCCCAGGTTACGCTGCAGGAAGAAGGATTTTTGTAAGGCGTTTCTGAGGCTTCTGCCGCAGGCTGACCGATGACAGAGATGACCGCTTTCATTCCATAGCGCTTCAGAACCGGCGAGGCGTATTGCCAGTTATTATAGAAACCGTCATCGAAAGAAATTACCACCGGATTTTTTGGAAGCTTTATCCGGCCGGTTTTATCATAAACAAAATCAATGAGTTCCTCCATGGTTACGGCAGTGTAGCCTTGTGCGGACAGGTATTTGATGTCTTCTTCAAAAGTTTCCGCCGGCAGAAAATAATCATTGACCCTGGCTGGATCTTTTGTCAGCCCATGATACATGAGAATGGGAACCTGTGCCGTATCTTTTTCGGATAAAGCAGCTGCAGCCGGTACAGTATCGTTTTTTTCCGGCTTGCTTTTGGGGCTGGCTCGGTGCTTCGATAAAAGGCGGATGAGGGGATAGGTGTCAATCCAGATTTCTGAGTTACATTCTTTTTGAGATTCATCAAAAATCAACTGCATACCAAAGTGGAGATGGGGGACGTTGATATTGTTTACATTTTCTTTTATACTGTACCCGGTCTGGCCGGAAAAACCGATAATCTGTCCGGCACTGACTTTGCTGCCGATTTTGAGCCCTTTCGTATAAGGGGCGTCTTTGCGCAGATGTGCATAATAATAGTAACGCTGGCCGTCATTGCTGCGAATGCCGATACGCCAGCCACCATACTGATTCCAACCGAGGGCTTCCACTGTTCCGTCTTCTACAGAGACTACCGGGGTACCGACAGAAGAAAACAGATCATGCCCCAGATGTTTTCGCGCAAAGCCGTAGCTGCGGCCATTGCCGAAGTCATCGCTATCGGTGTACCAGTATCCCTTCGCTATGGGAGAATAGGCTGCAAGTCCATAGACGCCGTTTTTGTCCAAGCCGAGAACGTCACCGATGACTGCATCGTAGGCTTTATAGTAATAATCGTAGTATTTCATATTCCGGGTCAAAGCTTCCATAGATTCCCCCTGATTTAGTTTATCCTGCAGATCTGTAAGATCTTGTTTTTGATAAGCAGAGAAACCGCCGCCGTATCGTGTGGCAAGATAAGCCAGTGTGGATACCCAGTCTATGTGAAGATCCTGTTCATAGGTTTCGATATCCAACTCCATGGCGTCAGAAAGCGCCTCGTAGGAGACATTGAAATCCACCCACTTTATCGGTGATTCTTCTGTATCACCGGATTTTTTACTAACAGGAACTGATCCGGGTGATTTTTCGCAGATGGTAACCAAAACCAGGATACAGATGAGAAACAGAGACAAAAATTTCTTTAACATAATACCGACCCTTTCAAGACAATATATCGGCGTAGGTTTAAGATTATTCTTGAAGAAAAGGGAAAAAGGTTGTACTATTGAAGATAAATAACAACATAGAAAGGAAATATATGAAGATCGCATTTCATACATTAGGCTGCAAGGTTAATCAGTACGAAACAGAAGCCATGAAGGAGCAGTTTACGGCTGCCGGCCATGATATCGTAGAGGAGGATGACTTTGCTGATGCTTATGTAATCAATACATGTACGGTAACCAATCTGGCCGATCGGAAGTCCAGACAATATATCCGTAAGATGAAACGGGTTAACCCCAAAGCGTTGATTGCGGTGACAGGGTGTTATGCCCAAGTCAGCCCCGATGAGGTAAAGGATATCGAAGGGGTAGATATTGTTGCGGGAACCAATGAAAAACAAAATCTTTTGGCATACCTGGAGAGCTTTCATCCGGAAGAAGACCAGGTGCAGTGTCATATCAGAGATTATGAACAACTGGACACCTATATTTCTTCAGGAATTATCACCTCTATGGAGTCGAGAACCAGAGCATACATTAAGATTCAGGAGGGATGCAACCGGTTTTGTTCTTACTGCATTATTCCCTTTGCCCGTGGGAAGGTGAGAAGCCGGTCTTTGGAAGAAATTCTGGAGGAAGCATCAGGACTTATTGCGCAGGGGTTTAAAGAGCTGATTCTGACCGGAATCAATACAGCGCTTTATGGTCAGGATCTAGGCGATGACGGAATTGAGCCGCTGATTAAGAAGCTGAACGCAATTCCCGGAGATTTTCGTATCCGACTCAGCTCTCTTGAACCGACAGTAATTAATGCAGAGTATGTGCAAAGACTGCTCCAATATGAGAAACTTTGTCCTCATTTGCATTTATCCATCCAAAGCGGCGCAGATCATGTGCTTGGTTTGATGAATCGACATTATGATAGAGAGGCGTATTTGGACATCGTCAAAGTGCTTAAGGATTTTGATCCTCTGTACGGAATTACGACAGACATTATCGCAGGGTTTCCGGAAGAAACCGAAGAAGATTTTGCTGACAGCCTGCGCATCATCGACCAGGTGGGATTCTGCAAGGTACACGCATTCAAGTATTCTCCGAGAAAGGGAACAAAGGCTGCAGAAATGAAGCAGCTGCCCGGCGCAGTAAAGAACGCCAGAAGTCAGGCGCTGATAGAAAAAGCGGAGGAAGATGCGAAAAGGTTCTATCATCGATGCAAGGGAGCAGTTCGCAGAGTTCTCTTTGAAGAGGCGTCTGATGGGGGAACCGTTACCGGTTATACGGACAACTATATCAAAGTTTACGCCGAGGGGACAGCCCGACAGCTAAATCAGTTTTACATGGTAAAACTTTTAGAAGAATATAAAGATGGCATGAAAGGAGAGATTGTAAATGGCTGATTGTATTTTCTGCATGATTGCAAATCATGACATTCCGTCAACGGTGGCTTACGAAGATGACAAGTTGATTGCATTCCACGATTTGGAACCGCAGGCTCCCGTTCACGTTCTGGTTATTCCCAAAAAACATATCGCCTCTTTGGACGATGTGAAGGAAGAGGATCAGGCGCTAATGGGTTATATCATGTTTAAAATCCACGAAATTGCAGCGGACCTGGGATTGGAAAACGGTTACAGGGTAGTCAGCAATAATGGTGAGGACGCATTCCAGACAGTGAAGCACCTGCATTTCCACATTCTTGGAAAGAGAAAAATGACCTGGCCGCCGGGCTGATGTACAGGCTGGCGTATCCTTAAATCCAGGCAGTGCTGAAGAAAATTATGGAGAAAGATAATTGAAAAAAAGAAATATTCGGTCTTTCTTAAATTTTCTGAAAAAGGGTCTTGCTTTTTGAAAAACTTGTGTTATACTTTAATCATAAAAAGTAATCAAGCTTTTTAGAGACACAATAAACGGAGGAAGTAGTTCCGGTAAGAAAGAGGTGAGACCACCAGAAGTGTTTAATGAGGTACAGAAGAAGTACCGGTTATCGTAAACAGAGCATTTGATAAAGTGGAAACTTAGAAAACTGTAGTTGCAGCCAGAGATGGGAGCAAGAACAGAGCGAAGCTAAGAGGGAAACTTTAGTAGGGAGAATGATTTCTGTAATACGGTAGCCGGTACTTTATTTTTTGTGTTCAAACAGACGGCACCTCGGCTTTCCGAATGAGCCGTAAAGATAATAGAAAACCCATGCGGATGACGGAAGGCAAGTCGCATGGGTTTTTTTATGAACTGTTAATCAGCTTACTTTTTTCGAGAAATCAGTTCATTATGCGCATGGGTTGGCGCCCAGTGGGTTTTGCTCAGATAGTCGGACAGCGCATCTCCGTCCTTTCCTCTAAACAGCTCCAAAATGTGCCGATGCTCCTCGTTGATGGAATAAAGCAGATCCTCATCCTGGTTCGGGTTATTTTTGGAATAGCCTCTGGTAAAGAATTTGCTTTTCAACCGGGTAATCGTATCTGTGAGGACATCATTATCGCATTTATCCATATAAACCTGATGAAAAGCATCTTGATGTTCAAGGTATAGCTCGTAATTGGATGTCTTAATAGCCAGTTCCATGCTCTGGATATAAAAGTCCATCTGCTGCAAATCCTTTTCTGTTAAGGCGTTGCAGGAGGATTTGGCCGCCATGCCGTCTAACGTACCGATAACGGCGTAAAGCTGTGAGGCTTCTTTTTCTGTAACTTCAGAAAGAACGAAGCCTTTGCGCGGAACATTGTCCAGAATTCCTTCGCAGGACAACTGAATCAGCGCCTCTCTCACAGGTGTACGGCTGACTGAAAGTTCCTGGGAAATAGCTGTTTCATTTATTCTCTCTGAAGGAAGGAGTGTTCCTTCCAAAATCTGTTCTGCAATGTAGTCATATACATGGTCTTTTAGTGTCTTATAACGTTTCACAAAATCCCTCCAATTACTCTATTAACTGATAAATAGTATAGCACATTTACTGGAATTTTACACCAGAAAATGCCAAAAGTCAAAAAGTTTCGGGACAATTAACAGAAAATATTGACAATATACAATCCACGGAGTATAATCCACTATAACAAATGCGGTATATTTTCCACTAAATATTAGGCGGATAACGCTGATTAGAATTTTAGAAAGAGAGGAGAAAGAGAAATGAAGAATCCATATATCGCAAAGAGGCATTGGGAGTATGAAGAAGCGTCACTGAGCAAAACCAACGAGATGGTAAAGCGGTATGATGATGTCATCGACCTGAGTATAGGCGATCCGGATTATCCGGCAGACAGAGGCATCATAGAGGCAATGTATCAGGCAGGTCTTGAAGGGCATACCAGATATACCGAATTTCTTGGTGACGAAGATCTGCGAAGAGCCACAATGAAGCAGTACAAGGAAGATTACGGATTTTCCTTTGAAGAAGATGAGATTATCATCACTGCAGGCGGAACTCATAGCATGTACCTGACCATGGAGGCCATATTAGATGAGGGTGATGAGGTTATCGCAATCGCGCCATATTACATCTATTATCAGCCGCAGATCGAACTGCCAAAGGGCAAGCTGGTGGTTTACAACACAAAGAGCGAGGAAAATTTCGATATTGACCTTGCAGAGCTGGAGAAACATATTACCAGCAGAACGAAAGCAATCATTGTAAATTCACCATGTAATCCAAGTGGAAAGGTGTATAGTCAGGAAAATATCAAAGGCATTATGGAGCTTGCAGAAAAGTATGATTTCCTGGTTATCGCAGATGATATTTACGGAGCGCTGAACTTCACGGATAACAAAAAAGCAATCTGTTCATATGAGGAAAGTCCAAAGCGAGTGATTACCATATACAGTTATTCCAAGGATTACTCCATGACGGGCTTGAGACTGGGTCATATTATCGCAGATAAAGAAATCATCGCAGCGATGCGGAGAGTAAATGAGGCGGTAGCATTCACGGTAAATGCTATGGTGCAGCGAAGCGGAATCTATGCAATCGAGCATAGAAAGGAGATACAGGCAGGCCTGTATAAAGAATATTACGATCGCGGCCAGTACATATATGAACGGGCGTCATCCATAAAAAACATGAGCTGCAATAAGCCTGAAGGCACGTTCTATGTCTTTGTCAACATCAAGGATACGGGAATGACTTCCGATGAGATTTGGGAAGCCATCCTGGATGAGGCCCACGTACTGGTTCTGCCGGGAAGTGGATTCGGTCAGGCGGGAGAAGGGTTTATCCGAATTGCCGCAACAGTAGGCATCGATATCCTGAAAGAGGCTTTTGACAGAATGGAAAAGATGGATATTTTTAAATAGTAGGTACCCTGTTATAAGAGAGAATATGGAGGAATGACATGGGAACAATAGATTATATAGTGATTGTACTGTTTCTGGTATCAATGCTGGTGATTGGATTTGTAGCCAAAGGCCATATCAAAGATATGGATGACTTTATTCTGGGCGGCAAACGATTCAATAAATTTGCGCTGACCGGAACAATTTTGGCAACAATGATGGGCTCCGGTATGACTATGGGAGCAGTCGGCAGTGTATATACCAGTGGTATTGCGGGATCTATGGTTTGGATTTATGCCGGTTTCGCAGTGGGCTTGATTGTATTAGGCTTTATGAGTAAGCGAATCAGAGCAACGGGAGCCAGAAGTTTGGCCGAAGTGGTAAACAAATCTTTTGGCAAGCATGCAAGACTTACCAGCGCCATCGTAGTAATTGTTTATGCGGTTTCCCTGGTGGCAATTAATATTGCCGGATTCAGAACAATTATCATTTATGGTTTTGGTGATAGCTTTACCTTATCGATTCCGGTTGCAACAACAATTGCCACGTTAGTATGTATTACGTTCACTGCTATAGGCGGAATGTTTGCCGTTGTATGGACAGATACAGCACAGCTGGTTATCATGGTTATTGGTTTATTTGTTCTGGGACCGATTATCGGTATTGTTTCAGCTGGCGGCTTAGAAAATGTCTCAGCTGGTGTTGCAGAACAGGGATTGTCTATGACAAATCCTCTGGCAAACGGTATGACTCCTGCAATGTTAGGATTTTCCTTATCATATTTTCTGGCTTGTCCGGGAGACCCGACTATGCCGCAGAGGGTTTTATCCGCCAGAACGGATGGCACTGCCAAATTCTCTTTCATTATATCCGGATGCTGTGCAGTTTTGTTTACCCTTTCCATTTTGTTCATGGGAAGTTCAATTATCACGCTGATACCGGGTATTGACAATGCTGATGCCGCTTTACCGTTGTTTATTGTAAAGTATTATCCACCGGTATTAAAGGGTATTGCGATTGCCGGTATTATCGCGGCAGTCATGTCCTCTTTCTCCTCTTTCTTGATTCTTGCAACGACACATATTACTTA
The DNA here is from genome assembly GCA_036305845.1 of Emergencia sp. Classification (GTDB taxonomy): domain Bacteria; phylum Bacillota; class Clostridia; order Peptostreptococcales; family Anaerovoracaceae; genus Senimuribacter. The sequence goes on from JAXKAR010000038.1 coordinate 14,202, forward strand.
CGACGTCGGCAGGGTAATCAAATCGGATTTAGATGAGAACAAAATTAACAAGGCAATGCCAATATTGACGGTAATCATTGGGTTGTTAGGGTTGATTATTGCATTGTTTATTCAGAGCCTGCTGGGTTATCTGTCTATGGTGTTTTCTATTGTTGGGGCATCACTCGTTCCCGTTTTGTTTGCCGCACTGTATTTCAAAGAGAAAACATCTAAAGCTGGTGCAATTGGCAGTATTGTAGTAGGCGCCGTAGTTCCGGCGGTACTCTTCCTGACAAAAGGATACGATGTATTCCTTGGAGATCCTGTATTCCTTGGCTTATTCAGTTCCGTCGCAGTATTGATTTTGGGATCTCTGATTTTTAAAGATAAGAAGACGGAAACATTAGAGGTGTAGAAAATGAAAACATGTTTTATTGATGCAGCGGTCTTTATCGATAAGCCGGAGCTTTTAGAACCGCTGAAAGAAATCGGCCAGGTTGAGGTTTTCGAGGGCATACCGGCGTCGGTCGATGAGGTTGTGCAGCGGGCAGGGGATGCGGAGATTATCGCATTCGGTCTGATGCAGTTCACCAACGAAATGCTGGATAGACTGCCGGCACTGAAGGTTTTGCAGTTCATCGGAACAGGCGTCAGCAATTTTGTCGACATGGATTATGCGAAAAGCAAAGGCATTGAAGTGCTGAACATCGAAGGGTATGGCAGCAATGCAGTGGCAGAATTTGCTGTGGCTATGGGAATGACCCTTGCAAAGAAAATTCCTATGGCAAACGGTATTGTAAAAAGAACCGGCTGGACGACAGAAGGTCTTGTAGGAAAGGAAATCAAGGGCTCTACTGTAGGCGTAATCGGCACCGGAAGCATTGGTGCAATGGTCGCAGAAAAATATGTTCAGTTAGGGGCAAAGGTAATTGGCTGTGATATATTTGAAAATCCGCATCTCAAAGAAAAGTACGGTATACCGTACAAGAAAATGGATGAGGTTTTCAAAGAGGCAGATATCCTAACGCTGCACATGAAGGTGACCAAAGAAAATGAACGGAGCATTGGCGAACAGCTTTTATCTCTGATGAAAGAAGACGCCCTGTTCATCAACGTAGCCAGAGCAGAGCTTGTAGACACAGATGCACTTTATGATGCGCTTGTTTCAGGCAAACTGGGCGGAGCAGCAATCGATGTCTATGACAGTGAACCGCCGTCAGAGAAAGATTACAAACTTGCACAATTAGACAACGTAGTGGCTACGCCGCACATTGCCTACTACACACAAGAAGCAAGTGACAATTCCATAAAAATGTCGGTCTCCTCGATATTAGCTTCTGTCAAAGCTTAATTTGAGGTTATAAGAAGTCGCAGTACGCATGATTTGTTATGGCTTGAACGATTTCTGTGGTTTCTGTAAAACCCTACTGCCGCGTGTAGTAGGGTTTTAGTTTTTCTTTAAAAATATCAATTTAGGCTTGCCTATTGGGATTAAAAGTAGTATAATATTGCCGTTATAGGTAAAGGACTGTTCACAGCGAAAGATTCAAGCTAGTCAGGAGGTGAATTGGAATATGGCACAAGTAATCGTTAGAGAAAACGAAAGTTTGGAAAGCGCTCTGAAGAGATTCAAGAGATCATGCGCAAGAGACGGCGTAATGAGCGAACTCAGAAAGAGAGAACACTACGAAAAACCAAGTGTTAAGAGAAAGAAAAAGTCTGAAGCCGCTAGAAAAAAGGCTAAGAAATACTAGTCATTTAGGATCGAGGTGAGATTAAATGACTTTAAAAGAACAATTAATGGCTGATTTCAAAGAGGCAATGAAGGCTCATGATGAAACAGCTAAGAATACGATCAATCTGGCTCGTGCAGCGATCAAGCAGTACGAGGTGGATAACAGAGAAGAACTGGACGACGCAGGCATTATTGCTATTTTATCCAAGCAGGTAAAAATGCGTAAGGATGCCCTCGCTGATTTTGAAACCGCTGGAAGAACAGATCTAATCGACGCATATAACGCCGAAATTGAAATTCTCAATCGTTACTTACCGGAACAATTATCCAGAGACAAGATCATGGAGATTGTGAAGGAAACTGCAGCTTCACTGGGTATAGAAGGAGGCAAGCAGAACATGGGTAAGCTCATGGGGCCTGTAATGGGCAAAGTCAAAGGACTTGCTGACGGAGGCTTGGTAAAAGATGTGGTTATGGAATTTCTTGCATAATTGACTTTATGAGAACGGGACAACCCGGCAGAATTGCCGGGTTGTTTTTTCGGTTTTTGTACCATTGCCGCTGTTGTCCCTACCATGATGCCTATACATTCATTTTGACTAAACTTGAATGCAAACAAATTCAAGTCCTAAAACACTGATTTTCCGCTATACTGGAAAGGAAAAGAGTGTTAATTCGGAAAATTCGGCAAAATAATGACCGATAGAATTCCGGTGATAGAGTTACGTTACTATGTGATTTACGGCAGGAGGACAAACGATGGAGTGGAAGATTAATCGGCGCATTGCAGAACATATTACTGAAGTCTACATCTCAGAAGACGGACTGCAGAGAGACGCATTCGATATTGATTGCGGAGAAGGGGTGAACGTATGGCAGCTCCCCGGGGAAAAAATTGAGGATATACGGCATATCGATCCGGATATGATTCGCGATTATCCCCATACGCCGGGTTTGAAAACTGCAATAGCCAGATTTTGGGGCGCATATACGAATCTTCCCAAAGAAGCTGTATTCATCAGTGAAGGGTCTATGGGTGGAATCCGGTTGGCCTGTATGGCCATATTAGAGCAGGGAGATAAAGTCCTGGGAAATATTCCTTCTTTTAATGCAGCCGCCAGCGAGATTTCATTATGGGGGACAGAATATGATGGCCTTTTATTGCCGGAAGAAGATGGGTTTAAGTTCAATGCGGACAAAATGATTGGAAAAATCAGTGATACATATAAGATGATTTATATCGATAATCCTAATAATCCTACATGACAGATTATTCCCATAGAAGAAATACGACGTATTGTTGAGAAAGCCGCAGAGTTTGGAATCGGTGTTGTCGTTGATGAAGCCTATGGCGATTATATGGAAAACGAAAATTCTGCGGTGACACTGGCAGATAGCTATGACAATGTAATTGTGCTGCGCACGTTTTCAAAGGGAATGGCCATGGGCGGTCTAAGGATTGGATACATGATTGCAGGCAGTGGATTTATTGGGGCGCTTTCCCAGGTGTGCGATGCTTATAGTGTAAGTTCTATTTCTCGGATTATGGCAGAGAAGGAAATTGAAGACGGTGAGTTTATTCGCAGTGTAAGACAGTTTACCATAAGAATAAAACAACAGTTTACAAGAAGAGAATGGAAGAATCTTTCCTTTGCGGAAACCGCAGATGTGGTTCCGATTATGATGGTTAGCCATAAAAACAGGAATATAGATCTTGCAAAGGTCTTTGCTGAATATAGGATTAAGGTTATTTCCGGCGCATCTTTTCGCGGGATTGACGCTAACGCTGTCCGGTTCAGAATTCCGAGAGAGCAGGAATTGGAGCGTGTACTGGCTGCTTTTAATGAGATTGATAAACTGAAATAAATGATACAGATACAAAAGAAGAGGTGACCCGGAGAGCCACCTCTTTCTGTTGTCATATCCGGCAGATTACGGCCATATACTACATACATGAAAATGATTAATGAATTCACTTTGGACTTTGACGTGACAGGTCCAAAAATTACGGCGTCAGCCACTGCGGCCATAGTGGAAAATGTGCGTAGAGTTGTTTTGATTAGTGATTCTTCGGTAACGATTGACACGGGGCGTTTTTATGTAACGATTAAAGGCAGCAGATTTGTCATCAGTGAAATCTGGGAAGGACGGATGGAGATTGAGGGGAACATCCAGGGAATCGAATTTTACCAAACACTGGGTAAGAATAAAGGTTGATGGGTTTAAGCCGGAACGACTGCTCTCTCAGGCTATGGAGCGAGGTGTTGCATTGCGGCAGATTCATTACAAAGACGAAACGGAAGTCTTTTTTACCATTGCGGCAGATGATTTACGGCTACTGAGGAAATTAGCAGGAAGCAGATATAAGATTACCTCTATGGAAAGGGGCGGGATCATGCCGGTGGTTCAGAGAATCCGAAAGGGGAAGCTTTGCGCGGCAGGAATTGGCATTTTTCTGCTGTTTTTCTTTGCTCAGACCTTGTTTATTCGAGAAATTAATGTAATCGGTTGTAAAAGTATTGCAGAAGGCAGCATCAGAGCCAGTATTGCAGAGGAAGGCCTTTACGAAGGCGGAATGAAAAAATTTGACTGTGATGCGATAGAGCGGAAGCTGTTTCAGGAATTTGATGAAATCGTTTGGGCCAGAGTAGCCTATGAGGGGAATTATGTGGAGGTAAGGATTTCAGAAAGCGAGCAGGTACCGAAGAATTCGATTGATCGGGAGAAATTCTGTAATATTGTCGCAGATCGTGAATGTTATATCGAGACCATAGAAGTGTATAAAGGAAGAAAGAAGGTTGATGTGAATGATTTTGTACGAAAGGGGGATATACTCATAACAGGGATTGTACCAATTGAGCATCCGTCCTATCAGCCGGGAGAAGACGAGGCGTTGGAACATTATGTCCATGCGGAAGGTAAAGTTGTGGCGAGAGTACCGTATTATTTTTCCTTTTATATGGAACCAAACCAGGGCAAGAACGAGGCAGAGACGTTACTGCGTCGCTGGATAGAAGAAAATGTTCCGGAAAGTGCGCAAATTTTAAATAAAGACTTTCATTTTGACGAGAAAAAAAATATAATAAAAGTATATGGAACAATAGAAACCCGCCAGAGAGTGGGCATAGAGAAGGAGATTGTAATTGACAAACACGAGGGAGGAACTGAGGAAGATACAGATAGAGGATGATGTGGACCGCGTTGAGCTGTTCGGCATCATGGATTCAAACCTGAACCTGATTACGGAGAACACGGGCGTGGAGATTTTTCAGCGCGATGACGGACTTACTTTACGGGGAGAAAATCTGGAGCTGGCAGAAGGAATCCTGAAAGAACTGATGGATGTTATTCGGGTAGGAGAGAAGCTGGACAGTCAGAAGGTGAACTATGTAATCAGCCTGAAAAAGCAGGGGTTGTCCTATGGTGAACATAAGGTGAGCAAGGATATCATCTGTTTTACCAGCAAAGGAAAACCGCTCAAGCCTAAGACCATAGGGCAGAAGGACTATGTGGAGGCGATCAGAAAGAAGGATATCGTGTTCGGAATTGGTCCTGCGGGGACAGGTAAGACGTATATCGCCGTGGCTATGGCGGTCAATGCGTTTAAAAACAAAGAGGTGCAAAAGATTATCTTAGCCCGTCCTGCGGTGGAAGCCGGAGAACGGCTGGGTTTTCTGCCCGGCGATCTGCAGGAGAAGGTAGATCCATATCTGCGGCCGCTGTATGATGCGCTGTATGATATTTTAGGAAGGGACAATGCCCTTCGTCTAAAAGAAAAAGAAGTCATCGAGGTTGTCCCGCTTGCCTATATGCGAGGCAGGACGCTGGATAACGCATTTATTATCTTAGATGAGGCGCAGAATACGACCAGGGAGCAGATGAAGATGTTTCTGACCAGAATGGGCTTCGGCTCCAAGGTGGTGGTTACCGGAGATATTACCCAGATTGACCTTCCGCGAGGAAAAAAGAGTGGACTGGTAGAGGCTGAACGGGTGCTGAAACAGGTGAAAGACATTGGGTTTTGTTATTTGAAAGATGTGGATGTAGTCAGACATGAGCTGGTGAAGAAGATCATCAACGCCTACGATCAGTTTTACAAGAAGTATCCGGAAGAAATTGAGGAATAGAAAACGATGAAGATATATTTTGAAGAAAACGGTCAGGTGACACAGGAAATTCTGAATATCATGGAGAAGGCGGCAACTTGCTGCCTGGAACTTGAGGGCATTGACTGGCGGCGCTGCGAAATCAGCGTCACCTTTGTTGACGGAGAAGAAATCCGGGAACTCAACCTGCAGTATCGGGGGATAGACAAGGTGACCGATGTTTTGTCCTTTCCACAGTTTGACGATTTTAACGATTTACCGGAGAACATGGACCTTTGTCTGGGCGATGTGGTCATCTGCAAAGACAGAGCAGAGGAACAGGCTGAAGAATTCGGACATTCCTTTGAGCGAGAGATTATATATCTTTTTACCCACAGCATACTCCATCTTATTGGGTACGATCACATGGAAGAAGACGAAAAGCAGGAAATGCGCGCAAGGGAAGAAGAAGTGATGCAGGCGCTTGGCCTGGAGAGGAAATGAATATGGAAAATAGAGAATTATACAGGCAGGCAGCGGCGGTGCTTCCCAATGCCTATGTGCCTTTTTCCGGATTTCGGGTAGGCGCAGCGCTTTTAACTAAGACCGGAGAGGTTTTTACCGGTGTAAACGTAGAAAACTCTTCCTACGGCGGCACGATTTGCGCAGAGCGAACGGCGTGTCTCAAGGCTGTATCGGAGGGTTTTCGGGATTTTGAAGCTATCGCTGTGGCAGGTGCAAGCGGCGCAGCCTCCCCTTGCGGAATCTGCAGGCAGTTTCTTTATGAATTTGCACCGGAGTTAAAAGTTATATTTGGAGAAGATGAAGAGCATTTAACCGTATACACCTTAAAGGAATTATTGCCGGAAGGATTTAGACTATGATGAAATCAGGATTTATTGGAATTATCGGCCGTCCCAATGTGGGTAAATCTGCACTGATGAACTGTATATTGGGAGAGAAGATTGCCATTACTACGGACAAGCCGCAGACCACCAGGAACAGTATCAGAGGAATTTATACCAGATTTGACCATGATCAGGACGGTGTGCAAATGGTATTTATCGATACGCCGGGCATTCACAAGGCTAAGAATAAGCTTGGGACTGCCATGACAGAAATGGCTGTAAACACCTTTAAAGAGACAGATGTAGTTCTGTTTCTTGTAGATGACAGCCTAAAGAAGGGACCGGGAGATAAATACATTCTGGAGATGATCAGAGATCTTTCCACGCCGAAGATATTGGTAATCAATAAGATTGACCGCATGTCACCGGAGGAGTACAGGGAGATCTTTGACGAATATGAAGAGACCGGCGTTTTCGATGGGATTTTCGGCACTTCCGCTCTTGAAGGAAAAAACGTTACGGCTCTTCTTGAGAAAATAGAGACTTACCTCGAGGAAGGACCGATGTACTTCCCCGAGGATATGGTGACGGATCATCCGGAAAGGTTTATCGTCAGTGAGATTATCCGGGAAAAGGTACTGAACTATCTGGAAGAGGAGGTGCCCCATGGGGTTGCCGTCGAAATAGAGAGCTACCAGGAAGAGCCGAATATTACCCGAATCGGTGCAGTAATCTATTGTGAGAAGAAATCACACAAAGGGATTATCATTGGCCGTCAGGGAAAGAAACTGAAGGGTATCGGTAAGAGTGCAAGGCTTGAAATCGAAGCGCTTCTTGGTACAAAAGTGTATCTGGAAATCTGGGTAAAAGTGAAGGAAAACTGGAGAAACAGCGATTTTGCGCTGTCGAATTTCGGATATAAGGAATAGCCTATGTATACGAGTTCAGAAGGTATTGTCTTTCGCCAGGTTAAAGCTGCAGGGGGCAGGAAAATGCTCCTTTTATTTACAAAGAACTACGGAAAAATCAGTGCGGGCAGCAGCATTGGCGAAAAGGGGAGAAATCAATCATCTCTTGCGGCAAGACCGTTTACCTATGGAATCTACGAGCTTTACAAAGGAAGAGAAACCTATAATGTGAACAGTGCAGAGGTGAGACGGAGCTTTTATCGGATTGGGGAAAACGTAGACAAGTATATGCAAGCGTCTTTTGTTTTAGAACTGACGGAGAAAATGATTCCCGAGGAGCTTCCTCAACCCAGGTTATTTCAGCTTTTGCTTGAGTTTCTCAGCGCGATGGAAAACCGGGAGAAACGACAGGAAACACTGGTGCTGGCATACGAAGCTAAGGCTATGCAGCTTTTAGGCACTTTCCCCCAGCTGGATCAATGTGCATGCTGCGGAGAGAAAGGAAAAACCGGATTTTTCAGTGTCAGAGATGGTGGTATGATCTGCGCAAAATGTGTAAATAACGACAATGATGCGTTGATTTATGAACCGAAATTTGATATAGTTAATATATTAAAATACTTTTCAAAAACGCCAATTAGCGCCTTTGAAAAAATTGCGCTGGACCCGGATGCCGCGGTGCAGCTGCAGAAAATTTTACGAGAGTATATGGCTTATTACTTAGATATAGGTACATTAAAAAGCGATGGTATTTTCGGAGAGGAATTTTAGGAGGTACATGAACATGGAGATTACGTTGGAAAAGATTGAACTGGTTAAAGACAGAACAGGTGTAACGTATAAGGAAGCAAAGGAAGCCTTGGAAGCAGCTGACGGCAATGTGGTTGATGCGATTATCGCCATAGAGGAGACTATCGATTTGAAGTCATCCAAAAAGATCGGTGCGCAAGGTGAGGCTCTGGTGGCAAGAATGAAGGAAACCGTCAAAAAAGGCAATGTTTCCAAACTCCTTGTAACCAAAGACGGAGATACAATCCTCAACATTCCGCTGACTGTAGGCGTTCTGGGTACAGTAGTAGCACCTTGGGGTATGATTGCGGGCATTGTAGCAGCCTTTGGATTCAAGTGCAAGATTGAGTTTATCAAAGATGACGGCTCTGTGATTGACCTGACAGAAAAGGCCGAGGATCTTTACGAAGACGCAAAAGAAAAAGGCGGGGACATCTATGAGGATATTAAGGAAAAAGCCCCGGGCGTATATGAAGATCTGAAAGAAAAGGGCGGAGAAGTTTTTGCAAAGGCAAAAGACATCGCAATGGATGCCAAAGAAAAGCTGAAGAAGGATAAAGACGATGACAGTGACGACACCAGCTGTGTCAATCTTTGTGACAAGGACTGCGACGACTGTCAGGAGCCTTGCGAAGAAAAATGCGATGATTGTCGATACGAAGAAATTCATAAAGAAGACTAAAAAAGAAATAAAATAGACGGAAGGATATAACAACCAATGAATAAAGAAGTTACAATGGAAAAAATCGTTGCACTGGCAAAGAACAGAGGCTTTGTCTATCCGGGTTCGGAAATTTACGGCGGACTGGCAAATACTTGGGACTATGGTCCTTTAGGCGTGGAATTCAAAAACAATGTGAAGAAAGCCTGGTGGAAGAAGTTTGTACAGGAGTCCAGATACAACGTGGGCCTGGATGCAGCTATCTTGATGAATCCAAGAACTTGGGAGGCCTCCGGTCACGTTGGCGGATTTGCTGATCCGCTCATCGACTGTAAGGAGTGTAAGGCCAGATTCAGAGCAGATAAACTGATTGAAGACTATATGCAGGAAAACGGCATGGAGGTTGTACCTGTTGACGGTTGGGGCAACGAAAAGCTGGAAGCATATATTGCAGAAAAGGGTATCAAGTGCCCGGAATGCGGAAAGAGCAACTTTACCGGAATCAGACAGTTTAACTTAATGTTCAAGACGTTCCAGGGTGTTACAGAAGATTCAAAGTCAGAAATCTATCTGAGACCGGAAACTGCACAGGGTATCTTTGTTAATTTTAAGAACGTACAGAGAACTTCCAGAAAGAAAATTCCTTTCGGTATTGCCCAGATTGGTAAATCTTTCAGAAATGAAATTACACCTGGTAACTTCACATTCAGAACCAGAGAATTTGAACAGATGGAACTGGAATTCTTCTGCAAACCGGGAACCGACCTGGAATGGTTCGACTACTGGAAGCAGTATTGCATCAACTTCCTCAAGTCTTTGGATATGAATATGGAAAAGATCAGAACCAGAGACCACGAGAAGGAAGAATTATCTCATTACAGTAATGCCACAACTGACCTTGAATATCTGTTCCCGTTTGGCTGGGGCGAACTTTGGGGTATTGCGGACAGAACTGATTTTGACCTGAAACAGCACAGTGAATTCTCCGGACAGGAAATGAACTATACTGATCCGGAGACCAACGAAAAGTACATTCCATACTGCATTGAACCGTCCTTGGGCGCAGACAGAGTTGCGCTTGCCTTCTTGGTAGACGCTTACCACGAAGAAACCTTGACTGACGGAAACGGCAAGGAGGACACACGCGTTGTAATGAAATTCCATCCGGCGCTTGCTCCGTTTAAAGCAGCAGTACTGCCGCTTGCAAAGAAGCTGAGTCCGGTAGCAGAGCCAATCTTTGAAGAACTTGCAAAGTATTTCCCTGTGGATTACGATGCAGCCGGTTCTATCGGAAAGAGATATAGAAGAGAAGACGAGATCGGAACGCCGTTCTGCATCTGTGTTGACTTTGACACAGAAACTGACGGTTGTGTAACTATTAGAGACAGAGATACCATGGAGCAGGTAAGACTGCCAATTGAAGAGGTAAAGGGATACATCGAGGAAAGATTAGCTTTCTAAAGGAGATTAGAAGATGAGTAAATTCGTATATTCGTTTAATGAGGGTTCTAAGGATATGAAAAGCCTTTTGGGGGGAAAGGGTGCTAACCTGGCAGAGATGACAAAAATCGGACTGCCGGTACCGTTCGGCTTTACCGTAACCACAGAAGCGTGTAATAAGTATTACGAGGAACATGAGCAAATTGACGAAGGCATTGTAGAAGAAATCCGCATCAAACTGGAAGAACTGGAGAATGTAATCGGCAAGACCTTCGGCGATACTGAAAATCCCCTTCTGGTTTCCGTTCGTTCCGGTTCAGTATTTTCCATGCCGGGAATGATGGACACCATTCTCAATCTCGGGCTTAATGATCAGACCGTGGTTAGTCTGGCGAGGCTGACGGATAATGAACGTTTTGCCTATGACAGTTACAGAAGATTTATCCAGATGTTCGGTGACGTGGTGATGGAGATTTCCAAGAACAAATTTGACGCCATCTTTGACGGACAGAAGGAAAAAGCGGGCGCAGAGTTTGATGTAGAACTGACCGCAGAAGACCTGAAAGAGGTCATTGAGGGCTACAAGGCGCTGGTAAGGGCAGAGATGGGCAGAGATTTTCCTCAGGATCCTCACGATCAGCTAATGGAGGCAATCAAGGCGGTATTCCGCTCATGGAATAATGAAAGAGCAATCTTATACAGAAAGCTGAACAATATTTCCGATAAGCTGGGAACGGCCGTAAACGTACAAGCTATGGTCTTCGGCAATATGGGCGATACTTCCGGTACAGGCGTTGCCTTTACCAGGGATCCCGTTACCGGCGAAAATAAGCTCTTTGGTGAATTTTTGGTGAATGCCCAGGGAGAAGACGTGGTTGCCGGCATAAGAACGCCGAAACCAATCAGTGAGATGGAAGACGCTTTCCCCGAAGTATATAGAGATTTTTCTCGTATCGCAGATGTTCTGGAAAAACATTATATGGATATGCAGGACATGGAGTTTACCGTAGAGAATAACAAGCTTTACATGCTCCAGACCAGAGTAGCAAAGAGAACTGCCGTATCTGCGGTTAAAGCTGCTGTGGATATGGTAGGTGAAGGATTAATCAATAAGGAAACGGCGGTTTCACGCATAGATCCTGCACAGATCGATCAGCTGCTTCATCCAAATTTTGACGCAGCGTCGGAAAAGCAGGCAGAAATGCTGGCTAAGGGGCTTCCTGCATCTCCGGGCGCGGCAACAGGTAGGATTTACTTTACTGCATCCGATGCGGAAAATGCTGTGGCTAACGGGGAGAAAGCGATTCTGGTCAGACAGGAGACTTCTCCGGAAGATCTGGCAGGAATGGTTGTGGCAGAAGGCATTTTGACTGCCAGAGGTGGTATGACTTCCCATGCGGCAGTTGTTGCCCGCGGAATGGGAAAATGCTGTGTGGCAGGCTGTGCGGAAATCGTTGTAAATGAAGGAAAGAAAACGCTGACCGTAGGCGGAGAAGTCTTCGGAGAAGGGGAATATATTTCCTTAAATGGATCTACAGGTATTGTTTACAGAGGCGAAATTAAGACAGTAAAACCGGAATTCTCCGGAGATTTTGCTATGATCATGTCTTGGGCAGATGAAATCAGGGCTTTAAAGATCAGAGCCAATGCGGACAATCCTCGAGATGCAAAGCAGGCGTTGGACTTTGGCGCAGAGGGTATCGGACTTTGCAGAACGGAGCATATGTTCTTCGAAGAAGAAAGAATTCCGGCGATTAGGCAAATGATTATGGCGGAAACGGAAGAAGAGCGGAGAAAAGCGCTGAATAAACTGCTTCCGTTCCAGAAGTCAGACTTTAAGGGAATTTATGAGGTTATGGAAGACAAACCGGTAACCATCAGACTGCTTGACCCGCCTCTCCATGAATTCCTTCCGCAGACGGAAGAAGAAACAGGGGAGCTTTCTGAAGTCTCTGGTATTTCTATAGAGAAGTTACACAAAATTGCAGAGGAACTCAAAGAGTTTAACCCAATGCTGGGGCATAGAGGCTGCAGGCTTGCGATAACCTATCCGGAGATTGCAGAGATGCAGACCAGAGCGATTATGGAAGCTGCCATTGAAGTAACTAAGGAAAAAGGCATAGATATCGTTCCGGAGATTATGATTCCGTTGATCGGTATTAAAGAAGAAATGCTTTATGTGAAGCAGGTTGTCGTGGAGACTGCAGAAACATGTAAATCAGAGTACGGTGCAGAAATAGACTATTCTGTAGGTACGATGATTGAGGTGCCAAGAGCAGCGCTGACTGCAGGAAAAGTTGCTGAAGAAGCAGAGTTTTTCTCTTTTGGAACAAACGACCTGACACAGATGACCTTTGGTTTTTCCAGAGACGATACAGGTAATCTGATTGAGGAATACGTGGATAAAGGTATCTTGGCGGACGACCCATTCCAGACCATCGATCAGGAAGGCGTCGGTATGCTGATGGAAAATGCAGCAAGGATGGGCAGACAGACCAGGCCGAATATCAAGCTGGGCATCTGCGGCGAACACGGAGGAGATCCGAGAAGTATCGATTTTTGTCATAGAATCGGCTTGCACTATGTTTCCTGCTCACCGTTCCGCGTGCCTATTGCCAGAATTGCAGCTGCGCAGGCAGCGATTGCGGAAAAAACATCCAAGTAGGATAATATATTTACAGTGAGATGTAGGCGCTCTTATGGGCGAATCGGGTATGGGACTTAGGAGGTGAATGATTTGACTATCTTTGGACTGGTAATCGAAATGCCGGTATTTTGGCTGGCAGCGGTAGTAATCTTTGGTATTATAGAGGGGTTGACCATGGGGTTGGCTACAATTTGGTTTGCCGCCGGCGCTGTAGCGGCGCTGGTTGTATCTCTTCTAAACGGGAGTATTGCCGTGCAGGTTGTAGTGTTTTTCGCCGTTTCAATTCTTCTCATCATTTTTGCCAGAAAGCTGTTTGTAAAAAAACTGCATACGGGTACAGAGAAGACCAATGTAGATGCACTCATTGGAAAAGAGGCCAAGGTTGTCTCCGGCATCAAACCTTTCGAATCGGGTATTGTACGGATTTCCGGACAGGAATGGACGGCAGTTTCCGCTGATGCAGAACAGGCGGTTTCGGCAGGAACTTTAGTAGAAGTTGTCAGAATTGAGGGCGTAAAAGCAGTCGTTCGCCCTTTGGATAAATAGAGTTTAGGAGGATTATTATGGGAGATTTCAACATTATGAGAACGATTATTCTCATCGCACTGGCAATTATTATCATTGCATTGATCGCAACAAACATCAGAATTGTTCCACAGGCAAGAGCATATGTTATCGAACGTCTGGGTGCATACAAGGGGACCTGGCAGGTGGGACTGCATTTTAAGGTGCCTCTTATTGACAAGATTTCCAGAAAGGTTTCGCTGAAGGAGAAGGTCATCGACTTCCCGCCTCAGCCGGTAATTACCAAAGACAACGTAACCATGGAAATCGATACCGTCGTATATTTTCAAATCACAGATCCTAAGCTTTATGCTTACGGAGTAGAAAGTCCGATGGACGCAATTGAGAACCTGACTGCAACTACACTGCGTAATATCATCGGTGAACTGGAGCTGGATGGAACGCTGACCAGCCGCGAACATATCAATACGAAGATTCGTATGGTTCTGGACGAAGCGACTGACCCTTGGGGAATTAAGATCAATCGTGTAGAAGTAAAGAATATTACGCCGCCGAGAGATATTCAGATGGCTATGGAAAAACAGATGCGTGCTGAACGTGAACGAAGAGAAGCGATTCTGCGTGCAGAGGGTGAAAAAAAGTCTGCCGTACTTATTGCAGAAGGTAAGAAGGAAGCCGTGATTCTGGAAGCTGAGGCCAATAAAGAATCTAAGATTCTGGAGGCAGAGGCAAAGAAAGAAGCCGCTATCCGTGAAGCAGAAGGTCAAGCGGAAGCGATCAGAATGGTTAAGCAGGCAACAGCCGATGGTATCAAAATGCTGGTTGAATCTCAGCCAAACAAAGAAGTCATCGCACTCCAAAGCCTGAATTCCTTTGAGAAGGCTGCTGACGGTCAGGCAACAAAGATTATTATTCCGTCAGAGATTTCTGGGCTTGCAGGTCTTGCCACTTCCCTCAAGGAACTGGTGAAAGACGAGTAGAAAGAAAGATATAGCAGAAGATATAGTAAAAGAAAGGAGCCACTGATGTGGCTCCTTTGTTGATTGCTTGCTAATTAACGTTGGCATTTCTCCAAGCGGACATATAATTTGGCAGGCGAACGCAGAGAGGACATCCGGTAAACGAAAAACGGATTTACTGAAAAACCGCAATTTCTTTTATAAAAAAGTAAAAGTAATCAGTATCTCGCAGTGACTGTGACTAAGTTTTACTGAAAAACAGCATTTTAATGGGTTTAAAAGTAAAATTTCTTTAATATGTTGGAGCTAACAAAGAATTTACTCGATGAACAAGGAAGAAAAAGGAAACAGCCGCAGATTTATATTGCAGTTTTACTTTTTTTTCAAAGGATTCATGCATTTTCAGTAAAACCAAAAATGGTTTCAGAAATATCACCTAAAAATGCAGCGGTCACTTTTGAAGAACAGTTTTAGGGCGGGAGCATCTTTACAGCATTATTTAAAAAAGGTTGGGGATATCAATGGGGCGTTGTATTTTCATCTGACAAGGTGTAGAATCAAATACAACAAAGGTATATTTTAACCGCTTGAGAGGAGGACATTTTATGAAATTAGCAACAGTGCGTTATCAAAATGAGGTTCTGGCCGGTGTTGTCAGGGAAGATTGCTTCTATGGTTTTCAGGATATTGATGCTGGTCTGCCAAACGACATGATCGCCTTTATCGAAGGCTACGAAACTTACAAACAGATTGTTGATGCGAAGATAGACGGGACAGCCCCTGCCTGCCGCGCCGAAGAGGCGGTATTCCTCTCCCCGATTCCAAGACCGAGGACGTTTAGGGATTTTATGAGTTTTGAGGAACATGTGCTAAACAGTGCAAAAGCCATGAAATTTGACGAGCCGACTACTGAAAGGATGCTGGCAGTGTGGAGAAAGCTTCCGGCCTTCTATTTTTCCAATACCAATGTGTTCTATGGAACCGATGAGCCTGTCAAGATGCATCCGACGTCAAAGCGTTTCGACATGGAGTTTGAAGTTGCTGTAATTATTGGCAAAGAAGGCGGTAATATCAGAAGAGAAGATGCCGGTGAATTCATTTTCGGTCTCACTGTCCTCAATGACTGGAGCGCCAGAGATATTCAGGCGGAAGAAATGCAGATGCAGCTTGGGCCGGCCAAGGGTAAGGATTATGCAAACTCTATGGGGCCGGTCATCGTAACCATGGACGAACTGGATCAGTATGCTGTTGACGGAGATCCGCAGAGATGGGATATGAAGACCAGACTTTATCGTAACGGTCAGCTGATTAGAGAAAATAATACCAAATCCATCTATCATACCTATGCAGAAATGATAGAATATGCATCAAGAGAAACCAAAGTATATCCGGGCGACGTACTGGGATCAGGAACCATCGGTGGAGGAGCAATGCTGGAATACCTGGGCGCACAGCCTTTTGTTACAGCTGGAGACAAAATTGATATGGAAGTAGAAGGCATCGGTACGCTGAAGATGGAAGTAATCTAATTGGCGGTATCAGAAGACCTGTGCTCTAATTGTAAAAATTAACGATTTGATGGAATGAGCTGATGTATTAAACAGGACAGATTTAGTACATCAGCTCTTTTTGTCACCGATAGCATGCTCCGTCTTGCAGGAATCCTCTGTTGTTATGTCAAAAATCAATATTTGCATTAAGCACATAAAATCGCAAAACCTTGAAATAGAGCACAAAAAATTTCAAATGGGAATGTCAATAACAAGGTAAAATGTCACCCCTAAAAGAGTTAATTATCGAGCGAAAATGTCACCCCCTCAAGTGGTTTGAGGGGAATAGCTTTAATATTTTGCACTGAAGATTTCATTTACCATTTCTACGGTTTCCGTCCAA
>JAXKAR010000039.1:0-69910 GCA_036305845.1 Emergencia sp.
AACAAAAACTGCATATTCAAAAGTCTCGGCAGACTCCCATAATGTCCGCTATTTTGTTATGCCCATTTTTATTTCATTTCCATTTTACTCTCTTTTTTCAAAAAACGCAATTTCCTATAAAGATATAAAGAAAAAGCGCAGTTTTTCTCATTTCTCTAAACCTGCGCTCTCTACCTCTAACTCATTCAAATGATTTATATTTACGGATAATTCTTTCTGCAATCCGAATACCATCACAAGCCGCACTCATAATGCCTCCTGCGTATCCTGCTCCTTCTCCCGCAGGATAGAAACCGCCGAAACTTCCTTCCAGATTTTCGTCTCTGGCAAAGCGGACAGGAGAAGAACTTCTGGTTTCTGTGGCTGTAAGCAAGGCATCGTCTCTGTCGAAGCCTTTCAGCTTTCGGCCCAAGAAAGGCATGGCCTCACGTAAAGCCTCCACAGCAAAGTCCGGCAGAGAATGAATTACGGATTCCGCAGAAAGATTCCCATCTCGAAACTCTCCCCAAGTTGTCTTAGGTGCTTGGTAAGATCGACCTCCGTTCTCAAAGGCAAGTCGTTCGTACTTTTCCTGAAATTCGATTCCTGCCAACGGATGTTCCGATGAAAAATCCTCACAGCGCACGTCTACCAGCAGACCACTGTTAGCCATTCCACTGTTCCTCGCCCGATTGCTCATGCCGTTCGTCACCACACCACCTGTCTGAGAAGATGCAACAACGACTTCGCCGCCGGGACACATACAGAAAGTATAAACACCTCTTCCATTTTCGCATCGATGTGACAGCTTATAATCTGCTGGCGGCAATCCTTTTGCATCACCATATTGAGCCCGATCAATCAGGCTCTGGGGATGCTCAATTCTCACACCGATAGAAAAAGGCTTTTGGCTCATCTCTACGCCTTGCCCATATAAGTATCGGAAAGTATCTCTGGCGCTGTGTCCTATGGCCAGAATCACGTTTTCCGTCGGAATTTCTATGGTTTCTCCATCCTTTACCGCAGTAATCCCTTTAATCTGTCCTCGATCAGTTTGAATCCCGGTGAGTTTGGTATGGAAGTGGATTTGTCCGCCCAAGTCGATAATCTGATGACGAAGGCTTTTCACCACGCGCCGAAGAACATCCGTCCCGATATGGGGTCTTTGCTTATATAGAATGTCTTCATCTGCACCGGCTTTAACAAACTCTGTCAAAACTTTTCTGATTCGCGGGTCTTTAATCCCCGTGGTCAGCTTACCGTCAGAGAAGGTGCCTGCACCGCCCTCTCCAAATTGTACATTGGATTCCGGATTCAGCTTGCCCCCATTCCAGAATGTTTCTACATCTTTGATCCGCTCTTCAATAGCTGCGCCTCGCTCTATGATAATGGGGCGATAGCCACGACTGGCAAGAAGAAGACCTGCAAACATTCCGCAAGGACCAAATCCTACAATAACCGGCGAATTTTCCAACGTTTCCTGACCCGAACTGACTTCACTGTAACCCATATCCGGCGCCACTTCTATGCCCATTTTAGGGCTCACCGACAGCTTTACCGGTCTGTTCGGATTCTCCGCTGAAACGATAGTAAAGTCAGCCGTATAAACAAATCGAATGTCCTGTTTATTTCTGGCGTCCAAAGATTCCTTGACAATTTCCACATCCCGAACAACTATATTTCGCTTTCCTATCTTCCTTTGGATTTTTGTCGGCAAAAGGCTTTTGTCCTCATGCAGCGATAGCTTTATCTGATGTATTCTGTATCTGTTACGTTTCATTTTGCCATTTCCTTTCCGGATCGCCGCCCAGTCTCCCATGCATGCTGTAGGTTGTATCCGCCGCAAGGGCCATCATAGTCCAACACTTCCCCCGCAAAGTAAAGACCCGGTACCAGCTTCGACGCTAAGGTTTTCTCGTCCAGTTCAGCAAAGGACACTCCGCCTTTGGTCGCTTGCGCAAAGTCCCATCCCTTTACCCCCTTTGGCAAAAGGGAGAAGGCTTTCAGCATTTTGGCGCAGCCGGCAGGATCTCCATTGCACCGCTCAAAAACGATCTCTCCGATCGGCCTTCTGACCAGAAATTGAAGTAGTCTGCTTCCTTCAAACCCACAGGCCTTCCTTTGTTCCAAAATAGGCAGCAAATCTTCCTCTTCCGGGAAAAAATCAATATCTATCCGATAATCCGAAAACCCGTCCTCCAGACCTTTTCCCTCGGGGATCAAAAGAAATCTGGACAGATTAAAAACGCAGATTCCCGATATTCCCGTAGAGGTAAACTGAATTTCCCCCTTCTCAGAAAATATCTGTTCTTCTCGAAAATAAAGGCTAATCTCACCCTTTACTCTGATTCCTGCAAGACGCGAAACATCATCTGCAAGTTCTACTGCAGTAAGAACCGGAACGGGTTTATGCACCTGATGCCCCAATCGCTTTGCGAAACGAAACCCGTCTCCTGTGCTGCCAAAATCCGCCCCTGCCTTTCCGCCACAGGCCACAAGGACTTTCCTGGCCTCAACAGTCTTATTTTTCAGCTCTATATGAAAAACGCCGTCATACTCTACCGACGCCACTTCCGCAGAAGTTTCCACCTTTACATCCAGGCTACGCAGTCTTTGCTCCAATGCGTCTCTAACCGCCCGTGCTTCTTCTGTATAGGGATAAATTCTCCCCTCACTGTCAGTTCTCGTCATCACGCCAACAGAAGCAAAAAAGTCCAATGTGTCCTTATAGTTTTCGCAGTGCACATTGGAAAGATTGCACTTGCCGTTTCCGCTGGCAAGGATTTTCTTGCCGAGCTGATTTTTCTTTTCTAGAATTAGGATATCCAGCTGCTGGTTTTCCTCGGCCGCGGAAATCGCCGCTGTCATACCGGATGCACCGCCGCCGATAATACAAATATCTACCATAGATTAATACCTTTCGTCTTTCGTTATTACTTTGTCCCTGTCTCCATAACGAGCATGGCATACCATGCGCTGCCACCTGAGGACAATTTATGCTTTGGCTGTCGACAGAAAAAAGAAGGATTTCTCTTTCGAGAAATCCTGCCTGCGTTTATTCTTCTTTTTCCTCGCCGGTATTCTTAGTCTCTCCCATTGACTCAGCAATTATATCAAGAAATTCTTTGGATTCTTCGGCTTCTTTGACTGCGTTCTTAGCCTTTCTGGCTTTTCTGATCGCCTTCTTCATCTCTTTCTTTGCTTCATCAGCGGCTGCCTCTGCATCAGCAACAAGCTCATCTTTTGTCTTGATTAAATCAGGCTTGCTATAGGTGATATCAATGCCGATCTTAATAACATTGGCGCCCTGCACCACAAAGCTGATTCCCAAATACATGAGCACCGACAAACCGAACAGCATGGAATTAAAGAATGCATAGATACCTACAATCAGATTCAGCGCGCTTACAATCACCGTCCAGAAAAAGTCAATATCTTTTTCCCTGATTTCCATATCCCATGTAGAAAGCACCGCAAAGCCTCTGATTCCGGATATCATACTCCATAGTCCAAAAACAACAGGCACGGCAATATCTGCTGCCAGCTGACCGGTCAGAACCACGATGCCCAACATAAACATAGTCAGCCCCTCGATGAGAATCCAGTGACTGTTCTCCTCGTCCTGCGCAATCTTCCTATATGCAAAACATAATATCATTCCAACGATAATAAATACAATTCCAATGGGAAAAGCGAGCGAAAGAAATGAAATACCGGCATTAGCTATGGAAAAAACACCAAGAAGCGTCATAAGAACACCGGAAAAAATGGTTAGTATTTTCACTCCGTTTACCTCCTAAGTTCTGTGTATACAAATTATTCTACCACGAAAACGCCCTGCAAGTCAAGAAACGGAAGGAATCACCGCCAAAACTGCACGTTTTAACGCCTAAATAGTATAGCATAAATTTCGAGGTCAATTGTGATTGTTATTTGATACTTTTTTCTATTGTGGTAAAATACTCTCATGGATAGAGTTATTTTACATTGTGATATGAACGGTTTCTATGCTTCCGTTGAGCTCTTAGATCACCCCGAGCTTTCTGACAAGCCTATGGCGGTCTGTGGCGATCCAAACGGACGTCATGGTATTATATTGGCTAAAAATGAACTGGCCAAGGCCTTCGGCATCACAACAGCAGAAACCGTGTGGCAGGCAAAAAAGAAATGCCCTCAGCTGCAGTTAGTCAGACCACATCATGACAAATACAAAGAATACAGTCAGAAAATCAATCGTATCTACTTGGAATACACGGACATGGTAGAGCCTTTCAGCATCGATGAATCCTGGTTGGATGTTACGGCAAGCCGCCGTCTTTTCGGCAGTGGCAGGCATATTGGCGATACAATCAGAGAACGAATCAAAAATGAGCTGGGGCTTACCCTTTCTGTCGGCGTTTCCTATAACAAAATCTTTGCTAAGATGGGCAGTGAGTATAAGAAACCTGACGCCACCACAGAAATCACTAGGGAAAACTATAAAACGCTTTTATGGAATAAGCCCGTCGGAGAGCTTTTTTTCGTCGGGTTTGCAACCGCCGAAAAGCTTTCTCGTCTCCATATCGAAACCATTGGCGATCTGGCAAAAGCTGATCCTCACGGACTGGAAAAGCTTCTGGGCAAACAAGGTCCTATTCTGCACCGTTATGCCAATGGACTAGACGACAGCCCTGTCTGCCTTTACAATCAGCGTGAGAAAATCAAATCTGTGGGTAACGGCATCACCTTCCGCAGAAATCTTACCGGAACCGAGGATATTCTCATCGCTGTTACCAGCCTCTCTGATACGGTAGCAGGCAGGCTGCGCAAATATCAACTGAAGGCCCGGGGCGTCAAAGTGGACATTAAAGATCCGAGTTTTAAGACCATCTCCCGGCAGAAGCAGCTTTCCACGCCAACCAATCTGGCATCAGAAATCAGAACTGCCTGTATGGAGATTATCCACACATCCTGGCGCATTTCTGATCCGATCAGGCTCCTTACCATTACAGCCATCAACCTTGCCGACGAAACGGCAGACGAGCAAATCTCTCTTTTCGATACAGATCAGCAAACCCGGCAGAATGCAGAATCCATTGAACGAACCATGGACGATATCCGCAAAAAATTCGGTCAAGATGCGGTTACCTTTGGCAGCATACTGGATAACGATCTGGGTATTGACCTTTAACACAGCTGAAAATCCCAAAAGGCGCGCGTTCCATTTACAGGAACTGCACGCCTTTTATCGCTTCTAAACGGAGCATTGCCAATTCATCTTTCTTCAGGCTTCGCAAAAGAAGCCATTCTTCATCAATGTCCACAAGCAGACAAGGGTGACCGTTAAAGTCAAAATCCACGGACTCACTTTCCAGAACCAGTTTTACTTCTTTACCCATACTTTTTGCCAAAATCTCCAAAAGAGAATCTTTTTCCGGATCACCGCCGCCCTGTACCTTGCACAATTTTTCAAGCTTCTTCACCTTACCCGAAAGATCAAAGCACATGACGAAAGCTACCATACCAAAAATCATGCCCATGATTCCTAAGCTTTCCATTTCTCGTCTCCTTTCTCAAATCGGATAAACGAAACTGCCGCCACAGGGACCAGTCTGTTTTCTGTTCCCTTACCCTTCTTAAAGGTGACATCCATCCAGCAGCCGTCGAAATGGTTAATCATGCAGAGCTTTCCGGAAACATCCAGATACTCTGTTTCCTTAAACTGTAGCCTGATTACCTTCCCTTTTGCCGCAAGAAGCAGCCGGGTAACCGGATTTTTTGCGTTGTTATCTGTTTTTCCTCTGTCTGTGCCGCTCCTCAGCAGATCGTCCAAGCTAATCTCCAGGATTTCTGCAAGTCTAATTAGCTTCTCTGTCTCAGGATAAGCCGTCTCCGACTCCCAACGAGATACAGTCTGTCTGGTAACCTGCAGACGCTCAGCAAGCTGCTCCTGGGTATAATTCTTTTGTCTTCTGGCCGCCGCCAGTTTTTCTCCTATTGCCATATCGCACCTCCACTATCCCCATGATACAAAACCCCCGGACAAATGCAAGGGCACACCGATTTCCTCATGCAACATTTGCGTTGCGTTTGTTTATGATACAGTCAATATTGACTTTTAATGTTCCTGAAACTTTACTGCCTGAACCAAGTCAGCAATCGCCTCTCGGTTCACATAACTTGCTCCGTTTTCTATGGCATCAAGGAGTTTTCTCTCATCCTCTGTCATCTCTTCCGCTTTCTTTCCGGTAATCATCTTTTTGACTACGCCCATCAGTTTCTTATCAAAACCGGTCACCTTCTCCGGATCATAAGCGCCCGGCAAAAACCAGCAAGGAAGCTCCGCAAGTTTTTTTACAAAGTTGATTTCTCTGCATTCCTCCTGCGCCTGACTACTGGATACATTCAGACCAACAGCGAAAGTAAAGATCCTCTTTCCTGACAGCTTGGAAAAATTCTTCTTCAGAAATTTTATGCCCAAAATCCCACCGGCATGAATAGCGCCGCCAAAAACAATGGTATCATAGTCCATAACATCAGCAGCCCTGCACTTTTCTGCTTCGAAAAGATCTGCTCCGATTTCTTCCGCTATCCAGCCTGCGTACTGCTGTGTGGTACCGTATTTTCCCGCGTATATTACTGCAATTTTACTCATCATATTCTCCATTACTTGCTCAGTATACCGATGAGATCATACATCTCCCGGTCAATTTCCCGTTTCTGTTTCAATGCTTCTTCTAAATCGAACGCAACAATTTTCCCCTCCAGTGTTCCGATGGCCTTACTGGCAGAATCTGCCGCAAGAAGTTCCACAGCTTTTGCTCCGGCAAGGGTTGCCAG
The DNA here is from genome assembly GCA_036305845.1 of Emergencia sp. Classification (GTDB taxonomy): domain Bacteria; phylum Bacillota; class Clostridia; order Peptostreptococcales; family Anaerovoracaceae; genus Senimuribacter. Next base: position 6,799 of record JAXKAR010000039.1, read on the forward strand.
GATTCTGTCTCGCAAAGTCGGACTTCCGCCTCGCTGCAGATAAGACAGTACCACCAGTCTGGTTTCCCGACCTGTTCTATACTGTATGGTTTCCGTCAGTTCCTGAGAGGAAATACCTACACCCTCGGCCTTGATGATAATGCTGTGCTGTTTACCCCGGTTTGCGCCGATGACAATTTTTCTGCAGAGTGCATTAATATCGGTTTCTATTTCCGGGATCATAATCGCCTCTGCGCCGCCTGCAAGTCCTGCATAAAGGGCAATATCACCGCAGTGTCTGCCCATAACCTCAATAACCGTAGTTCTCTCATGAGAAGATGACGTATCCCGTATTTTCGTTATGGCATCTAACACCGTACTTACCGCCGTATCAAATCCAATGGTAAAATCCGTATAGCCCAAGTCGTTATCGATCGTACCGGGCAGCCCCATAACAGGCACGCCCCTTCCGGACAAATCCAGTCCACCGCGCAGGGATCCATCTCCGCCGATGATGACCAGTCCTTCTATACCGAAAGTGTCCAGCATAGCCACAGCTTTCTGCTGACCTTCTTCTGTGCGGAATTTTTCGCTTCTTGCGGTCTTTAATATGGTACCGCCTCGATGAAGGATATCACCCACCGCATTTCGATTCAGTTCGCAAATTTCACCATCTAAAAGACCCTCATACCCTCTGTAGATGCCGTATACTTCCAGTCCTGCATCAATGCCGCATCTTACTACACTGCGGATTGCCGCATTCATTCCCGGCGAATCTCCGCCGCTTGTCAAAACACCAATTCGTTTCATTTTGTCCCCCTATCTAAAAACAGGTTTTCCCTTTATATTAGGTCTGCCCACAAGCTCTGCTACAGTATCAAAAAAATCTATCGTCGGATGAACGCCGCCGGCTGCACCTGTTCCCACAATTTTTCCGTTCTGCAGATAAATCAGTACCGGCACATTACCACGAAAGCTGCTAAAAATCCGCTGAAGATTGGCGAGGATTTCTTTTTCATCTCCTTCTTCCGGAATCCTTACTTTTATTGCATCTTGCCGGTTTTGCGCAGCCGGTGATACACTTTGTTGACCCCGATTTGCCCTTTTCCGATTTTCTGCGGATTTATAACCGCTGCCATTTTCCTGCAAAAGCTCTTCCACATGTTCCACATCTACAACGGATTCTGCCAGAAGTTTCGGCATTTCTTCTTCCTTGAAGTTGATTCTTCCTTTAACTGCTACAACCCGATCCTCCGCGATTACGCTACCGCATCGTTCATATACGTTTGGAAATACCACAACCTCTACCTGACCAAAAAGATCTTCCAAATCTACAAAGGCCATCATTTTGTTACTCTTGGTAACCAGATTCTTCTTCCCGGTTATCATGCCTGCCATGGTTACCGTCATCCCGTCTCTAATCTGTGAATGCGCTGTATCACCTTCTGCCGCAGCCGCAAGATCCTCACTGGTAGCAGTGGTAATCTGACCGATTCTCTCAGCATATTCGTTAAGCGGATGGTCGGTAATATAAACGCCCACCATTTCTTTTTCCATAGCAAGGAGTAAATTCTTATCAAAATTTCTTACATCGGGTAATGTTCCGCTGGTATCACCACTGCTCATCTCCTGGCTGCTAATCTGGAAGAGAGACATTTGCCCTGCGATATTTTTCTTGGCGCTGCTTTGAGCTGACTCTACAAGACGCTCATAAACAGCCAAATGCGCCGCCCGATTGGAATTGAGACAATCAAGCGCTCCGGCCTTGATCAGACTTTCGATGGCTTTCTTGTTCACCTCGCTGATATCTACATTATTGATAAACTGGAATATATCTTTCGGTTGACCTTTCTCCTCCCGCGCTTTGATGATGGCATTGATTGCCCCTTCACCCACGTTCTTTACGCCTAAAAGTCCAAACCGAATCTTTCCATCCACGACAGAAAATTTTTTCTGACTGCCGTTGATACATGGAGGAAGAACCTCAATCCCCATATCCTGGCAATTGCGAATATACTTTGCAATAGATTTAGCATCGCCCATAACGCTGGTCATCAGCGCAGCCATAAATTCCACCGGATAGTATTTCTTCAGATATGCCGTCTCATAGGCAACCACAGCATAAACTGCCGCATGGGATTTGTTAAATGCATACTGTGCAAAGCTCTCCATATCGGCAAAGATGGCCTCCGCGGCCTCAGGCGAAATACCGTTTCGCACACAGCCGGGAATCTCCACATTACCCTCGTCATCCAGCTTACCGTGAATAAAATACTCTTTCTCCTGCATCATGACGTCTTTTTTCTTTTTGCTCATCGCTCTGCGAACGATGTCAGAACGTCCAAAGCTATATCCCGCCAAATCTCTGACAATCTGCATAACCTGCTCCTGATAGACAAGACAGCCATAGGTGACATCCAGTATAGGCGCAAGTTCCGGTGTTACATAATTGACCTTTTCCGGATTCTTTTTATTCTCGATATATTTAGGAATAGAGTCCATCGGTCCCGGACGATATAAGGCAATACCCGCCACAACGTCTTCGAAACAGGTTGGTTTCAGATTCTTCATAAACTGGGTCATGCCGCCGCTTTCCAACTGAAACACACCCAAGGTGTTTCCCTGTGCGATCATCTCATAAACTTCCGATTCATCGTAACCCATTTTGGCAAAATCGATATCTACATGATAGTCCTTTTCGATTAATTCCAAGGCATCTCGAATTACCGTCAAATTTCTAAGCCCCAGAAAGTCCATTTTCAAAAGCCCCAATTCTTCGATGGTTGTCATATTAAACTGGGTTGCCACACCTTTGTCGGAAGTATAAAGCGGAACATATTCATCCAGAGGCAGCTTGGAAATCACCACGCCGGCAGCATGCGTCGAAGCATGACGAGGCATCCCCTCGATAGCTCTGCTCATATCAATAACCTTGGCAATCCGCTCGTCTGCCTCGTACATAGTCCTAAGTTCCGGATTCATGTCCATTGCCTTATCTATGGTCATCTTCAGGTCGAAAGGTATGGCCTTGGCAATCTTGTCTGCCTCGGCATAGCTCAGGTTCAATGCCCTGCCCACATCCCGCACAGCAGCCTTTGCCTTCATGGTTCCAAAGGTAATAATCTGGGATACATTTTCTTTTCCATATTTTTCGATAACATAGTCAATGACTTCGCCTCGTCTTTCGATACAGAAGTCGATATCGATATCCGGCATGCTGACACGCTCCGGATTGAGGAATCGTTCAAAGATCAGGCTGTACCTAATCGGGTCTAAATCGGTGATTCGTAAAGTGTAAGCGACCAGACTTCCTGCGGCAGAGCCTCTTCCCGGGCCCACCATGATACCGTTTCTCTTGGCAAAGTCGATAAAATCCCACACAATCAAGAAGTACTCCACATACCCCATGTTTTCGATGACAGAAAGCTCATAGTCCAAACGCTGCTCAAGTTCAGGGGTAATCTGATCATACCGCTCCTTAAGTCCCTTGCCGCAAAGCTCCCGCAGATACTGTCTGTTGGTCTTTCCCTCCGGCGGTAAAAACTCCGGCAAGTGGTATTCGCCAAAAGTAAACTCCACATCGCAGGCCATAGCAATTCTATGTGTATTATCAATAGCCTCCGGCGCATAAGCAAAGATTTTACGCATTTCGTCTTCGCTCTTGAGATAAAACTGATCGTTGGGAAAGCGCATCCGTTTCTCATCATCGATGGTGGTTGCCGTCTGTATGGCCAGAAGTATATCGTGGGCCTCGGCATCTTCCTGACAGACATAGTGAACGTCATTGGTTGCCACCATGGGAATATCCAGCTCTTTCGATAGTTTGACCAGCTGGGGATTGATCATAGCCTCTTCATCAAGTCCCTGATCCTGCAGCTCCAAGTAAAAATTTCCGTGGCCGAAAATCTCATCCATGGCTAAAGCTTCAGCTTTTGCACCTTCGTAATCACGGTTGAGCAGGCAGTTCTGCACCTTACCGGCAAGGCATGCCGATAGAGCGATAATCCCTTCGCTGTACGCCCGCAAAACGTCTTTGTCAATACGTGGCTTATAGTAATATCCCTCCGTAAAACCTTTGGAAACAATCTTAATCAGGTTTTTATAGCCCTGATTCGTCTTAGCCAGCAGAACCAGATGCCCCTGATACTTGTCTTTATCCGCATCCTTATCGTGCATGGTTCGGGCAGCCGTATAAACTTCACAGCCGATGACCGGTTTTATCCCTTGCTTCTTACACTCTCTGTAAAAATCAATGACGCCAAACATAACGCCGTGGTCAGTAATCGCAAGAGAATCCATGCCCAGTTCCTTTGCCCTTGTCACCACATCGGTTATCCTGGCCGCACCATCAAGCAGGCTGTATTCTGTATGAACGTGTAAATGTGTAAATGCCATTGTTTATCCTCTGTATCTCTAATAGTACTGATTAATAATCTCCGCCAGAATCTCTATGGCCCGGGTCAATTCCTCCGGCTTCGCATAGGCATAGGAAATTCTGATGGCATGGTTTTCTATATAGTCATAGACATTGCCCGGATTGAGAAGTACACCTTTCTTCAGCGCCTCTGCAAATATCTTATCCATAGGCAGTTTTCGGCTGAAACGCAGCCAGATATAAAATCCGCCTGTAGGCGTATTCCAGGTGGCCATCGCATCAAAATTCTTTTTTAAGGCAGCAAGTGCGTTATCCCTGCGCGCTATTAGTTCCTTCCTCAAATCCGCTAAATAAAGGTCATAGTCCCCGCTGGTCAAAAGTTCCGTCATCATCCATTGGGAAACTGAACTTGCCCCATAATCCGTCTGCATCTTTACATCTCCCAGCCTTGTGGTTACTGCCTCCGGACCGACAATCCAGCCAATACGAAGCCCTGGAGCCATGGTTTTAGAAACCGTTCCCATATAAATTACCGTGCCATTGCGATCAGAAGCCTTCAATGCCTTCGGCGGCTTTTCTGTCAACCAGAGCTGGCCGTAAGCATCGTCCTCCAAAACCGGCAGCCTATGGCTCTGACAGAAAGTCAAAAGCTCCTTTCTGCGCTGACTGCTCATCACAATACCCGTAGGGTTATGATGCGTCGGAATGGTATAGAGGAGGCACCCCCCTGCGCTGTCTTTTATGTTCCAGTATTTTATACCCTCTTCATCAAGAGGTATACCATGAAGATTCATCCCAGCTGACTGAAAAATCTGCAGAGACTTCAAATAGCTGGGCGACTCTGTATAAACCCGACTGCCCCGTTTCAGCATGCAAACGCTGATCAGCTGCAGACCCTGCAATGACCCGGAAGTGACAAGAATGTTAGCCGGATCAGCAGAAATCCCCTGCTCCACATAAAGTCTTTCCGACAAAGCTTGTCCCAATTCCGGAAGTCCAAGAGGTCCCAGATATCCAAGAGAGGAAATCCTCTCCGGCATTCTGCGAAAAATCTTTGTCACCAGTTGATGGGGATAAAGATCGGGAGAAAGCTCCCCTGTCCCGATACGAATGTACCCCGGTTCAAACTCAAGTCGGTTGATGGTTTGGATGGTAGAAAGGTTGGCCTTAAACGGACCGCTCTGAATATATTTGTTCCAATCCGGAGGTTGACTCATCAGAAGCGACCAGGTGTTGCTGGCGACTCTGGTTCCACTGCCGAATCCGCTTTCCAAAATACCATAAGAAATCAATTCCTCCATTGCTGCGACAATGGTGCTTCTATTGACATCAAACGCTTCTGCCATTGCACGCTGGGAGGGCAGCCTGCTTCCGATTACCCAGTCTCCGCTTGCCACCTTACCGCTGACATACTCTACAATCTGTCTGTAGACAGGTTTCTTATCCTGTTTATCCGGCTTCCAGCCAAATTCAATCATGGCGATTATCCTGCTCCTTTTGGTTGGGTTGAATTCTATCCTAATGGTGGGTCACAGCCACCCATATATATGTTACTATTGTATCATAAAAACCGGCAAATATATATATCTATTGCAGAAAGAGGAGGAACAATATGTTGTACTTTCTTCAAGGACTGACCATGGGACTCGCCTATGTGGCACCTATCGGTCTTCAGAATCTATTCGTTATCAATACTGCCCTTACCCAGAAAAAAAGCAGAGTCTATATGACTGCGCTCATCGTTGTTTTTTTCGATGTCACTTTGGCCCTTGCCTGCTTCTTCGGTATCGGCGCTGTAATGCAAAGCTCAGACTGGCTGCAAATGGCCATCCTCTTTATCGGAAGTCTAATTGTCATCTGGATTGGCATAGGGCTTCTTCGGTCAAAGGATACCATGGATACGTCCACTAAAGTGGATATCCCCCTTCTTAAAGTGATTTCCACAGCCTGTGTCGTTACCTGGTTCAATCCCCAGGCCCTGATTGACGGTTCTATGATGCTTGGCGCTTTCCGTGCCACCCTTCCTGCAGAAGAAAGTGCAAAATTCATCATCGGCGTTGCCTCTGCTTCCTTCACCTGGTTTTTCGGGGTATCCACCATATTATCCATCTTCAGCGCCAAATTCACTGATAAAATTCTGCGAATTATCAACGTGGTCTGTGGACTGGTCATCATCTTCTATGGCATAAAGCTGTTTATCAGTTTTATTAAGTTAATCATGCCTTTACTTGGTTAGGCGTGTAAGTTCCTGCTTTGGACGAAGTTTTTTTCTCCAAATGAGGAAATTTTCCGTGCGCCTTCGTTTTATGTTTCGCAATATTGTCTTCTGATGAAAAATAGTATATAATAAAAAAAGCAGACCTTATGGTTTCATCGCTTCTCTCATAACACAGCAATTACCTTGTATCATTTCTATAAAATACCGCCCTGAAGGAACTTCCATCCTTCGGGGCGGTATCAGTTTTTGCGAAAAAAATGACACGTTGATCAGTATTCTCATGATCTCGTGTCATTCTTTTTATCATATATTCACCAGAGAAGCGCCGTCCTTTTCTAACCGGCCAGCTTTCCGATTCTTTCTCTGGTTGTTTCTTCTCCGAGAATCTGCTGAATTTCCCAAACATCCGGAGACTGTGCTCTTCCCATTAATGCAATACGAATTACCGTGCTGACATGACCTACATGGCCCTTGTATTCTTCCGGATGTTTTTTAAAATCCTTTGGCTTTGCTGCATAACCCATGTCTGTTGCGATGGTCCTGATCTTGTCAAACCACTGGCTCTGATCATCGCTGTGACAATAGGAATCCAGATAAGCAGTTAAGATAGCCGGGACATCTTCCTCCGGAACTTCTGCCGGCATATCGTCTTCCATTTCAAACATGTCTGCAAAGAAATAGCTGATAAACTGGATGATCTGTTCCGCATAGATCAGATCCTTTCTTGGTTTATTATCTGTTCTTCCCAAATCCAGAATTCTCTCCACATAACCTCTATCCTCAAAGATATGCAAAAGTTCCGGTCTGAATTCCTCTGCCCAATCTCGCAGAAAATCATAAAGCTCTGGCGCAGAAATACGCAGCAGTACATCCTTACTAATGTCGTTCAGCTTATTCAAATCAAAGAGCGCACCGGAATTACTCATTTTTTCTGTCGTAAAAGTAAATGCATCAATCGGCGCATCCGGATTTTCCATTCTCCATTCTTCAAAATTGGAATTCAGGATAGTCAGCAGATATTCTCTGACTGCTGCAGGATGATATCCCTGCTGTCTGTAGTAATCCAAAGATAGCTCCGGATCCTTTCTCTTGGAAAGCTTTCTCTTATTGCCTTCTTCATCAAGCTTCATCAGCTGAGCGGTGTGACAATAAACCGGAAGCGCCCATCCCAGCTTCTCAAACAGTTCCGCATGAATCGGCAGAGATGGAAGCCATTCTGCACCTCTAACCACATGGGTAGTCCGCATCAGATGGTCATCCACAACGTGAGCAAAGTGATAAGTCGGAATTCCGGTTGCCTTGAGAATGACGATATCCTGGAAGTTTTCCGGCATTTCCAAGCTGCCTCTGATGGCGTCTTCTACTGTAATTTTTCTTATCTGTTCGTCTGTCTGATCGGGATTTCCATCAGAACGCAGCCGAACCACATAGCTTTCTCCTGCCTTAACCTTTGCTTCAATCTCCTCATAAGACATTCCTCTGCTCTTTGCATACTGTCCATAAATTCCCGGATTAACCTTTGCTGCTTCCTGACCGGCTCTGATTTCTGCAATTTCCTCTTCTGTTAAAAAGCAGGGGTAAGCTTTACCCTCAGCAACAAGTTTTTTTGCAAACGTCTGATAGATTTCACCTCTGTTGCTCTGCGTATAATCACCATAGTTTCCCTTATCTCCGTCAAGACTCGCACCTTCGTCAAAGTTAATGCCAAAAAACTCCAGGGAATTGATAATGGTTTCAATAGCGCCTTCTACATAACGTTTATCATCTGTATCTTCGATACGGAGGTAAAATACGCCCCCGGACTGATGCGCCAGTCTTTCATCCACAAACGCACCGTAAAGATTGCCCAAGTGGATAAATCCCGTAGGACTTGGACCCAGCCTGGTTACTCTTGCGCCTTGGGGAAGATCCCTTTCCGGATACATTGCCTCTATCTCTTGGGCAGTTTTTTCAATCTGCGGAAAAAGCAGTTCTGCTAACATTTGATGATTCATATATAAAAACCTCCGTTTTTTCTGTCCGTACATATGCGGTATTTGTCCATAGACCTTATAATTATATACTTTGCCGTGTATGAATTTCAAGGTTTTTGGCAAAATAATCAATAGTTTTAAGGAGGTAGTCATGATTACAAACAAATATCCTTATTTTCTGGAGCATCTTGCCGGGCAACTGCCTCTGGGTGAATCCTTTGATCTTGTCGAGCGTTCTATTTCTATCGGCGGCGTTCCCGGTAAGCTCTATTTTGTAGACGGTCTATCGGACAGCGAAAAATTACAACTGCTGTTCAACTTTCTCATGGCAGTCCCCCCGGAAGAAATGGCACAGATAAGGACTGCTGATCAATTCAATGAAAGATGCTTTCCCTATATCAAGAGTTCTGTAGTAGACGATCCGGATTTGGCGGTAAAATTTCTTTACGCCGGTCTTTCCCCCATTATTCTCGATGGGCTCGATAAAATCATTATCGCTGATACACGCAGCTATCCTCAGCGCAGCGTGGAAGAACCGGAAAAAGAAAAAACCCTCCGTGGTCCAAAAGACGGATTCACGGAAAACCTGATGAGCAATCTGGGCCTGATCAGAAGACGTATACGAGATAACCGATTGATTTTTAAAAACTATGTTCTCGGTGAAAAATCCAAAACTGACGTCGCCCTATGCTATATGAAAGGGGTATGTGATCAGCAGCTTGCAGACCGGATATCCAGCGCCCTTTCCGGTATTTACACGGATAGTATCTCTATCGGGGACCAGTCTGTTGTCGAGCAGCTTTTGTTTAAGCTGGGTAACGGAAAACGGCGGGGTAAGCTTAATCCTTTCCCTAAAGTTCGCTATACCCAGCGTCCTGACATCATTTCTGCACATCTGACCGAAGGCAAAATTGCACTGGTTATCGACAATTCCCCTACCGTAGTGCTTCTTCCTGTGGGCATCTTTGATTTTACCCAGGACGTAGATGACTATTATTTCCCTTATATTACCGGAAATTACCTGCGTCTTCTTCGTATTGCCAATATGCTGGTCATTCTCTTTTTAACGCCGATTTATATGTTAATCGTAGAAGGAACCTTACCCATGCCCACTGATTTCAAATTTATTATTCCCCAGGATCCTTATGCGCTTCCAATTTTCTGGCAGTTCATACTGTTAGAGCTGGCGATTGACGGTCTGCGGCTTGCTTCCCTTAATACACCGGAATCCCTGGGAATGTCCTTATCGGTTATCGGCGCCCTGATTCTGGGAGAATTCTCCGTTGAATCCGGCTGGTTTATTCCCCAGACGATTCTGATGATGGCGGTAGTTGCTCTGGCCTCTTTTACCCAGCCAAGCATTGAGCTCTCTTACGGTATAAAATTCATTCGTATTCTGATGCTGGTTTTCGGCATGGTTCTGGGACTTTGGGGACTTGTCGGCGCCTTTATCGCAGGCATACTGATTATCGTCTTTACCAAAACCCTAAGCGGGCGCAGCTACCTTTACCCCTTGTATCCGTTCAACTGGAATGCGCTGAAAAAGCTGATGTTCCGGACGGTAAAATAGATGCATATAGCTATATGGAAAAAGGATTCGGAAAACCCGAATCCTTTTTCTCTGCCATGAAACGGCATAAATTTCAACGCAATCACTAATATCCATAATAGGAATATCCGGTATTATAACCGAAGAAAGAATAAATCGCACTGCCAACTAAACCTAACAGGCAAACCAGTACGACAACCGCACTGATGATAATCAGCGCCTTTGCCCATGTAGGCAGCGCTGTCTTTGGCTGAACGGTCTGTCCGGCAAAATTCTGCTCATAGGTAAATCCCTGTCCGTCTTCTCTGAATCCTTGATTGTACTCGCTCTGACCACTGTGCTGTGACTGCGGCCTGAGCGGATAATCCTTACGAATAACCAGATAAAGAATCAGTCCAATGCAGCATGGAGCAAGCGCAGCTACAAGCGCCCACAGTATCGGTGTGCAGTCCACCCTCTTCTTTGCATCTCTGTAAACCAGAACACCAATAATTACCGGAATTCCCACCGATATAATCAAAACAATCGGAATAAGAAACAGTAAAAACAGTATTGATGAAATCATAATTAATCCCTCCTAAAATTCCTTTCGACAAAAATCGCTTTTATCAAATAGAGTATATCACATTTCTTTCAACCTGCATATATTATTAGTGAAATCTTTAACCCGAGGTGAAAACTATGCCTATGGACACACGCGAGCTGTTTGCTCGACTAATTCAATGTGAGGCAGGCGGCGAGGGGGAAAATGGAATGAAAGCCATCGCTACCGTAGTAATGAACCGGGCGACCATCGACTACGGTGAGTTTGCCCGTGTAAGCAACGGCGGCGATGTGCGAAAAATTATCACCCAGCCGGGACAGTTTGTCTGTATGCGAGAAACCGTCAGCGGCGCCTATAATGCACAAAACGTCTATAATATGTCCCCAACCGACGAACACTTTGAGATTGTGGACTGGGCAATGGGCGGAGGCAGACTGGGCGGTGTAGACGGTTCCCTGTTTTTTCACAACCCCTACAGTCCGACCTGTCCCACTTATTTCCCAACAAAAGTCGGCGTAATTCATAATCGCGTCGGCAATCACTGTTTCTATCTGCCTACCCCAAGTTACGCAAAAACGTAAATCTAACTTTAAGAGAGGTAATTCTTTATGTTAACACCATGCAACGGCGAAAACGGCTGTGGTACAGTCCTTCGTCAAAATCAGCAGAATGTCCAGAGAACAGATCTGTTCAATACGCCATCGACCATGACCGCCCCTTCCAGTATTTCTTTTCCCCAGATGACAGATATCACAGGGCAACTGCCCCAGGCACAGGTTCCCGGAACCACCAGTGTGCCAACAGGAACCGGAATGATTGCATCTACGTTTCCCATGCCCGGAATGGAAACAATACCCGGTCAGCCTGATCTGCCTATGGCCGCAGACGTGAATGTAAATGTAAACGATGATGGCAGCAGTAGTGTAATTCCCGAAAGCGTTCTTCCCGAATCACCACAGTTTGCTGTACCAAACAATCCACTGTTGCCTCCTGGCTATCAGGAGATTCTCAACTACGAAAATCTGCAGTACTTAAACGGCTTCCTCCGCACACAGATAGGCAAATACGTGCGCGTGGAACAACTAATCGGCTCCTCCACCCTTGAAGACCGATACGGCTATCTAATCGGTGTAGGTATCAACTATATTGTCCTTCAAGAACTGGGAACCGGTAATGTCAGCGCTTTGGACTATTACAATATAAAATATGTCTATGTCTATTTCTCAGCGCCGCAGCTGCCCACAAGCAGGCGGTAAAATCGTTATATAACCCAAATAGAGAGCGGAGTTTTAAAAAGAGCACCCGCTCTCTATTCTTTTGCATAGCCAAAGAAAGAAAAAAGGGCGCAGCCCTAACAGTTTCCCATTAACGCTGCGCCCTTTTCTAGGTAATCCTTGTTTGTTTAGTTTCCGCAGTTGCAGAAAATGATAACCAGTAACAAGAAGAAGAATAACAAACTAGTGTCGATTCCGCCTTCATTATTAAATAATCCGCAATTATTTGACATAAAATTCACCTGCTTCTTTCATAGATTTTAATATATCATATGAAAGAAACAGGTGAAATGTTACCGAAAAACCGATAGAAAAATTACCGTCTTATCTCTCCACCGGAAAGAACGTCATCGTAAACAGCTCTGCTTCCACCGATAAATTTAGGACGGGTTCTGGCGCAGACCACATGCGCCTCGCCGATTTTCTTTACACCGATACGTACCGGCACTGCAACCTTTTTCAGGTGCATACCAATCAAGGTATCGCCAATATCCATACCTGCGTCAGCTCTGATTTCTTCTACCGCTACTGGATTTTCTGCATTTTCATAGACAGTCACAGCAAAAGAGCCGCCAGCATGCATCTGCGGTACTACGTTGACGATTTCTGTGCCCGGCAGCAACGCTGCTTTTTCCACGATAACCGCACGGTTCAGATGTTCACAGCACTGTGCTGCCAAATAAATACCTTTTTCCTTTAAGATGGGATATATGCCTTCATAGACAGCCTTCGCCGCATCGATATCAGAACCCTTACCAATGTTAGCGCCCTTTATTTCACTGGAGGAGCAACCAATCAGAAAAATATCCCCCTCGTTCAGTTTTGCGCTTTCCAGAAGCTCGGTGGCCGCCTGTGCAGCCTGGGTTTTAATTTCTTCGTACGTCATTGTATATCACCTTCTTCGTTAAACGTTCCAGCTGTTTAGATAAGCTTCCTGTTCTTCTGTCAGCCCATCGATTTCGATACCCCATGCCGCCAATCTTCTTCTGGCAACCAGATCATCAATTTCTCCGCTGACGTCAATGACAGTCTTATCCAGCTGCTGATAATGATCTTTAATGTACATAGCCGAAAGCGCCTGTACGGCAAAGCTCATATCCATAATTTCAGCAGGATGTCCGTCGGCAGCTGCGATATTTACCAGTCTGCCTTCACCAATTACATTGATCCATTTTCCATTTTCCAGCTTATAACCCATGATATTCTTTCTGGTTTCTGCCTTTTCTATCGCAGCAGCTTCCAGCCCAACCATATCTACTTCACAGTCGAAATGACCTGCATTAGTCAGAATGGCTCTGTCCTTCATGGTCAGCATATGATCCACCGTAATCGTCTTGCAGCAACCTGTGGAAGACACGAAAATGTCACCCAGAGGCGCGGCTTTTTCCATCGTCATCACATCATAGCCGTCCATCTTAGCTTCGATAGCCTTAACAGGATTAACCTCTGTAACGATGACTTTTGCGCCCAAGGACGCCGCTCTCATGGCAATACCTCTGCCGCACCAGCCGTAACCTACAACCACCACGGTCTTAGCTGCAATAATCAGATTGGTATTGCGCATAATACTGTCCCAAACAGACTGACCGGTACCGTAACGATTATCAAAGAGATGCTTACAGTCTGCATCATTTACGGCAACCATCGGGAATTTCAGAATCCCCTCCTTGGCCATTGCCTTGAGACGAATCACACCGGTAGTGGTTTCTTCGCAGCCACCCCAGACTTCTTCGCCAAGATCCGGTCTCTTTGTGTGAATCATACCTACCAGATCTCCGCCGTCATCAATAATAATATTCGCTTTGTGTTCAAGACACATTTCGATGTGACGATCATATTCTTCTGTAGTTGCGCCGTGATAAGCAAACACCTTCAGGCCTTCTACAGCCAGCGCTGCCGCAACATCATCCTGGGTTGAAAGCACGTTGCTTCCCGTTACGGACATCTGCGCCCCGCCTGCTGCAAGAACAAGGCATAAATAGGCCGTCTTTGCCTCCAAGTGAACAGATAAAGAAATTTTAATTCCCGCAAAAGGCTTTGTCTTTTTAAACTCTTCTTCCAGACCGCGAAGCAGAGGCATATTTTCCCTTACCCACTGAATTTTCTGCTTTCCGGACGGTGCCAGGGAAATATCCCTGATCTCATAATTCTGCATTGTTTATCCTCCAAAATTATTCTACAGTTACACTCTTTGCCAGATTTCTCGGCTTGTCAATGTCTTCGCCCCGCTCTTTTGCTACATAGTAGGCAAAGAGCTGCAGCGGAATCACCGAAAGCAGTGGTGAAACCTCGTCTGCACACTGTGGAATATAAAATACTTCTGTACTTTCTTCTTCAATTCTGGCGTCACCTTCCTTTGCAATAGAAACCACATGGGCCAGTCTGGCTTTGATTTCCACCACATTGGAGTACATCTTATCAAAAAGGAAATCCTGCGTTACCAGTGCGATAACGATGGTTTCCGGCTCCATCAGCGCAATAGTTCCGTGTTTCAGTTCTCCTGCCGCAATAGCAAAAGAATTGATGTAAGAAACTTCTTTCAGCTTGAGGGAACCCTCATAAGCAACTGCCGAATCCATTCCTCTTCCTATAAAGAAAACCTGATTTCTGTTATACAAAAACTTCGCCAGATTTTCGATTTCACTGCTCTTCTCGATAATCTTCTGCACCTTATCGGGAATCGCCATCAGCTCATTCAATATTTGCGCATAATATTCTTTGCTGATTGTGCCTTTCAGATCACCCATATAAAGGGCAATCAGATACATACATACCAGCTGGGTTGTGTAAGCCTTTGTGGAAGCCACGGCAATTTCCGGTCCTGCCCAAGTATAAAATACATCGTCAGATTCCCGTGCCACAGAGCTGCCGACCACGTTTACTACGGATAAAATTCTGGCGCCTTTACTCTTCGCTTCTCTAAGAGCTGCCAAAGTGTCCAGTGTCTCGCCGGATTGGCTAATTGCAATGAACAATGTGTTTTCATCTACAAATGGATCTCGATACCTGAATTCAGAGGCCACATCGACTTCTACAGGAATTCTGGCCATCTTCTCAATAGCATACTTACCCACCAGTCCTGCGTGATAAGCCGTGCCACAGGCCACAATATAAATCTTGTTAAATCTCTGCAAATCGTCAAGGGTCAAAGAAATACCGTCAAGTTTAATCTTTCCCCGGTCATCAAGGCGACGCGTCAAAGTTTCCTTGATTGCCTTTGGCTGTTCATGGATTTCCTTCAGCATGAAATGCTCATAGCCTTCCTTCTCCGCATCCTCAAGGCTCCAAGTCACCTGCAGCACATCTCTCTTAACCGGGTTCTTATCTTGATCTAAAATCGTAATTTTTTCCGGCGTACAGATAACCATTTCGCCATTTTCGATAAGATAGATGCGATTCAAATATTTCAGCAGCGCAGGAATATCCGATGCGATAAAATTGCAGCCCTTTCCAAGGCCCGCAATCAGTGGTGCGTCTTTTCTGAAGGCGACAATCTTCTCCGGATCATCTTTAGCGACTACCGCAATGGCATAAGCGCCCTTCATCATCTCTACAGCCTGAAATACAGCTTCTTCCAAGTTTCCCTTGTTGAAGACGCCAACCAGATGTGCAATGACTTCTGTATCCGTCTCCGTCTTAAAAGTAACCTGATGTTCTTCTTTCAGCCACTTTCGAAGTTCCATATAGTTTTCCACAATACCGTTGTGCACAACTGCTACAGAGCAGTCCTGATTGGTATGCGGATGTGAATTTATATCTGACGGTGCGCCATGGGTTGCCCAACGGGTATGACCGATACCCGTAGTTCCGGTCAGATTTTCTCCCGAAATTTCCGCTTCCAGATTTGCAATCTTTCCTTTCTTTTTGCGTACAATCAGATTTCCCCGGTTAATCAGCGCAATACCTGCCGAATCATAACCTCTGTACTCTAATTTCTTCAGCCCGTCTATGATAATATCTCTTGCATTATCATGACCGACATATCCTACAATTCCACACATTGTCCTTCTCCCTTTCTTATCTACTAATCTCAATCACTGAATTTGCTGCTGATCAAATCAGCCAATTCTACAGCAAGCTGATGAATCCGTTCAATGTCATTTCCCTCTATCATCACCCGAACAAGAGGCTCTGTACCTGATGGCCTGATCAGGACTCTTCCTGTGCCTTTCATTTCCGTTTCTATGGCGCTGATTGCCTCCTGCACCTGCTCATCTTCCATGTACCGTTTCTTATTCTCATTGGAAACTCTGGCATTTTCCAGTACCTGCGGGAATATTTCTATTTCACCGGACAGTTCGGATGCTTTTTTTCCGGAAGCCTTAATCGCTTTGACAAACTGCAGAGAAGACAGGGTTCCGTCTCCTGTGGTAGTATAGTTCAGGAAAATAATGTGACCCGACTGTTCTCCGCCCAGAACACATCCCGTACTCAGCATGGATTCCAGAACATAACGATCGCCTACGCCGGTCACGTCTACTTCCGCGCCTAAAGTCTCTGTAATATACTTATGAAAACCGATATTGCTCATTACCGTTGCAGTAACCTTGTTTTTCGCAAGCTGACCGCTGTCCTTGAGCATTTTGGCACAAATACATATGGTTTTATCGCCATCGATAACCAACCCTTTTTCGTCAACCACAATAAGTCTGTCCGCATCCCCATCATAAGCAAGACCCAAGTCTGCCTTTTCTTCCACAACCTTCTGCTGCAGCTGCTCCGGATGGGTTGAACCGATATTCTCATTAATATTGACTCCATTAGGTTCACAGCCGATGGTAACAACCTCAGCGCCCAAAGCTTTATATACAGCCGGCGCTGTTTTATAGGCAGCTCCGTTTGCACAGTCTAAAACAATTTTCATATCGTCCAGTCTGATGTCGATGGTAGACAACAGGAACTTGCAATAGAGATCTGCTGCATCTGCTTCGGCTTCCAAGCATCGTCCCAGTTCTTCTCCGGTCAAATGACTGTTCGGATCAATATCCCGGATAATCAGGTCTTCAATCTTTTCTTCTAAAGCGTCATCCAGTTTAAAGCCCTCTCCATTGAAGAATTTGATTCCGTTATATTCAAAAGGATTATGGGATGCAGAAATAACGATTCCCGCATCTGCATTATAATGTTTAACCAGATAGGCAACTGCCGGCGTAGGAATCACACCGACCTTGATAACATTACCGCCTACGGCCAAAATTCCCGCTGTCAGAGCATTTTCCAGCATATCTCCGGATACTCTGGTATCCTTACCGATAACAATTACCGGTCTTTTGTTTTCTTTTCTCAGAACAAAAGCGCCCGCTTTTCCAAGATGGAAAGCAAGTTCCGGTGTAAGTTCTGAATTCGCCACGCCTCTGACGCCGTCTGTACCAAATAATCTACCCATATTTACCTCTATTCTCTTGTTATTGTTACATCAATTTCTTCAGGATCAAAGTTCAATCCTGCATAATCTTTATCACAGGTAATGTTCAGGACAACCTGATGATTACCTTCCTCAAGGTCGGAAAGATCTGCCGTCAAGAGGAAATCCCCCTCAGAAATGGCATCAATCTGCGCCTTGCTTCCGCTAACCGTTACATCAATGGAAATGTCATCCACATCTGCATTCAATGTATCTGCCAGCCCCGAAAGTTCCACATCGCTGCCCCGGAAACTGAACGATGCACGCTCCATCTCTGCTACTGTTACTTCCAGCTTAAGCGTTCCTGCCGACTTGGAAGAAACCTGTACGCCGTCCGGTAAAACCGGTATAATATTGATTACCTTATTCTTCGTCACATTGGTCAAATCTATCTCTTCTGCAGTAATTACGCTAATATCTGCAAGCGCACTGCTTCCTCCCTTGATGGTAATCGTCTTCGGCACATCGATTTGCTTTTCCACTGACTGATCGCTGTTATCCACCACCGGAACCTCCAAATTTACCGTTTTCGTTGTTGCAAGTTCTGTCGTGACTTCAATTTTGTTTACGGACATCTGCAGATTTTTAACTTCTTTGCCCTCTGCATTTACCGGCAGGATTTCTGCGCTTACCGTTCGCAGTTCATCGGATACTTCTCCTTCCGGTACCTTAGCTCGTACAGATGCAACCTGCTCCACAAGCGATTTTGCACCGGTAACGGCAACACTGTTTCTGCTCATTTCTACAGTAATCGGCTCCTGATCGTTAGCAAAGGTTCCCTCATAATCCGTTACAATATCCACTTCTTTGGATACCCTCTCTTCTACCACAACCGTAATCCGATTCAGGCTCTGGTCGATAATTTCTACATTATCCGGCGTTCTCAGCACAATTTTGAGTTGGCTTTCGCCCAGCCCTGCGTCTGAAAGATCTACCGTAGCTGTAATATCTTTGCCGGTAATCCTGTTGATATCAGCCCGTTTACCTTTCAGCGTTACGCTCATCATATTGGCGCTGGTATTGAGTACCGCCAGATTCTGTTCTGTGAGGGTCTCCTCATTGACCAGTTCGATAGGAATTTCCCGGAAGGTCTGTTCGTCCTCCGGATTGGTATTCCCAATAACATATGCCCAAAGACCGATGGCTATGATCAGGGCAAGAATAATATTGAGTCTCTTATTTCCCAGCATTGATTTTCCCCCCTAATACATCAAACACCTTCCCAAGCTTAGAAGATTCTTCCTTGCGGCCGGACAGATATACGTTAAGCAGCTTCTTCTCTACCGTCTTGATGTCAAGAAATCTGGTCAGCTTACCGTCTACCGCCATAGAAATAATCCCTGTTTCTTCACTGACAATAATGGAAATCGCATCTGAATTCTCTGTAATGCCAATCCCTGCCCGGTGTCTGGTTCCAAGGCTCTTGTTCAGGTTCTTGTTTTCTGTCAGCGGCAGCACGCATCCCGCAGCGAAAATCCGGTCGTTGCGGATAATGACAGCGCCATCGTGAAGAGGCGATCCTTCATAGAAAATGGTGCCGATCAGTTCAGCTGAAATGTCCGCGTTTACTTCTGTTCCGGTTTCTGCAATATCCGTAAGCGCAGTTTCTCGTTCTAAAATCAGTAACGCACCGGTCTTCGTCGCTGAACAGTAATCCACAGCTCTGACAAACTCGTCGGTAATCGTCTTTATCTTCTCTTTATCCATCTGCGCAAAAGGCGCCTTGACGATTTTGCTTCTGCCCACATATTCCAATCCTCTGCGAAGCTCCGGCTGGAAGATGACAACCAGCGCAATGACACCCATAGTCACCGTACCTTTCAGAATCCAGTTAAGCGTGTACAGATTCAAAATATCTGACAGGAAAAAAGCCACAACTAAAATCAGCACCCCTTTGATCAGCTGCTGGGCTCTCGATTCCTGAATAAATCCAAGCACCTTATAAACGATAAACGCAACAATCAGAATGTCCAGAATATCGTTAATCCCAATGCTTGCGATGATGTTTTCAAAAAAATTCTCCATAGTTTTTCCCCTTATACATACTCATTATATTCTACCGTAAACTGCCTAAGATTTCAAGGGGCGAAGGCACAAAAAGAACTGCCCCGCAGGGCAGCTCCGTTAAGACTAATACGTTGTCTCTAATACGCCGTAATTTCCGTCCTTTCTGCTGTATACCACATTGACGCTGTCAGTCTCCATATCCAGAAATACGAAGAAATCATGCTGCAGCATTTCCATTTCCAGGATTGCTTCTTCTACTGTCATCGGCGTAAGTTCAAATTTCTTGGTTCTTACCACCTTAACTTCTTCTATTTCTTCTTCCATTTCCGGTAAACTCTCGAATCTGACCGACTTATTGTCATTGTATCTCTTCTGAAGTTTCCCCTTAAATTTTGACATCTGGCTTGCCAGCTTGTCAACGACCCGATCAATACCCTCGTAGATGTCTGCTACGACTTCCTCGCCTCTAAATACAGCGCCTTTGGCATTGATGGTGGCCTCGATCTTGTCCTTGCCTCTCTCCTGAGATAATACAACATTTACAGTAATATCATCTGAAAAATACTTTCCTAATTTATCGAATTTCTTCTCCATGGTGTCCTGTAAGTGCTTGTAAGTGTTAAAATTCTTACCTGTGATGATTACCTTCATTTGATGACCTCCTTAGCCAGCCTTACAACCCGCAGGTTTGTAAGTTATTTTGTTTGATTATAGTATATCATAACTTTCAGAAAAATCATACGTTTTTGTTGGTGTTTTTATGTTTTTTTCATGTAAATGCAGTTAAGCGGCATTGCAGTTGTCTGGCTGACCTGGTCTTTGCCCCCACACTTGCCTTGACCGGGATTTTCCCGAGGACTTACATCTAAGCTACGCCATGATCACTGCCGCCTTGCGGACCAGCTTACGTGGATCCTTTCGCCCGTAACTGGCATGGATTTTCAACCACAGACCCAGACAACTGCAATGCCGCCTGAATAAATTTTCTATATTTTTTTCTTTCGTTATTTTGTCTATGAGAATCAGATTTTACCTTGCGGCAAACGCCAGCAAATACACCTCCTCAGGCTGGATGGAAAGCAGCGCTTTTCTGCATTCTCCTCCGGTACTGCCTGTCGTGTAAAAGTCATCGATCAACAATATCCGTTTCCTCTCCATAACCTTCCTGCACGATGGATTTACCGCAAATCTACCCTTAACATTTACGGCTCGTTCTGCCGGTGAAAGCCCTCGCATAGGCAATGTATCTGCGGTTCGCAGAAGACCGTCTGCAACGCAGGGTTTTCCCGTTAGATGCGCCAGAAACTTTCCCATCAGTGCGGCATGGTTGAACCCGCGTTTTCGCTCTTTTTTTCTGAACATCGGTATCGGCACAATCAAGTCAAATTCAATTTGGGCAAGTTCTATACGGTCCGCCATAATCAGCGCCAAATCCCTTGCAATATACCGTTTTCCGTTATATTTGAGTGCAAAAATCAGCGTTCTTGTATATAACCCGTATTCAGTGCAGCGAAAGACCTTCAACCCATTGATTTCCCGAATACCTTCCCCATCAAAGCTCATGTGTGTAATGCAATGATCACAGAGATGATAGGTTCTGGTATCATCAATCAGGTTGCCGCAACAGTTACAGTAAAGACCCGGTGGATAAAGCAGATTCAGCCCCTTATCAGCAAAGGTTTTCCATATCATGCACAGCCCTCCAGCAGCGCCTGCAGACGAACTTTCAGGCCTGAATATCTCATCTTGATACGATTATTGTCAATCATGGCATTTAGGCGGTTTTCCATTCCCGCCAGCACAACAACTTTTTTTCCTCTGGTCACCGCAGTATAGAGCAGATTTCTGGTGGCAAGCACCGGTGGAAAGTTTGCGACAGGCATGACAACAATGGGAAATTCACTTCCCTGACTCTTGTGTACCGTCACTGCATAGGACAGCTCAAGCTCATCCAACTGGGAAAAATCATAAGTGACATACTTATCTTCATCAAAGATAACGGTCACCTGATTAAACTCCTTGTCAATTTTCTCAATAAATCCTACATCTCCGTTGAATACACCTTCTCCTTCCGAAAAGTCCCGGCGTTTTTTCCAACCAATCTGATAGTTATTGCGAATCTGCATCACTTTATCCTGCTCTCTGAAAATCCGATCACCGAACTTCTTCTCAATCAGATCTTCCCGCGGAGGATTGAGCGCCTGCTGTAACGCTTTATTGAGTGCAATACTGCCTAACGGTCCTTTTCGCACCGGCGTCAATACCTGAATATCTCTGACCGGAACAATTTCATTATAGTAAGCTGCCAGTCTGTGTTCAACCAGGTCAATCAAAAGGTCTCCAATTTGCTTCTCCGACTGTCTTTCCATAAAGAAAAAGTCTTTGTCTTTACTATTGAGAAACGGGTGCTCTCCCCGATTGATACGGTGCGCATTCACCACGATCATACTTTCTTCTGCCTGCCTGAAAATTTCTTTCAGGATTACGGTATTTACGTATTCGCTTTCGATAATATCACGCAGTACATTGCCTGCGCCAACCGAAGGAAGCTGATCGTAGTCACCCACCAAAATCAGTCGCGTTCCTTCCTTGATCGCATCAGTCAATCCCTGCATCAGCATAAGATCAATCATCGATGCTTCGTCCACGATAACAACATCGTATTTAAGCGGGTCTTCTTCAGTCTTACCAAAACGCATGACGTCTTCACTTTCTGAATAATAATACTCCAAAAGGCGATGCACCGTAGAGGCATAATGACCGCTGGTTTCAGTAATTCGTTTGGCTGCCCGCCCTGTAGGCGCTGCAATTGCCACCTTAAATTGACTGTGTTCAAAGATATTGATCAGTGTGTTAATGATGGTGGTCTTTCCGGTTCCCGGACCGCCGCTGATGACGGAAATCCCCTCCGAAAGAGACCCCTTTACTGCGGCAATCTGCTGCTCCGATAAATAAATGCCTGTTTCCCTTTCTGTCATCTCGATCATTCTATCAATGTCAACAGAAAGACTTTTCAGATTCGCCGAAGCAATGGCGGCAATATTTCTGCATACTTTCTGCTCTGCAAGATAAAAAGTGTACAGATAAACCACTACCTGCCCGTTCAGCTTGTCCAACTGGACCTCGCCTTCAAAGGCCATATCCACCAGATTTTCATAAACAAGCTGCCTGCTCACATCCAGCAGCTGCCCCACCTTCTCGCAAAGCTCCTCCTGCGGTACATACGTACTGCCTTCCGAAGCGTAATACGTTAAACCAAATTTGACGCCACTCTTTATCCGAAACGGGCTTTCTCTCTCGATACCCATTTTTTCTGCAATAATGTCTGCTTTTTTGAACCCGATTCCGTGAACCTCTTCGACCAGGCGATAAGGGTTTTCTCGGATCAGCTCTACCGCCTGACCGCCGTAAATTTTATATAGCTTCAGCGCATAATCAGCGGAAACACCATACTGCTGAAAAAACAGGGATATATTTGCAAACTCCCGATGCATGGCATAGGATTCTGCAATGGATTCAGCCTTTTTCGGGCCTATTCCGCTGATTTCTGCCAAACGATGGGGCTCGTGTTCCAAAATAGAAAAGGTATCTTCCCCGAACTTTTCTACAATGGCATCCGCAGTCTTTGGACCGATTCCTTTGACTGCACCGGAAGCAAGAAACCCGGCAATTCCGGTTTTTTCTGTGGGCAGAACCTCTTCAAATGTAGTAAAGGCAAACTGTTCCCCATAGGAAGGATGGACTTTAAAGGCGCCCTGCAGTTTATAGCAAGCGCCCTTTGTACAAGCAGGAAGATAGCCGACAGCCGTGAAGTATTCATCTTCTGTCTCCATAACAGCAATGGTATAGCCATTTTCTTCATTGTAGAAAATAATTTCTGCAATGCTTCCCTGTTTTTCTTCCATCATCTCACCTATCTCACCCAGTCGATATTTCTCAGCTTGGCCGCCAGTTTATTTTTGGCATATTTTCTGGCCATATGCAGAAGATGATTACGATCATTGAACTTAGGATCTTTATGTACCCGGGATACAACCATGTGCAGCAGCATCTCCGCCTGTTCAGGCGTATCGGCAATCCCTGCCTCCATCAGATCATTGGCGTCGATAACCAGATCTTCGACGAAAACCGGTTCTCCATTGGTCTTGATCTTCTTCATCATGTAGTTTCTGCCTTCTATCTTGAGCGTAGGCTGATCATAAACGATTCTCTGCGCTTTCACCAGATTATGCATATACTCATAACGTTCCAAACCCACTTCGTAAAGGTAGCGTTTGAAGCTATCTTCTTTCGTCAGGAAATGGATGTTAATCATCTCCACCATTGCATCATGAAGATGCAAATAAGATTTCTCGTCAAACTGAAGCCGTTCAATTGCCTGGAGGCCTCGCTTTTTCGAAAATACCGCATATACCAGCCCCAAACGTCTCAGTCTGACAGGCTGCGTCTTGTCAATATTTTCGCAGAGGACATTAAACTCTCTTGACTCAGAAGCAGACATTTTCTTGACCACCTCTTCACCGAGAATTACATTGATCAGTTGAGTCCCGACCAGCATACTGAGACCCTTGCCTGCATGTTCAGTAATCAGCAATCTCTCAAATTCCTCACGAATCTGCGAAATATCGCCGTCGAGAAGCAGACGCCAGTTTTCGACAATCCCCTCAAAGATAGACTTATGCAGGTCAAATCCGGTCTCTGCGGCCAATCTGACTGCCTGCAGCATACAAATCGGATTTTTCTTAAACAATTCTGATGGTTCCTGGGTCAGGTTAATCAGCTGTTTCTGAAAATCCTCCCTGCCATTAAACGGATCCACAAACCCTCTCTCCGGATTATCTGCCATAGCTTCTATGGCAAAAGGATGGGCGGAAAGAGTTTCCTCAAGGGTTCCTGTCATATGATGCATATCCAAAATCACATCCTCGCCCTCTTCTGCCTCTGCCGCAAAGACAACACGTACGCCATCTCCGTTCTTCAATACTTTTGCATCAGGAAAAATACGTTTCATGTCAGAAAGCTCTGCTTCAGTCAGAAAATCCCAGTCGTATGCATCCAGTCCCAGCATCAGGTTCTTTACGCATTCACCGGCGGCATAGGTCGCAAATCCTTCTTTTTCTAATGCTTTCAATGCCCCATGTACATCCTTGTCAAATTTGATCACTGTTTTCCCTCCATCTTCTCTCGATTTATCATCTCGCGATTAAAATAGCGTCGGCTTATATAGTCTGCGATTATCCAAGGTCCAAACCCTGTCAGAAAACTCGCCTTGTTCAACGCCGTTCAGCGCATCTTCCATATCAAACATTCTGGCATCCAGGATATCCAGATAGTGCAATACCTCCGCTTCCGGGAAAAGCGGTTTTTTCGGACTGCCAAATTCCGGTTCATAATGATGCGACAGAACCATGTGCTCAAGCAGCAAGATTTTTTCCTTTGGGACGTCCAGCTCTTCTCCAAGTTTATCCAGCAGTTTCACCCCCTGCACCAGATGTCCCAGAAGCTGACCTTCAAAGGAATATCCTGGTGAGATACCGTATTCGTTGGATTCTATCTCATTGAGTTTCTCGATATCGTGAAACAACACGCCCGCCGCAACCAAGTCAGGGTTCAAAGACGTATACACCTGGCACACGCGAATTCCGGTCATCATCATACGTTTCATATGATATAAAAGTCCGCCGTACTCAGCGTGATGATTTCGGGACGCCGCCGGATAATACATTAGCTTTTCTCTGTTATCGGAAAGAATTCTGGTGCAAAGCCTGCGAAGATCATCGTCCTTCATCTCCTCTGCAACCTGATAAAGGAAATCGTACATCTCTTCTGACTTCTCCGGCGCAGCCTTGATATAGTCTGAAATATCCAGACCGTCTTCCTGGTTGCTCATACGGATTCTCCCAATGCGCAGCTGCGTCTGCCCTTGCCAGTCTGTTACCTGTGCGCGAACTTTGACAATATCGCCCTCTTTTACTGCAGCAAGCATCTCCATTTCGCTGTCGGCAATATCCCACTTCTTGGAATTCACTTCTCCGCTCTTGTCACTGAGCAATACATCAAAATACTGCTTCTTATTGGCTCCGGTCTTGATCCCTGCGCTTTTGACCATAAAAAAATCGGTTATCTCGGATTTGCCCCGCAAATCCGCTGCATAAAACTGTTTCATTCATTCATCTCCATTCATGGGTTATGCTGTAAATCCCCAAAGGAATCAGCAAAAGACTCTATCCTACTGCACCCTGCAAGCATAATTTACAATGGATTAGGCGCAGGTCGTATAAAAAATCACTATACTAATTATATAACAAATCGTCCAATTAGTATAGTGATGAAATCATGAATATATTTTACTTTATATGCGTTTTCACCGGTCATTATACGGCTTTCTTCAGAGATACGCTGGCCTTAAACAGGTCTCCGTCTATACTGATTTCAAAATCCCCTTCCATCAGTTTGGTCAGATCTTTAGCAATAGATAGGCCAAGACCGCTTCCTTCTGTATTTCTGGATTCGTCTCCACGCTTAAATCTTTCCATCAGCTCATCCGCGCTGATATTCAGCTGTTCTCTGGACATGTTCTTAATCTCCAGAAGAATTGAATGGTCGCTTTCCACAATATCCAGATAGACTCTGCTGTGAGCAAGGGCATATTTGCTTACATTGACAAGGAGATTCTCAATAACTCTCCACAATAGCTGCCCATCGGCCATAACGTAAACTGAGTCCGCCTTATTGGTAAAAATTACCTGCAGGTCACTGGCCGCCATTCGTTCATCCAGTTCTGCCATAGCCTGGTTTACGATTGAAGTCATTTCGATCTTACCCATATTCACCGGAATTGCCCCGCTGGATGCTTTTGCCGCCTCAAAGAGATCCTCCGTCAATTTCTGCAGTCTCCGTGTCTTTTCGTCAATGATTGCCAGATATTCCGGCGCATTTTCACTGTCAAGTCCCTCTGTTTTCAGTAAGTCTACATAGGAAACCATGGAAGTCAGCGGCGTCTTCAGATCGTGGGACACATTGGAAATCAAATCCGTTTTCATTCTCTGATTCTTCAGCTCGTTTTGCACGGCAATACTGGTTGCCTGTGAAATCTGATTGATGCTGGCTGCCAGACGGTCAAGCTCTCCATTATCTTCTACCGGAATCTTGTAGTCAAGATTCCCCTCTTTTACCTGCCTAACCCCTTCTCTGACGGCTTCGTACTTCTTTACCCATTTAGGTACAAAGATAAAAATCAGAATCAAGATTGGTACCAGCCCAAACCAAGTTGCAGAAAGAAGGCTTGCGCCAACAGCAATGCCAAGAGCTTTCCAGAATATCCCTTCGCTTTCCTTTGCCGCATCGTAAATATAACACCATAACTTTCCGATAATAGTATGCTTCCAGAAAGCGTGAACCCGCAATTTCTTTACCAAAGACTGAAGCAGCAGCAAGAAGCCTGTCATCATAAGCAGATTCGCAATTATACAGAACAGCAGCTCTAGCCATCTGGGTTCAAAACCGGAGCCGATATATCCGTTCCATTCTTCAAAGCCTTCCTTCTCAGCTGTGCTTAAAAGCCCTAAAATATCATTCTGATACCAGCTGCCTCCGCAGATATAATCCACATGGGCCATGCTCATAAACGCAATACCACAGAAAAGGACTCCCCCCGCAATGATTTGTACATCAGTAAAAATCGTGTCAAACCGATTAAGCAAAATCTGTCCGTTCTCAGCCTTTCTCCCGGCCTTCATTAAAGAAAGAACGATTGCAGCAAGCGCAATGAAAAGCGCCGCCACTTCTACCATCCATAGCTCAGAAATAATCGGGTCAATACCCTCAACAGATGTCTGTACCCAATAGGGCTCACCATATTCATCTATTTTTTCAATTCCTGTGTTAAACTTGACCGAATAAGTCAGCGCCAGCAGACAGCCAAAGAAAAATGCAACTTCCGCAGCGATTACACTGATCGCTGTACTGAAGGCGCATACCGCGCCTCTATAATTTCTCGACTTTGTAGCCAATTCCCCACACCACCTTCAAATATTTTGGATTTTTAGGATTGATTTCAATCTTCTCCCTAATTCTTCTGATGTGGACAGCCACCGTGTTTTCCGGATTATACGCCGGCTCATTCCACACATTCTCATAAATTTGCTCCATAGAGAACACCTTCCCTGCATTCTCCGTAAGCAGCTTTAAAATACCGAACTCAGTAGGCGTTACGGTTACGTATTCCCCATCTACACGCACCGTCTTTTCGTCATCGTCTACCTCAAGTCCCCCTGTTTTGTAAACCCCGCTTTTTTTCTCCATACTGCCCAGATCCACATAGCGTCTCAGCTGAGACTTAACCCTGGCAATCATCTCCAATGGATTGAACGGCTTGGTGATATAGTCGTCAGCCCCTACGTTCAGGCCTGTAATCTTATCGTAGTCCTCCGACTTCGCCGAAAGCATGATGATCGGAATATTCTTTTCTTCCCGAATCTTCATCGTTGCCTGAATACCGTCCATCTTTGGCATCATCACATCCATGATAATCAAATGTATCGGTCTGCTGCGTGCAATAGAAAGCGCCTCTGTCCCATCAAAGGCCTTGAACACCGTATACCCCTCATTTCTCAAGTAAATTTCTATTGCACCTGCAATTTCCTTATCATCGTCACATACCAGAATGTTCATCTGCCGTCTCCTTTCGTTTACAAGTATAGAATAACCTTTAATTATTACAAAGCACCTGGGCCGTTTCTTACAAAATTCTTAATAAATTCTATCACAGCCGTCCGGCGGCGACAATTATGTTTTCGGTCTTTTCGCCTATTAGCTTTTCTTACTTAAAAAAGGGCTGCTCTTCCAGGGAAAATCATAAATTCCCCAGCTCCGCAGCCCCTCTTTTATGCATTTGATTTTAGCCTATCTGTTTACAGCCGCCTGTAACACCTGATTGGCAATAGGGCCTGCTACTGAACTACCGTAGCCGCCGTTTTCTACACAAACGATAAATGCGTATGGATGGTTTTCGTTTTTAATAAATCCGGTAAACCACGCATTCGGCTCTCTGCCTTCTACTTCTGCAGTTCCCGACTTGGCATAAATATCAAGTCCCGGAAAGTTATATTCTCCGTAATTTGATACTACATTATTCTTCATCATTTCTGTCAACTTATCTGCCGTCTCCGGTTCAATCATCTGATCGGTTTCTTTAACTCCGGATAACGCAGAATGGATAATCTTCGGTACCGCACCTTCTCCGCCCCTTGCAATAGCGCCCATATACACCAGCATAGAGCATGGATTCAGTTCGTCATTATACTGTCCGATTCCTGCCCAAGCCAGATTCAGCGGCACATTTTTCGGAAACTCAAAGGAACCCTCAGCTGTGGAAATTCCGTCAATATCATAAGAAGAAGTCAACCCCAGTTTCTTTACATATTCGTCCATCATCGTTCCGCCGATTCTCTGCGCCAGATCTGCAAAGGCGCAGTTACAGGACTGTGCCAAGGCTTCTTCAAAATCCACTGTGCCGTGAGCCGTGTACCCCGCACAGGTAATTTCCTCATCACCATAATAACTGACGCCGGAACAGGTGTAACTCCAGCTGTCCAAGTCAGGAATATTCTCAATGGCTGCCGCAGAGGTTACCAGCTTGAAAATAGATCCCGGAATCAGATTTGCAGACAAAAACTTGTTAATATATGCGCCGGAAGTGTCATCCGCAGAGAATTCCGGTGGATTCTCCGGATCAAACCCGGGAGAACTGACCATACAAAGAATTTCTCCGGTCTTGTAATTATATACACCTACCACGCCGTCTCTGTTGCCCAGCGCCTCGTAGGCGGCTTTAGAAACATCTGCGTCAATGGTCAAGGTCAAATCATTTCCTTCTCCTGAAACACTATAGGTTCCCGTTATACGGTTGTAGCCCACAATCCGATCCTTGAATGCGCTCTCTGCGGCAGTTGCAATATTTCCGTCAAGGTCTCCCACTGCGTGAAGTGTCGCTCTGCGAATGCTCTCGTCCTCGTGGTAATGAATCGTACCGTCTCCATTTTCAGCAAGAAGGGTTCCGTTAACATCATAAATCTTCCCTATGGCAAGACGTCCGTCTTCGTAGATATGCCAATTGGTATAGTAAGTCGCCCAATCCGCCCCATACGTGATAAATCGATAAACAAATACACACAGACCAAGGAATAGCACTGCTGCAAGAGTCAAACAGATAATTGCTCTTTTTTCCAGTTTTCTCATAACTCTTCCTCCCCTCTGAATTTCAGACCCTTTTCTGAAAGGCTGATGGCAAAACTTGCATTCTGTCTCGTATCTGCCGCCTTTAAGAAAGCCAGCATGCCCCATGAGGCAATCATACTACTGCCACCGCTGGACACAAAAGGAAAGGTTACACCGGTCAGTGGGAACAAATCCACTGCGCCAAACACATTTAATATGGTTTGAAAAAGGAACAGCGACATCGCTGAACAAGCTGCTATCGTATAGTAAGTAGATCGGCCTGCATAGATAGATCTAACTGCGAAAATGGAAAGCGTTAAAATGGAAAGCACAGCGAGAATAGCAATAATCAGTCCCCATTCCTCAGTCAGAAAGCCGAAAACAAGGTCTGTTTCCGACGCGCCAACTTCTTTCAGCCATCCGTTTCCGGCTCCCACCCCCACGAATCCGCCGCTGGCGGAAGCCGTCATGGTTCTGGTCTGCTGCATGCCCAAGCCATCTGCGTATTCCCACACATGACCCCATACAGAAAACCGTTCCGCAATGTAGGATTTGAATTTCAGCACCATCAGACCGCCCGCAAATGCCACGCCTAAAATCAAAATCAGCTTGGTAAAATCTCCGCTTCTCAAGAAGGAGATGACCAGGAATGTGACAAAGAAAATAATGGCTGTTCCGAAGTCTCCCATTAATGCCAAGCAGCAGAAGCAGAATCCGGAAAAGAGCATAAAAATCAGAGAATTCTTTTTCTCAAACAATTGATCTAAAGATGCTGCGCCAACCCAGATGAACGCCAGTTTTACCAGCTCGGATGGCTGAAATGACAGGCCTCCGATTACCACCCAGTTGCTCGCTCCGAATTTGGTAGTGGCAAAAAGCAGATTGAACAGCAAAAGCGCTGCAGCAGCAATATACATAAACTTCTGTATCGCGCGGGTTCGATTCAGATTGCGCAAATAAGCGCACATAAATACAAAGAGGGCCAGCCCCATGGCGATGGCAACAAATTGCTTAAACACGCTTTCCGGAAACTTGGACGCAGTCACAGCCAAACTCAACGTGGAGAGGAAAAATGCGATGGTTTCCATCTCAAATCCTTTACGTCGCATAGTTCTGAAAAAAATCACATAAATCCACATCAGCACACATACGCCCAAGAAAGATATTGTAATTGAAGACACATACTCTTCCTGTAGCGCAATCTTCAGCTGCAGAATCGTCATCAGCTGAAATATGGTCAGCGCCACCAGAGACGGCCATGGCGAAAGCAGTATCGTATCTGACTTTCGCATCTGAATGTTGTTTCGCCGCTCCTCCAGACTAATGGGGAACAAGGTGCACTGGGTCATGCCGATATCAATCTCGTCACCCGGCTTGATATCTACGCTCTGATTTGCATCGATGCGTTCGCCATTGACAAACGCTCCGTTTTTTGATCCCAAATCACAGTACGTCCAGTTACCTTGATCATCTCTGGACAATGTTCCGTGATTGCGGGAAATCCTGGGATCTTCCAGACTGATATCACAGGTTTTCGATCTGCCGATAACATTCTCCCAATGGGTAATGGGAAGATTCTCCCCCGTACTCAAATGTAAATATGCCCAAACCTCTGAAGGATTCTTAGACTTGAGTAAAGATAAAATTGATTTCAGTAAAATAAAAACAGCAAGCACAATAAAAACCCATCTGGCCACGGCTGTATAAATCAGTCCTCCACTGTAATCCGAACTGAACAAGTCGGAAATACTGCCGAAAATGCCGGAAAGGAAATCGCCTATACTGCTGAAAATACGTTCTATAATGTCCATTCTCTACAATCCCTCCAATGCAGATAGTATATCACATATCCCCTATAGATAAAAGCCTCCATTAACGCCAATGACCTGGCCGGTAATGTAAGATGCCTTATCTGAGGCAAGAAACAACGCTGTTTCTGCTACTTCTTCTGCGGTGCCAATACGTCCCACCGCTGTTTCTTCTGCCAGCTCCTCCATGACTGTCCGATCGTAACTACTGTTCATATCGGTATCAATCACGCCCGGGGCAATACAGTTTACCCTTATACCGGAAAGGCCTACCTCTTTCGCCAAAGCCTTGGTAAAACCGATTACCGCCGCCTTAGTGGCCGAATAAGCAACTTCACAGGAAGCGCCCGTCTGCCCCCACATGGAAGAAATGGTAATAACCTGTCCATGCTTGCGACCAATCATATCGGGAAGAACCTCCCTTGCCGTCAATACGCAGCCGCTGAGATTGACGCTAAGCATCTCCTGCCACTGCTCGTCAGTCATTTCTGTAAAGAGACCCGTTCTGCTGATTGCCGCATTGGCAATCAGTGTATCGAAGCTGCTGACCCCTAAACAGACCTTTGCCGCCTTTACGCCGGCTCTGATCTGGCTTGGATCTGACACATCGCAGACAATTGCCTGGGCGCCCGTCTGCCTGCTGACACTTTCCGCAGCTTGTCTGTTCTCTTTATAAAAAAAAGCTGTACGATATCCTGCACGGGTAAACACTCTTACGGCTGCCGCGCCGATTCCCCTTGAACCGCCTGTGATTAAAACGGATTTTTCCATATGATAAACTCCTATATTTGCTCTATTCTTTAGGTTTGTATCAGCATTTTACTACATCCCACTTTTCTTGTCAAAGTCAGGTCTGCTCTCTTGGCTATTTCTCAACTATTTTTGCCCCTTAAAACTCTGTTATTTATAAATTTTAGTCGATTGATGTATACAAAAGTCGCAATAAATGTTACAATCTTCATGTTAAATTTTGAACGAGGTGTAAATGTATGACTAGTTACTATTTTCTGTTAGCCGTAGCCCTGATTATTTTATCAACCAAGTTTCTCGGAGGTCTTTCAGAGAAAGTAAATATGCCCCAGGTTGTGGGCGCTTTGGTTGCCGGCGTAATCTTAGGTCCGTCCGTCTTAGGATTGGTTAGCGAAACCGATTTTCTGTCTATGACAGCAGAAATCGGTGTAATTCTGCTTATGTTTATGGCAGGTTTGGATACGGATATCAAGGAAATCAAGAAGAACAGCGTATCCCTTGTGGTAATCGCTTCTCTCGGTGTAATCGTACCGTTAATTGGCGGAGCTGCCTGCTACTATTTCTATTTCCATGTAGACAGCGCCGACTTTAATGAAATTTTAAAGGCTGTCTTTATGGGCGTCATTCTGACGGCTACTTCTGTAAGCATTACCGTAGAAGCTCTGCGCGAGATGGGAAAGCTCAACGGCAAGGTAGGCAGCGCAGTTCTTGGCGCAGCTGTCTTGGACGATATCATCGGCATCATTATTCTGACCATCGTCTCCAGCCTGAAGGATCCTTCCATCAGCATTACTTCCATTTTAATAAAAATCGGCCTCTATGTCATTTTTATGACAGTCTTTGCCGTTATCCTCAACGCATCCAAGCCAACAGTAGATGAGATGCACGACAAACGCAGAATCTCCATCTATGTTATGGCATTACTTTTGATTATCGCTTTCATTACAGAAAGATACTTCGGCATTGCTGATATTACCGGCGCATATCTTTTCGGTCTGTTCCTGTCCGGCTTCGAAGTCAAGAGTGATATCGCAAGAAAGATGACGGTTCCCGGCTATCTGTTTTTTTCACCGATTTTCTTTGCCAGCATCGGTATCAAAACCGAGCTTTCCGGAATGACCACATCTATGTGGATCTTCTCTCTGCTCATTTTGGTCATTGCACTTCTTTCCAAGGTTATCGGCTGCGGATTAGGGGCTCGTCTATGCGGTTATAACCGTCGTGAAGCGCTGAACGTAGGTATCGGTATGATTGCTCGTGGCGAAGTCGCACTGATTGTCGCACAAAAAGGCTATGCAATGGGTCTTCTCAACGGTCATCTATTCTCCCCTGTAGTCCTTGTGGTTATCGTCACCACAATGGTCACACCGATTCTGCTGAAACAGTTTATGAAATAAAACCGATAAAATGAAGACGCCCTTTTTCAGTTCATCACTGGCAAGGGCGTTTTTCTTTTCTGTTCTAAATTAAATCAGGCTGCCCATATGCCGCAAAGTTCTGATCAGCTGGCTGGTATAACTCATCTCATTATCATACCAGGCAACTACGCGCACCTCATATATTCTGGTTCCGCATCTTTGAGCCAGCGTCTGCGTTGCGTCAAACAGGGAGCCGTAAGACATACCGATAATATCGCTGGAAACCAGTTCTTCCTCCGAATAGCCAAAGGACTGATCTGCCGCCGCTTTCATGGCTGCATTGATTCCCTCTACGCTAACACTCTCTGTATCGTCTTTCAGCGTTGCGTCCAAAATGGTAATCGAACCTGAAGGAACAGGCACTCTCTGGGCAGAGCCAATCAATTTGCCGTCAAGTTCCGGAATTACCAGACCGATGGCCTTCGCTGCGCCAGTGCTGTTTGGCACGATGTTCACTGCACCTGCTCTGGCTCTTCTAAAATCGCCTTTTCTATGTGGGCCATCCAAAATCATCTGATCCCCGGTATAAGCATGAATTGTCGTCATAAACCCGGTTCTCAGCTCTCTGTATTCGTTGAGTACCTTTGCCATCGGCGCCAGACAGTTGGTTGTACAGCTTGCACCGGAAACGATCAGATCATCGCAGGTAAGCTTCTGGTGATTTACCCCATATACGATTGTAGGCAAATCATTCCCTGCCGGTGCGGAAATCAGCACCTTCTTTGCACCGGCATCAAGATGAGCCTTCGACTTCTCTTTGGAAGCAAAGAACCCTGTACATTCCAGAACCACATCTACGTCCAATTCCTGCCAAGGCAGCTTCTCCGGGTTCGGTTCAGCATAAATTCTGATTTCCTGTTCATCTACAATCAGTGCATTGGCGGTGCTTTCCACCTTATGATCTCTATATGAACCCTGCACGCTGTCATATTTAAGCAGATAGCAGAGCATGTCCGGACTGGTCAGATCGTTAATGGCAACAACCTGAAATTCCGGATCTCCAAAGATTTTGCGAAAGGCCAGTCTGCCAATTCGTCCAAAACCGTTTATTGCTACTTTAATTCCCATAGTATTTACCTCCTGTTTCCTATATCCCTTTTATAGCACTTCTATATATAATGTCAAGGCTATCTGGTATATTTTACAATAATACCACAAAAATACCCGGAGCAAACACAAAGCGCCGGGCATTTCCCCTATTTACTTCTTGGCAGTGCCAGAATCATAACGACCAGCGAAACGGCCATAACTGCCGCCAGTGAAAGTAACACTGCGGCAGGATTAATGTGACCGGTCAGCATGCCATCTACAAGACTTCCCCCTTTTGCCCCTAATGAAATCAGATATACAAGACCGATGATTCCACTGACCAAATACACCGCCAGCATACTGCCGGCCAGTTTTCTGCTTTTTCTCATTCGTTTCATCTCCAATTTTCCCTTTTGTAGTTTTGATTATAGTATATGCAGAAACAGTCTTCCATAGTCCTCACTTACAATTATCTTACGAATTTGTAAGTTTAGACTTTTTTCGCTTCGACGTAACATATTCTGTGGTATGATAAATAAAACCAGAAATAAGAAAGGCAGGCAGAAAAATGTCCGAATATCTTGATATCGTCGACGAAAAAGGTTGTCCCACCGGACAGAAGGAAAAACGTGAGGTCATCCACAGTAAGGGGCTGTGGCACCGAACATCCCATGTATGGATTTTACGCCACGGAACACACGGAACAGAGGTCCTTCTGCAAAAACGAAGCAGCTGTAAAGACTCTCATCCGGGATGCTACGATATCTCCAGCGCCGGACACATTCCCTGCGGACAGGACTACATGGACTCAGCTCTTCGAGAACTAGAAGAGGAACTTGGTATTTTAGCCTCTGCCGCAGAGCTTCGTTATCTGGGTCAGAGAACCATCATTGCTGACAGTATATTTCACGGCATACCTTTTCATGACCGGCAGATCAGCAGAGTCTACTGCCTGTGGAGGGATGTTAAACCTTCTCAGCTCACCTTACAGGAAAGCGAAGTGGCATCTGTCTGCTGGATGTCCCTTGCAGAATGCAAAAACCGGGTCTCTGCTGAAGATCCGGCTTTTCCAAACTGTATTTATCTGCAGGAGCTGGATATGCTCCCCTTGCTATAAAAGTCTCTGTTCATTGAGCCAGGCGCCAAAAGCCTCCCCCAATCTTTGGTGATTTTCTTTGTCCAGATGAAGCCCGTCAATTTTTCCCGGTCTGCATACCGCAGCAGCATCAAAGAAAAGGAAGTTATGTCTCTCGGCTTGTTTAGCAAACAGCGCCGAGAACATCCGGGACTTTCTTACGGTTTCCATCCCTTCAAAATCCCAGCCAAATGGTCCCGACACCACTTCTTCTGTAACCTCAGGCGGTGAAATCAGAACGTATTTACAGGTATTTCCCGGATACTTACTGTCTGCTACGTCTCTGGCCTTCTGCAGAACTGCAGCGCTCCCCTTTGCAATATCTTCAGGCGTTCTTCGAAAGCTTTCTTTCAAATCATTGCTCCCCAGCATTACGCAGACCATATCCAGTGGCAGGTGGGTTCTGATACACGCTTCGATATAGCTAAGACCATTACGAAATTCCATTCCCGGATCATTGATACAGGTGGTTCTGCCATTAAGTCCTTCCTCCAGGATTTCCGCCCATTCAGCCGTTAATTCCTGACAGATTCCGGTCCACCGGGCATCTGCCCTATATCGCAGTCCGTCACTGACCCGAAATCCGTGAGTATTGGAATCTCCGTAAATTAAAATTCTTTTTCTTTCCATATCTTTTCCTCCGCAAACTGAATAAATCGCTTTACCGCCGGCGATGTTCGTTCTTCCGTCGGTACCGCTATGCCGATATCTACATACTGAGGCGGATCAAGCGGCAGTACTTCCACGTCTCCCTGCCACATATGGGCAAACACCTCATTGACCAAGGCAATACCAAGACCCGCACTGACCATAGAATATGCGGCAAATGTGTCCGTCGTAGAGTGACGCGTATTGGGTCTGATATGATGCTCCCGAAAAAACCTGGAATTATCGGTTTCTTGTCCGGGATAAATCTCGATAAACGGCTCCGTCTTCAGCTGATTTAAGGGAAGAAACTTGTTCTTCACCGCCGGGTGATTTTTAGGAACCCAAGCAAGAAGCCGATCCTTTTTCAATGGTATCCACCGATGACTGCCATCTCTCCTACTAATGATACAAAAATCCATAGTGTGGTCTTCCACCATCTGGTTGAGCTGACTACTCGTCCCCTCTAAGATCGTAACTCTTATCTGCGGATAAACTTTTTCAAAATCCGCAAGCAGTTCTGCCATCCATTGATAGTAAAAATTGTAGGATGTTCCTACCACCACAGAGCCGGTCTCAAGGCCACAAATTTCTGATGCTATTTCCTGATAATGGTCTCCCAGGCGAACCATCTCTCGCATAGTTGGCATCAGCTTTTCGCAATCCGGTGTTGGTCTTACACCTGCCCGCCCTCTAATTAGAAGCGGAAATCCGGATTCTTCCTCCAGAGACGCCATCATACGACTGATTCCGGACGGTGTATATCCCAGACTTTCGGCAGCAGCAGATAAGCTGCCCAATTCCAGGGTACACAACAGCGCTTTGTACTTTTCTATCTCCATAATACATATCCCTTCTTTGCGATTTACGCAAAGCAAACTTGATTTATTCTCTCTTTACGCAAAGCATATATCAGAATTATACTATTGTCAAGAACGAAGGAAAAAGTCAGTAGGAGGAACCATTCATGAGTCGAAGAAATGCAGAAATTCTTCTCGTTACCGTTATTATTGCCAGAAGCACATCTTATCTGCTTTCTAAAATCACCATGGATACGATGGGTCCTCTCACCTTGATGGGATTCCGTTTTCTTCTCGCCTTTGCTATTCTGGCAGTCATCTTTTATAAACGACTTCTTCATATAAAAAAAGACACCTTGCTAAGAGGGCTTGCCATGGGCGGTTTGTTTTTTGCCGTCATGTGTGCAGAGCTTTTCGGTCTGCGTACTACCCCCTCTTCCACAACTTCTTTTTTAGAAAATACAGCCGTGGTCTTCGTCCCTATCTTTGAAGCCATCCTTTGCAGAAAGCTTCCTCAGGGGAAGATTTTTTTCAGCGCCTGTCTCACTCTTTTTGGGGTAGGTCTTTTAACGCTGAAGGGCAGTGGTTTTTCCCTTCACTTCGGCGAAATGCTGTGTATCCTTGCAGCCGTATTTTATGCAGCCTCTCTGATCCTTACAGACCGTCTTTCCCGGAAGGACGACGCCTTTGTCTTGGGAATTCTTCAGGTCGGCTTTATGGGTCTTTTTGGTATGATTGGCGCATTTCTCTTTGAAACGCCCACACTGCCTCAATCGGGAACAGACTGGCTGGCCATTTTGTTTTTAGCTATAGTCTGCAGTTCTTTCGGATTTACGCTCCAGCCTGTAGCGCAGAAATACACCACCTCGGAACGTTCCGGCATCCTCTGCGCAGTCAATCCCGTGGCAGCTTCCGTCTTAGGAGTCATTTTTCTTGACGAACAGCTTGGCCTCTATGGTATCGCCGGCGCCGTACTGGTTATGGCAGGAATTCTCATTGCAACCATAAAAGCCGATAGTGCTAAACAATAGATAATAAAGGAAAAAAGATGCTTTCTTTGTTCTTTCCTATATTATAAAACGATAAAAAACCATGAAAGACCAGTCGAAACTTCCTTATTTCGACTGGTCTTTCAGCAATTCTCCTGCTTTTACAGGAAATTGGAACAATACGTTTTTTGTTTTCGAATTTGTTTTGCTCTTCCTACATCGAAAGAATAGCCTCTGCCCTTAACCTCTTTGATACTATTAATCGTAATGAACGCTTCCTTATCAATTAAGAGAACCTCTGACTGTACCTTCGCCAACTCTCTGCTGTTTATCACACAAAGCAGAATATCTCGTTCATTCCTATAGTACCCGCTTTCTCCATAGAACACTGTGCTTCCAACAACCATATCAGCTAAACACCTGCGAATTTCCTCGTGTTTTGAACTGATAATAAACATCTGAATTGCCCCTCCTCCGGTTAAAACAACTTTGTCTGCAACCATAGAATACAAAAAAGTCAACATAACTCCAAGAAGAAGCTGTTCGCTATTCTCTGAGAATATAACCTGGGATAGTAAAATTAAAAAGTCAACAATATACATTGCCAGACCCAAAGGAAAACCCAATTTATCATTAAGGACAATTGCGATAATGTCTGTTCCGCCTATAGAGGCACCCAGTTTAATTACAATGCCCATTCCCAGGCCGATTAATGCCCCACCATACAGTGTCGCAATAAGACAATTATCAGTAAGCTCACCAAATTCCGGTATTTTTTCATAAATGTTCATAAACAAGGGATATGCAAAGGTTCCTATCACAGTAGATGCAGCAAATTTCTTTCCGAGAAAAAATATACCAATGAGAAATAGCACACCATTGCATACACCTACCGTATAGGAAACCGGCACACCATAAAAGTACTGTATAACCCGGCCAATACCTGTTGCACTCCCAATCATTATACCTGTAGGCAGAACAAAAGCAACAACGCCAAAAGCAGCTACTGCAATTCCAAGTAAAACGCCTGCATAATTTAGGATTTGCTTCACATCGCCCTCCTCTTCACTTGATTTAAACCAACAAGAACTATAGTTTTATTCTTTCAATGCTGCAAGCAGTTTCACTAGCCACAGATAAACACGCTGTGCAGAAGCAACTTCCAGCTTTTCCTGGCACGTATGCACATCAGTTAAATTGGGACCTGTAGATATGATATCCATATCGGGATATAACTCCTTGAAGAAGCCACATTCCAAACCAGCGTGGATAGAAATAATCTCAGGTTTCTTTCCATATAATTCTTCATGGACTTTAACAGCTTTATCACGTAAAGGAGAATCCACAGCAAAAGCCCATTCCGGATAGTCACTGGCAAAATCAACTTCAGCGTGTGTCGCATGAGCCAGCACGATCATCTGATCGCAGATCATCTCCTTCAGCGTACATACTGAACTACGAATCGAGCATGTAATCGTGACTGCATCTTCATCACATCGCAGTATACCAATATTATTAGAACTTTCCACCAAACCCTTAAGATGCATGCTCATCGTCTGTACATTAACAGGGATCGTGAGAAGAAGCGTCAATATATCTTGTAGGGTATCTTTGGTCAGCACTTTGCTGCCTTCCTCCCATGGCTCCATAGATAGGCAGACATTCTTATCCGAAGCGGATAATTCATATCGAAATGCTGTATTATATTCCTCTACCAATTCATTTAAGGCGCTTTCATCATCTATAAACAGCACTGCTTCACTATAAGCCGGAATAGCATTCCCTTTGTCGCCGCCTGATATTGTGCTGACACACGCTCCCAGTTTAGAGCTGGCAGCATATACTACACGTGCCAGCATACGGATTGCATTGCCACGTCCTTTTTCAATTTCAACGCCAGAATGTCCACCCATTAGACCTTGTATAGTCAGTTTAAAACCTTTACAGCCAGAAGGCACAGTCTCCCAATCAGCTTTTCGGCAGAACACAGATGTAACACCGCCAGCACAACCAACTGTATATACGCCTTCCCATTCGCTATCCAGATTAATCATCCGGCGACCCGCAAGAGCGGAAGGGGCTAAGTAATTAACCCCTTCCATCCCTGTCTCTTCACCCGCGGTAAACAATACTTCAAGAGGAGGATGCGATAAGTCTGTACTGTCTAAAATGGCCAATGAAAAGGCCATTCCAATGCCATTATCAGCTCCCAGTGATGTGCCCTCTGCACACAAAAATCCATTTTGTTCTATTAGCTTTAACGGACTATTATAATCATGAGAACTGTCACCACTCTTAACATACACCATGTCAGAATGGCTTTGCAGTACAACAATCGGAGAATCTTCGTAGCCCACTGTGGCCGGTTTACGAATGATAACATTATATACGTCATCCATTACGACTTCCAAACCTCGTGCTTTAGCAAAAGAAACCAGATATTCAGCTATTCGCTTTTCATCACCCGAATCTCGCGGAATCGTAGTAAGTGTGCGAAAAATAGTTAACGGGTCAGCATTATGCATTTCTCCCACACTCCTCTTCTTCACCCGGTAATGGTAAGCGTCCCTGGCCTGCCAGAAAAGTTTTTCCCAGTAAAGCATTTAAAACAATATAGGCTGCGGTTGCTACCAGAATGCTATCAAATCCAGAGCTAAAGAAGCTGAAGAACAAACCTACTACAGCACCAATTGCCCAAGACAGAATTCCAATCCAATTGATTCCCTTTACTCTATACCAGTTTTCCGGTTTTCCTTTTCCGAAGATATAGTAATCTGCAATCATTACGCCAGCTACAGGAGGCATAATTGCAGAGAGAACACTTAGGAACGCAATCAATGAATTAGCAAGGCCAGTAAGTGCCATTGCAATACCGATAACACCGGCAATCAGCGTTACACGCGGCCGAAGCTCTTCACGGAAGTTCCCGATTTTCATACATGCCATACCTGCTACATAAGCATTTCCTGCATTAGTCGTCCATGTTGCAAGAATTAGAATCAGCATACTGATTACAGGGAATCCGATATTTACAAACATCTGCGTAATATCAGACTGACCTGTAGTTACACCCATAATACCTCCAATTGTTACCATAACTACACCGGCAGGAAGTACCCCGAACATGGAAGCCTTTAAGGTGTCCACCCGGCTTTTAGAATAACGCGAGTAGTCTGACGAAATTACAACACTTACTGCCATTCCGCCAATGCAAACAGAAACCGCACTGCTCAGTGTAATTGGCTCAGTGGGAGTATATGCTATAAGCTCAGACATGCCCATCAGATTAATTCCATGTACAGCACCGTACACACAAGTAATCACTAAAAAAGGTACTGCAACATAGTTTAAGATTTTCATAAAAGAATAACCTGTTACTGAAGTCGCCAGCATAATTGCACCCCATAAGACGCAGCCGCCCCACTGTGGGAAGTTAACATCAAAAATTTTCATCATCGTGCTGAATGCGGCTGCACATGTTGCTGTCTGCACCCCAAACCAGCCGATACTGGAGATAAATGAGATAACACTGATTACATAGCTTGCACCGCTATCCCCAAAAGTCTTCGTCGCACACATTGCTGAAGGTAACCCCAGATCACCGCCGATGATGCCGGTCAGCGTCATAAGTCCACCAATCAGAGTGTAAGAAATCGTTGTTGCAAGTACAACCTGTCCAATCGTTAATCCCTCGGCTAAAGAGCCGCCGATCATCAAGCTCGGAATACAAATTAAAATGCCTATCCAGATAAAGGAAATACTCCACCAACTTTGCTTCTCACTTTCCGTGACACGAGCAAGAGCCCTTTTTTCAATACTGAATGATTTATTGTCTTTTTTCATTTTTAATACCTCCTACCCTGTATCGCTTTAATGCGATACACGTTTTTCGTCATCTGTGCCCCACAATATCCGTACCTTTTCTCTCGGTGACATATATGTAACATGGCTGTGATAAAGATTCATCCGCACAAAGGTTTCCAGCATCACTACCGCTGTCTGCGCTGCTTCAATCACAGGAACTCCATAACCTTCTCCATTCAGCGCATTTTCTACCGCTTCCTTTACTCCTGCCATGGCTGTACATCCCAAAATAATAGTCCCGGCACCATCTTCTTTAATTGCTCGTTTGCTTTCTTCGATCACTGCTTTTATCAGCTCATCCAATGCGCCTAAATCCAGTACCGGTATATCGATATGCCGAACTTTAGTAAAACGCTTTTCAAGCCCACACTTTGAAATTTGCCCTTCAATCATCGGAACAACTTCAGGAAGTACCGTTACAATACCCAATTTATCTGCTGTTCCCAAAGCATAATGTACAATGGGTTCAAATCCTCCGAATATCGGGATATTTACCGCCTCCCTTGCCGCACGAACACCCGGATCACCAAAACAGTTAACAAAGATAGCATCATATCCGGCTTTCTCGCCTTCTATACATTTCAAAACCACGTTAGCTGCAGCAAGGATTTCATCATATTCACATTCAATGCTGCTCGGTCCGTATTCCAGATACCAGGTATCCATTTTTGTACTCGGAAGTAGATATTTCGCAATGTAATCATTCATTTCCTTTGAATTGAATCGAGTATCCACAATCGGTGCTAAATTCAATATTTTCATAAAACACTCCTTATATCACAGAACCTAATAACGAACCTGTTTCCCCTTATAATCTATAGTTTCGAGCATCGGCATCCAGCACCTGTAGCCATAGTCAGTTTTATACCATGTTTCCGGCGCAGGCATCGCAAGAACAAGCATGTTTTGCCCCTCTTCCAGCTCGGCATTTGTAACTGGACAACCCGTATCCAAATTTAATGTACAAATCAAATCCGGCACCGTAAGCAGTGTTTTATTTCCTTCAAATGCAACCAGGTTTTCGTTTTGATAGTCGACTCTAAATGTGCGACCGGCATAATCACCAATTCCTTCGTAATGTGCTCTGCCAAAGTCGAATCCCTTTTCAACAACCTGCTCGTGTTTTGTAAGCTTACCTCGCCATAACTCGCGACACTCAACAACTTTACTTATTTCTTCAGCAATATCCAGATTTTTCTCAATAGCATCCAGAATTACATGACCTACATTCAGCGCTTTTGTATATGCGCCCGGAACAAGAAATTCTTTCATCTGTTCTTTGTTAGTCATCCAACCTGCAATACCCATCACCATATCAAATGCCACACAAACATTTCTGCAAAGATTTTCCAGACCTACTGCGTCAAAAGGGTCTTTCGGATTTGCAGTCACAATATCCCCTTTTCCATTTGACATAACGCATGGGGCTGTAGCAATATCATTTGCAAAAGGCGTCGTATTCAGTGCCGGTACTGCCCGTCCGCATGGGTCCACATCGACAAACGGCTCGTCCCGCTCCATTGCAACAAGCATAGGGACAAAAGAATTTCCTGCGCCATATTCAATGGGAAAAACGCTTGTCAATTTGCGATTCATAGAAGCCGCCACCTCTTTCAGACCATCATATGCGGTAACAGATTCTACAAGAAAATCTGTACCACTTTCTCTGAATTTAATCGGAGAACCCATGCCTGCCAGCACTCCTGCATAAGTCTCGTCGTCCATTTCATCAACAGAAATCATTTTAACTGCAATCTTGTGTTTTCTTGCATAAGCATCAAGATAGTAGAGTCCATGAGCAAGGGAACCTCCTCCTCCAGCACCCATCAATGCAGTTGCATAAATAATTGCCTTTGCATCACGCTCATTTAAAATCTTCATTTGAAAACCTCCTTTTTCCTGCTATACTTTTAGGTAGTAATTTAATGAACCGCTCTTCGCAAGAATTGCGTTCAAATTTATATTCATTTTATTATTTTGTCGGCTAAACTGTATATATCAAATCGGCTAAAGTTATCACTCCCTTTTTGTCAAATAAGACAAAATGTTCAGCCAATTCACCTCTTCACGTTGCAAAAGTGCCTTCAAATGATTATAATAGAATCCAAACTATAAAAAGATAATCTAAATTAGGATGGTGGACGATGAGTATAACTGTAGCTGATTGCCTAAAACTTCCTTCATTAAGGGAAGCGAGAGTCACAGCAGGCGCAGGCGGAATAAACAGAGATGTATCTTGTGTTTCAGTACTGGAACACGTTGACTTGCTTATGCTCGAACAAGAAGGCTTTTTTCTGGGAAGTCAAATTATTATCAGTGCTCTTGCATCTATCAAAGACGACGTAGAGGCGCAATGCAAACTGATTCGTCTTTTATCCGACTCAGGCGAAGTTGGTCTCGTTTTGTATTATGTAGGGATTTTCGTTAAAGAAGTTGATCCAAAGGTGATACAGGTAGCAAATGAATTAGACTTTCCGCTCATTGTTATGCCTCCCAACCGGTATAATCATCGTTACAGTGATTTTATTTCTGAAGCAATGCATGTAATTGTTGATAATCAGAGACAGGAAACAAGCATCGTGTCCGGTATCATCGACCAGATTGTCCACCTTAAACCCCATAATCGCAACATTGAAACCGTTTTACGTATCTTAAGTGATCGCCTGCACTGTTCATTATTGCTCACAGATT
Source organism: Emergencia sp. (assembly GCA_036305845.1). Classification (GTDB taxonomy): domain Bacteria; phylum Bacillota; class Clostridia; order Peptostreptococcales; family Anaerovoracaceae; genus Senimuribacter. The sequence goes on from JAXKAR010000039.1 coordinate 51,469, forward strand.
GGAAAGGAAATATCTGTGCATTTGCATCATGGCCTTTTGGTATAGAGTGGGATAAGCATGATTTAAACTCAATTACCGAATTGCGCCTGAGTGAACCACATTTCGGCAAATCTATAGAAATGCATATCAACGGTATGGATGCACAGATTTACTGTACGATATTACAGATAAAAAAACAAAAGGGGTACTTTCTTGCAGGAATTGACGAAGGTGACATACTCAATACCTCCTACTTATCACAGATTGCAGAAATTCTGCAGTTGGTTTCTACCATCTGGGAAAACACTTTTGGAGCAGAAAATACGGACGTACTTTTGGAGGCAATACTAAACAATCGTCCCAGAGATATGCAACGAATTGCTCAAACTCTGCATATTGATATCAGTTCTTTTGATACAATGTGGATTCTATGTGAAAATAAAACGCATAACGTCACCGGTAAGCATACTATGGACTGGCTTGCCATGAAGTTAACTGCGTTCTTGAAAGGAAACAAAAAAACAGCACTTATAAATGTATTTAAAGATTACGTTGTAGCACTTATCGATTCCACTCGCAATCCATTTGCAGAGTATCTAAAGGAGTTTATGGACGAAGCTCAGTCTCAGTCCCAAATTGGTTTAATATTATGCTGTAGCACCTGGCACGAACATAAATCTACAGAAGAGGTCCGAGATTCGTTCTTATTAGTGGAAGAAAACATCGAAACCGCCTGCAAGCTTTATCCCCACCAGTGCATTTTTACTCAGCATGAACTTCGCTTTGTTCAAACTTGCCGTGAAATCTTAGAAACCGGTGAGACAGAGCTAAAAAAGACAACAAAGATCCTAACTCCCCTTCTTCAGGATGAAGCCGGCAAAGATGTCCTCGATACACTTATGGTTTATCATCTGGACTGTCAGGAAAATATCCTTGAAACAGCAAACCAACTATCGGTTCACAAAAATACAGTAAAATACAGGATAAAGAAATCCGAACGATTGCTAAGCCTTAATTCATTAAAGATGCCTGAAATCATGAATTTGTATACAGCACTTGCTGTTATGAGAATATTATCATCATAGAACTATAATTATTATATTTTGCAAAAATTTCAAAAAATCGAGTAGGGAGGCGGTAATTACCCGCCTTCTACTCGATTTAGATATATCATTTAATACGACTTGATTTATAGAGTCGCTTTTTATAGACTGTTCGTCCAATCGAACCCTACCCAAGAAAATACCCAAAGGCTGTCGGAAGAGGAATTTCCTCGGAAAGCTCTTTTTCGGTCACCCACTGAAACTGCGGGCAGCATTTACTTACCTTCAGATAATAGGCTGTCATCTCCCACTCAACATGGGTAAACACATGGGTGTATTCTACTTTTCGCAAAAGATCTTTCGGCTTTGTCTCCCAGCTTTCCGCAAGGGCAACCGCTTCCGCCGCAGTAAGCTGCTCATCTACATTGGGAAATTCGTACAATCCGGCAAGAAGCACGTCTTTTCCTCTTTTTCGTACAGCAACTTTCTCACCGCACTGCAGGATAAGCACAGTCTTTCTGACCTTCTTTCGTTCTTTCTTTGTGCTTTTGACAGGAAGCTCAAGCTGAACACCCGCATCCCGGGCTTTACAGTATGCGGCAACAGGACAAACTTCGCATTTGGGCTGTCCCTTAGGAATACAAACAAGTGCGCCCAGTTCAATGAGTCCTTGGGTAAAGTCACTGCAATTTTCTTCCGGATAAAGCCCCTTTAGACAAGCTGCCATCCGTTTTTTCACCGCCGGAGATTTGATATCATCATAGTCTGCCAAAAGCCTGCTCATCACCCGCAGCACATTGCCATCCACAGCTGCAGCCGGTAAGTCAAAACAAATCGACGCCACCGCTCCTGCAGTATAGTCTCCGATTCCGGGCAGGCTTTTGATTTCTTCATAAGTCCGGGGGAATTCCCCATCATACGCATTGACGATGACCGTAGCCGCCTTGTTCATATTTCGTACTCGATTATAATAACCGAGACCCTGCCAGAGTTTGAGCAGGGTCTCCTCATCAGCCTCTGCCAAATCAGTAACAGCCGGCAGCGCCTCCATAAATCTTTTATAATATGCTTTTACCGCTTCCACTCTGGTCTGCTGCAGCATGATTTCCGAAACCCAGACATGGTAAGGCTCTTTATCTTTGCGCCAGGGAAGATCACGACAATTTTCCCTATACCAAGAAGTAAGCGCCGCAGTAAAAGTCTTATCTAAAGTTCTTGCCATAGATCGGTTAGCCTTTCAGGAATCCATCGATAATCTGTTTTTCGGCCTCTTCCTCTGTAAGACCCAAAGTCTGCAGTTTGAGAATCTGTTCTCCCGCCACCTTGCCGATGGCCGCCTCATGAATCAAAGACGCATCCAGATGACCGGCAAAAAGCTCCGGCGCCGCATTGACTCTGCCCTTGCCTACCAGAATAGCGTCGCATTCAGAATGCCCGGTACAGCGATTATTGCCCTTGATTTTCGAATGATATTCCTGATAGGAATTGCCCTTGGCAACAGAACGGGAAATCAAGTCAACTGCGCTGTCCTCTCCGTCCATATCCACGTCAAACTCGGTCTGGGCATATTCTTCCCCATCTGTCATAATGCTCTCGTGTATAATCAGTTTAGCTCTGTCTCCCAGCCTTCCCGTAGTCGTTCTGGTGGAGTGATCTACGCCGCCAAGCTGCAGAGTATTCATCTCCAACACCGCATCTTCTCCCAGTTCTACATGGGTTACCGGGTCAATTTTCTTCTGACCGGAGCCTTCGCCTGTGCCCAAATGTTTTTCCTCGTAGAGCACCTTTGCGCCCTTTTCCAGATAAAAACTGTGGATTCCGTTATGCGCCGCCTCGCCCTCATCATCAGTATGAACGCCGCATCCTGCAATAATGGTTACATCAGCGCCCTCGCCCACATGAAAATCGTTGTATACCAGGTCATGTACGTTTCCGCGGGTTACGCATGCCGGGATAAAAACCTTCTCGCCCTTGGTTCCCGCTTTAATAAAGATATCAATACCGCTTCCATCTTCCTTGCCCTCGATGCGAATGTTATCCGTGGACTGTCTTCCTGCACAGCCGCCGTTTTCTCTGATATTGAATGCGCCTGTATATCCGCCGTCTACATAGTCCGATACGGCTTTTAGTAAATCTGTTGTCAGCTTGTCCATGTTACCACTCCCTTTCCATCGGACAGGTCACTGCCTTTTCTCCGGCCATTAACTGAGGCATAATCTCCTTGCCCGGGCCGGAAATGCGAACCTTTCCGTCTACAATTACGGCAATCTCATCTGCGATTTCCAGAAGTCGCTCCTGATGGGAAATAACCAGAAGCGCCTTATCCTTCTCCTTTTTCAGTTCCTCAAAGGTGTCGATAAGGCCGGCAAAACTCCACAGGTCAATACCGGCTTCCGGTTCGTCAAAAATCAGCAGTTTACTGCTTCTTCTCGCCAAAACAGATGCAATCTCTATTCTCTTAATCTCGCCGCCGGAAAGGCTTGCGTTAATTTCTCTGTCAATATAGTCCTTCGTGCAGAGACCAACTTTCGTCAATAAGTTGCAGACCTCTTCTTCCGGAAATTCTCCTCCTGCTGCAAGATCCAGCATATCCTGTACAGAAATTCCTTTAAATCTGACCGGCTGCTGAAAAGCATAGCTAACGCCCAGTTTAGCTCTCTCTGTGATATTCATATCGGTTATATCCGTATCTTCTAAAAGAATCTGACCGTCCGTAACCTGATTAAGACCGGCAATTACCTTGGCAAGAGAAGTCTTACCGCCGCCGTTTGGGCCTGTAACCACCGTCAGTTTACCCGGTTTTACCGTCAGATCGATGCCCTTAAGCACAGCATCTCCATCCTCCGGTTTCCAACATACATTGCGAAGTGTGAGCATATCTATTCCTCCAACTGTTCTTTCATATTATCATGCAACATTTATTTTATACCATTTACAGAAGAATTTAAACCCCTTTTCCGCCAGGCAGCCGTAATCCCTAAAAATGCAATAACAAGAAGACAGATCATGCCGAGCAGAACAATAGTATAACTGCCTGACGCATCATAACTAAAGCCATAAGCCGGCACCAGAAGTACCGAAGCGATAGGCGCGCCCATAGAAACTTTTGCATAATTCTGCTCATAGTTTTTCCTGCCGTAAAAATCCAGCGCCAGTACCGGAGCCAGAACCATAATCCCTGAAGTTGCAAGGCCGTGGAAAAAGGTAATGACGGCAAAGCTCCAAAAGTCCTCCGCAAAGAAGAGAAAAGAAACCGCCGCTGTCAGACTAAGTCCAAGTATCATATAGCAGGTTTTCAGGCTGCCTATGCGATCACAGATAAATCCAATGGCAATAGAGCCAATTCCATTACCCAAGGAGGCAAATGCAAGAACCCTTCCCGTCTCAGTAACCGATAGTCCTCTGGTCACACCAAAAGCGGGGATATGCTGCGTAAAAACACCCATGCCGGTAAGGGCAATCAGAAAAAGTATCAGCAAATACAGCACCGATGGTGAAATATCTGCATTTTGTGCTGCTTCGGTCTGCTTTCCAACCACAGATGATGCATTTTCACCTTCTCTGCCTTCTGTACCATAGGGCTGAAGTCCTTTATCCTCCGGTCGATTCCGCAAGAAGAGAAATCCTGCCACAACCACAACAATAAAGGTTAGCGTTCCGATCATAAAATAGCCTCGTCTCCAGCCATCCTCTACTATGATTGCCGAAGTCACCGGCTGCAACACCGCTCCGACAAATCCCACAAATGCAAGCTGTAATCCAATGAGAAGTCCTACGTTTTTAGAAAACCAGCGATTGATCAGCACCGGCCCCAAAAGGCTGACTAAAATAGCGCTGCCCATGGCCATGGGCACTGCCAGCAGATACCACCAGAACACATGATTCATAAAACTAAGTCCTGCAAAAGGCAACGCCTGAAGGACTGCGCCTAAAACCGTCATCGTGCGTACATCATAAGTATTCATCAGTTTTCCCGCATAGGGAAGAAACAACACCATGACCAAAGAAACAATGCTCAAATAGACGGCAAGGCTGCCGATTCCCACACCAAGATCTCCGGCAACCGGCATAAGAAAAAGGCCGCTGGTCATATTGATTCCGCCGCCGGCAAAACCGCGAATTAACAGGACTCCGGCAAATATCAGCCAGCAAATGTGTATTTTTCTATGCAAAATAAAATACCTCCTTGTTAGAAATACCTTTAGTATTTGCCAAAAGGAGGTAATGATACCTGTTATTTCAAATTAGCGGCTAAGCGCTTCCGCAGCCTGTCTGCCGGTCATGCCTACAGTCACGCCCAGTTCCTGTGCTTTTGTGCTGACTGCCTTGACCGGATTTGCAAGAATATCGTCAAAACAGCTGCCGCTAACTACTGCTGCAGCATCCTCTACTGCATTGGCGGTATCCAAGTTGAGATAGCCGCACATGATATAGCCCTTATCGCACTGCAGTACCAACATGTTAGGATGACCTTCTCCACCCGGCGCACTAAGGCTAACACCCTGTACAATTCTGTCTCCCAGCTTTATGTTCTCAATCTGTATCATTGTATTCCTTCCTTTCTCTTACTGATCATTTCTATTCTTTACTTTCTCTATTATACTTCCACTGCTCAATCTGGGCAAGTCGTTCTTTGACAGCCTTTTCTCTCCCCTGGGTCGTTGGCTTGTAGTATCTGCGTCCTGCTAAAGCCTCGGGCAGGCACTGCATCCGAGTCAGTTTTTCCTCTGCATTGTGGGCATATTGATAGCCCTTTCCATAGTCCAGCTCTTTCATCAGAGACGTCGGCGCATTGCATAGATGAAGAGGCACAGGTTCCGCCGGCATATTGCGCACGTCTTTCTTGCAAGCCTCACAGGCGATATATAGGGCATTTGACTTTGCGGCCATAGAAAGATATACCACAGCATGGGTCAAATGAACGTCACACTCCGGCATACCGAGAAAGTGACAAGCCTGATAAGCTGCCACAGCAATCTGCAGGGCATTGGCATCGGCCATACCCACGTCCTCGCTGGCAAAACGGACTAGTCTCCGTGCGATGTATAAAGGATCTTCTCCCCCATCCAGCATGCGGCAAAGCCAGTAGATCCCCGCATCCGGGTCGCTGTTGCGCATGGACTTGTGCAGAGCGGAAATCAGATTGTAATGCTCTTCCCCATTTTTATCGTAAAGCAGACTTCGTCTGTTCATACACTCCGACAAGACCCGGTCTGTGATATGAACTGTGCCTTCTCCGTCAAGTTCCCCGTTGAGGACAGCCATCTCTAAAGTATTCAAAGCGGTTCTTGCATCTCCGTTTGCAAAACGGGCTATAACCGAAAGACTTCTGTCTTCAATATCAAGATCCATATTGCCAAATCCCTTCTTGCTCTTGACAGCTTGATGTAAAAGACCGGTCAGGTCATCCTCGTTCAGGGCTTTCAGCACAAATACCTTGCACCGGGATAGTAAAGCGGAATTTATCTCAAAAGACGGATTCTCTGTAGTTGCACCAACAAGGATCACGCTCCCCTTTTCGACATAAGGCAGGAATGCATCCTGCTGAGCCTTATTAAAACGATGAATCTCGTCAGCAAAAAGCAATGTTCTTACACCCATTCTCCGCAGGTCTTCTGCTGTTCCCATGACCTCCTTAATCTCTTTGATTCCACTGGTCACTGCGCTGAATTCCACAAAATTAGCTCTGGTCGTTTTTGCAATAATTCTGGCCAAGGTCGTTTTGCCCACACCGGGAGGTCCCCAGAAAATCATGGAGGAAATCTGGTCGCGCTCGATGAGCTGTCTAAGAAGTTTCCCCGGTCCAAGCAAATGCTGCTGCCCTACATATTCGTCCAGAGACTCAGGCCGCAGCCTGCTGGCCAAAGGCATATTCTGCTGCCCGCCGTCAAAAATGTTAAGCTGATCCATAGTCTCCTCCTTTTCTACGGTTATTATAGTCTCATTTTCATCCAATAGCAAGGCAGCCACCGCATTCAAAAGAAAGTTTAGACTGATTCTTGACAGAACTGTGCCATAGCCCTTAAGATAAACTCATACCACATGGAAGGAGACCAACTATGTACAGAGAAATTAATAGAGAATTACTGGATTTTTTACAGAAAAGTCCCTCCTGCTTTCATGCAGTCGATTATATGAAAAGGGTCCTGTCGAAACAGGGGTTTACTGAATTAAAGGAAGAAAAGTACTGGGAAATCAAGCCGGGCGGCAGTTATTTTGTTCTGCGAGGAGACGCAGCGCTCATCGCCTTTACGATTCCCCAAACGGGTATTTCCGGCTGGCGTATCATGACGAGCCACTGTGATTCACCGACATTCAAGATCAAAGAAAACCCTGAGATAACCGTTGAAAGCAAATATGTACAGCTGAATACCGAAGGTTACGGCGGCATGATCAAAAGCACCTGGTTGGACCGTCCTCTTTCCATTGCCGGAAGAGTTATGGTTCGTACCACAGACGGCGCTTTATCTTCAAAGCTGGTCAACATTGACAGAGATTTACTGCTGATCCCAAATGCATCCATTCATATGAACCGGGAGATTAACAAGGGATATGTGTATAACAATCAAAAAGATATGCTTCCTCTCTTTGGAGAAATGGCAGCGAAGGATAAGTTTATGTCCCTGATCGCAGAGGCGGCCGGCATCTTGCCGGAAGAAATCCTGTCTCACGATCTTTTCCTGTATAACAGGCAGGCTCCGAGCATCTGGGGCGCCGAGGAAGAATTTATCTCTGCAGGAAAACTGGATGACCTGCAGTGCGCTTTCGCATCGTTAAAAGGCTTTTTAGATGGACCGAAAAAAGATTTTGCAGCAGTTCATTGCGTTTATGATAACGAAGAAGTTGGCAGCGCAAGTAAACAAGGCGCAGCTTCTACGTTTCTGAAAGATACTATAAATCGAATTACGGAAAGTCTTTCTATGAGCCGTCAGGAAGAACTGATGACCATCGCTAATAGTTTCATGATTTCTGCCGATAATGCCCACGCCCTGCATCCCAATCATACAGAAATGGCAGATCCTGTAAACCGTCCCGTACTTAACGGAGGCCCGGTAATCAAATACAGCGCTGAACAAAAATACTGCACCGATGCAGTCTCCGCAGCTATGTTCAAGGCGCTGTGCGAAAAGGCAAACGTACCTTACCAAACCTTTACTAACCGCTCCGATAAACCCGGCGGCAGCACCCTGGGAAGCATTTCTAACTGTCAGGTTGCTTTAAACAGCATTGATATCGGTCTTCCTCAGCTGGCTATGCATTCCTCTTATGAAACAGCAGGCGCAAAGGATACTGCCTATCTTGTGGAAGTTGCAAAAGTGTTCTTCGCCTAAGGCCTTATAACAGCGTAAACCTATTTTTTGTAAAGGTAATGAGACCTTCATCCCGCATCTTACCCAATTCGGTAGACATGGCGCTGCGGTCTACCGAAAGAAAGTCGGCAAGCTGCTGCCTGTTAAAGGGAATCGTTATCGTTCCGCTGCCCTGTCTGTCCGCTTCTTCAGAAAGATAGGAAATCAGTTTTTCCCGGGTAGTTCTCTTGGCCAGGTGCCCAAGTTTTCTTACCAGCTGCCGGTTCTTTTCAGAAATGGTATAAAACAGATTCTGTACGACCATAGCATGAAAAGGACATGATGAAGAACAGGTGGATAATACCTTTCTCACATCGAAGAAAATGACAGTGCTGTCTGAAGCTGCAATCACATCATTGCTCATAGGACAACGATTTGAAGCGGCGTAAGCTTCGCCAAACATATCTCCTTGGTCTACAGCGCTGATAATTGTACGGTTTCCCCAATAGTCATCCCGCTGAATCAGCAGACTGCCTTCTGCCAATATCATAATGGTGTCCACCTGATCTCCCTGCCGCAAAACATAGGTCCCTTTTCGATAAGCTTGCTTTCTTGCCTGCAGACAAGAAAGCATTGCAACAAGTTCATCCTCGTTTATCCCGGCGAAAAGTCGGGATTGTTTTAATATGGGAATAAAATTTTTCATAAAATTTCTCTTTCCGTTGTAAAAACAACCGTTTTATTTTTTCTATGGTACTATAATTATCTTACAAAATCAATTCTAAGCAGCAGAAAACCGGGAGGTGAATCTTTTGAAACCAAAAATAACAATTACGTTAGTTGACAGAAAAGGTGAATGCGGATGCCACCGAGGCCATCAGATCGGAGACAGCTTCGACTACGATACCGACCGAGGAAAGCTGTGCCCCATGGCCATGCACGTTGCCTTTCCTTATATCGACATTTTACGATACGGTGGCAATCCACCGAAAAACAGGGATGGCCAGATTTGCTTCTGCTGTCCTGACAGTGATGTAATCAATGTATTTAAAATAGAGGAGAATAACAATGATTAGAAAAATTATTAAAATCGACGAATCCAAATGTAACGGCTGCGGCGCCTGCGCTGCCGCCTGCCATGAAGGCGCCATCGAGATGATCGACGGCGTGGCAAAACTGACCAGAGAAGACTACTGTGACGGTCTGGGCGACTGTCTGCCCACATGTCCGACAGACGCTATTTCCTTTGAGGAAAGGGAAGCTCCGGCTTACGATGAAGCTGCTGTTTTAGCCGCCAAAGGGAAAAAAACTGCGCCCCTTCCTTGCGGATGTCCCGGGACTCATGCAAAGGCAATCCAACGTGAAGCCGCTGCACCGATCAGCAACACGCCTGCAGAAAGTCAGCTTTCTCAGTGGCCGGTACAGATTAAACTTCTTCCGGTTAACGCACCGTATTTTGACAATGCCAATCTTCTCATTGCTGCAGACTGCACCGCTTTTGCCTACGGCAACTTCCATAACGAATTTATCCGTGGTCACATCACCTTAATCGGCTGTCCTAAACTGGATGAGGGTGACTATACGGAAAAACTGACTGCCATCATCGCCAATAACAATATCAAGAGCGTTACCGTAGTCCGCATGGAAGTGCCTTGCTGCGGCGGCATTGAAAATGCGGTAAAATCCGCCCTGCAAGCAAGCGGCAAATTCCTTCCATGGCGCGTCGTGACCATCTCCACTGACGGGCGAATTCTGGATTAGCCTATTGCGCTAACCAGACTATATGGCTGTACCTTTCTTTGGTACAAACAGGCTCGTCATGTCGGCATTCTCTAAAGACAGAAGCTTCACCTTTTTCTCTATGCCGCCGGCATAACCGGTCAGGCTTCCGTTTGTTCCTACCACTCTGTGGCAAGGGACAAGAAGAGAAATGGGGTTATGGCCCACTGCGCCGCCAACTGCCTGAGCCGACATTTTTTCAAGACCCTCTATCCGAGCAAGTTCTGCAGCAATCTGACCATAAGTCATGGTTTTGCCATAAGGAATAGTCAGCAAAATATTCCACACCGCTTTACGAAAAGGTGTTGCGGTTAAAGAAAGCTTAGGCATAAAGTCCGGCTCGCTGCCGCCGAAATAAATATCCAGCCACTTTACAGTCTCCTCGAATACGGGGAGACTTTTTTCTTGACTGTTTTCAGAAAGTCCTGTGCCGAAATACTTCTGTCCCTCAAACCACAAACCGGTTATCGCCTTCCCATCACTTGCCATAGTGATGCCGCCCAATGGCGAAAGATATTTTTGTGTATAAATCATTGTACACCTCCGTGTCTTCTCTCTTAGGTTACTATTTTCTTACGGTTATATGCTGATGGCGATACATCCTGCTCTTCTCCAAATCTCCATCCCCTTGCACCAGACAGATAAAGGCCCACCCATAGCGCTCGTAGAATGAAGTATGATCTGTCACCAGATATAGGACATCGATGCCCTGCTCCGCCATATCATCATAGGCAAACCCGAGCATTTTTCCGGCGATTCCTCTGCAGCGATACGCTTCTTCTACAAATACAGCGCAGACGTTGGGTGATAAATCTTTCCGTTCATGAAAGTCGTTTTCAATTATACCAAGGCCTGCAATAATGTTTTCATCCTGCAGCACAACATACCACTGGGGAACAGGGACAGATCCCTCCATGGCCTCCGTCATGCTCTTCTTATATGCCTCTGCCGGAACTTTCCATTTCCGGTGAAACCATTCTGCTGCCTGCTCAACCAAATCCGGTCTGTCTGTTAGTTTGATAATTTCTATGTTGATCGCATCCATGATTCGTCAACTCCTTTACGTCAAAACGATTGCCTATACCCTTACATATACGTTTTCTTATATGCTTCTGTATGTTCAATCAGGCAAATTCTGGTTCCATTGGGGTCTAAGACAAAGGTCTGCTTTCCAACCGTTGTCTCCATAACCGGGCCGGTTGTTTGATAGCCTTTTTCCGCCAGCTTACTGATGGCCGCCTCCAAATCGTCAACATCGGTACCGATAGAGTATAGTCCCACCGGGAAGGCTGAACTTTCGATGAGTTCTACTGCTGCGCCGTCACTTTGCATAATGGTAATCCTTCCCCCATTAGGAAGGTCCACATGATAACCTTCCTTGAAGCCGAGAACGTCTCTGTAAAAGGAGACCGATTCTTCCAGGTTTTTTACGATCATTGTTGAATACTGTACTTTGATGTTCATTTTCTTTCCTCCATATTTTGGTTCAATCTCATATACAAAAGCGGGTAAGGATTTTTGTTTAGCTTGAAGTGTTTTCGTATTAGGATTTTTTATTGTATCATCAATGTTAAGTGATATATTACATTAACTGTATTTTTATTCTATTCTATCGTAACAAGTCCAACAACGTGTATTCACCCTTCTGAACTTTCGATATTTCATGATATTTTTTTATCGCTGCTACAAGAACCGTTGGATCACTAAAATAGTCTTTGACAAAATCATAGGATTTTACTTCTGCCATTTTCAGTTCCTCTTTACAAAAACTACTTGGCTTCTTCCCCGATTTTTTGAATTCCTTATACTTATCTTCATTAAAGATAATTAACATCTCTATTTCCGGTGCCGTAATTACATTTATGACATCCACCTTACTGGCATATGCCTTACTTAGCTTGAAGTTTTCACGCCTTGAATCAAGAATCCTTATTACAGAAATCTTATCCATAAATCCTTTTCTCAAGTACTTTTCTTCAAATTTCTTGCCCTCTCTGCAGCGAAGCACTTCTTCCTCAATCATCTCTTCTCTGAAAAAGATTAGTAGGTTATGATCCAGGAGTATATCCATAATCGCATTTTCAGCTGACCCCTCACAGATACACGCCTTATATCTTGCTAATTCCATAGGTCCCTCCTATATAAGAGCCGCAGCAATACTTTTCTTTAGCTGCATATATGCCTCATATGTTGGAGTCGTACCCTCCAGGAAACCACTTTGATATGCATCACTTTTTTTAATATCATTTCTTTTCAGTATATTAGACAGATTCTCTACCGTAATACCATTGCGATTTCTGGTAATGAATATACTATCATTGCGATCATATTCATCTAACAACTCTGGATAATGTGTTGAAAAAACAAGCGTTCCTCCATTTTTATTCAACTTGCTATTCATAAAGAAACGCATCAAAGTTGTAACAATTTCTTTATTGAAATGGTTTTCTACCTCATCTACAACAATATATCCACCACTTTGTAATACTTCCTGTGCCAAAGTAAAGGTTATCATACCTTTAACGGTACCAGAAGAAAGATAATTATTGAGTTCTATCGGATTATTAAGAATGATTTCCTCTTTTTCTTTGAACTTCAAATGGATAATTTGCTTTTTGTCTTTTTCATCAAAATCCAGACTTTCAATTGTCGGATCCAGAAACGTAATCACTTCTGCAGGGATATTCTGAGAAAACGGAAGAACGTTTACATTTGTAAACTTCAGAAGATTAACAATATGAACATGCTCCTTCGTTTTCTTATTTTTTGCAATCATAATACTTACATCATCGGATAAAAACTCTTCCCTACTGTTTCTAATGATTGCCGGTTCTCTTCCTTCGAAGTCCAACATGCCCTTACGGGTGGTTACTTCATCAGCACCCTTAGTCCACAAATTCTCTGAAACAATACTATAGCTTGCTCCTTCTGATTTACTCTTTCTGGCTGTAATAATTGTCTCCAATCGACAAACCTCATTTGTCTTTCTGGAAAAGAAATAAGTATTTAGCCTAACCTCTTTTGAATCTCCTAAAATATCTCTGGTTTCAATATGATTGATTGGCTCATTATTAAGCAATTCCAAAACAAGTAAAATGACCTTCAAGACAGAAGTCTTTCCTGAAGCATTAATTCCAATAAATCCATTTGCGAAATTCAAATAAACATTTGAAAACAATGAGCACAAAATACTTTTGTGTTCTTCCTCCACTCTCTGCTGCGCATAAAAGTTCAAATCCAGCTTTTCCTTAAAAAGCGGTAATCCTTCCGCCGTAATACGAAGAAGTTTCATAATCGCCTCCAAAATTATCAACGTGCTTTTCGTTTTTATTTTATAATTAGTCGTAGTATACCACTTAATTATAAATTTATCAACGTGCTTTTCGTTTTTATTTTATAAAATTCCTCCAATTATATATTTTTCTCCAAATGCTATCCATAATACTTCCTCATTACTAAATGTTTCTGTAATTTAAGAATACCTTCTAATAATTTTGTTAGATCTTCGCTACTGGGTATCGTTTTCTACAGCATCAAAAGGTACGACTATAGTTACTATGCTGTCGCATTTGCATTGATCTGATCGATAACTCTCTTAATTCCCATCCATACATTAATATCGGTAAAGAGCTCCACTACACTTCCCTTATCATTGAACGGTGACTCCTGAAGTACGGAAAAGTCCTTCAGCATACCATTATGGACGATGTACTCGACAATCTGATTCACAAAGTAAATCTGCCTGCTGTCAAGATTTGTATCTGTTAGAAACTCTGAAAATGCTTCCTTGGCAGCATTCATATCGAGACCAACAATCTCACGCACAAACTCACCTAACGGCTTATAACCATATTCTTTTTCGTAGTCATCTTTGGAACCAACTTCCTTCCAAAGAATCTGTTCTAAATTTTCCATATCCAATTCTGTTAAAGGCTTATTGGTCTTTAACTTTGCAATGACGATGTTATCCTGATGCTGACGTACATAAAATTCAGCTTTCGCCTTGTAATTTTTAAGCTCATCATTCTCAAGTTCTGATTCCTTCCATTCTATGGAAAGTATCTCATCATCGAAATTAGTATCATATTTGACCACGTCGCGTGGCAAATACTTCATCAAATTGCGAAGGTTCACTCTGATATGCTCAAACTCATCAATTCCGGCAGATTCTACATAGTCGGTATGCAGAATCTTATGAAGTAATTCTTGTTGTACCTGTATTTCCGGAACATTGGGCACATTGGCAATTCCCTTTACTTTCTTAAATAGATCACTCTTTTGTCGCCCATAACCTTTTCCAGCTAAATAGGCAAGCTCTATACTATACATCAATGCGTCAAATCGTACAGCGCTAGCCTCGTCTCCATCCGGCTGAATAAGCGGCGCCAATTCTTCTCTCACTATCAACGTATCTTCAAAGGTTATGCCATTGTAATTGGCACCCACAGAATATGTGTCAACATACTTCAAATGCTGTCTTACTGCAAAATTTTCACGATTAAGCGCCTGTACCTTATCGGTCATCATCTCTATGAGCTTTGTTCTATATGCAATCAACCTTTCTACTTGATATTCCAGACTTTGCAGTTTATAGGCAATCTCGAATTTTAAGGTGAAAATAGCTCCTTGCAACGCAACCATATTGGCCGTCGCTTTTCCTGGGTTCATGCGGAAAAACTCAAAATTTCCGCAGAAATCAAAGATATAGAACTTATTCTTATCTTCACCGTCCATAAGTCCGGGACAAAGTCTTGTTCCACGCCCAACCATTTGCCAGAACTTAGCCTTACTCATCACCTTCTTGAAAAATACAAGGTTCAGTACCTCCGGCACATCAATTCCTGTATCCAACATATCTACAGAAATTGCGATCTGCGGCATCTTCTTTGGATCAGAAAACTCGTCGATTGCGCTCTGGGCATAAGTCATATAGTTATCAATCACTTTAGCAAAGGGTTGACCGTTTTTGCTTAATTCCGGGTATTGCTTGTTGAAAACTTTCAGTATCTTCTCTGCATGATCGTGGTTTTTAGCAAAAATAATGGTTTTTCCAATCTTCTGACCATAATCTACTTTCAGCCCGTCTTGCATCAGTACATTCAACACTTGTTTTATTGTGTCCTCATTAAAAATCCACGTATTTAATGCGGATGAACTGATTCTTTCCGGAAGCTGTCCATCTTCAAATTCAAAGGTTTTCTCATACTGCTCTTTGTCTTCCTCAGATAATTCATCGTAGGCAATTCCTTCTTCGATGAACTTCAGCTTAGTTTCTACGGTCATAAAATCCACAAGGTATCCATCCTTTACAGCTTGCGCCAGCTCATAACCGTAAGTCGGCACACCATTTTCCAAATCAAAGATACCATATGTATTCTTGTCAATGTCGTCCTTCGGTGTAGCCGTAAGCCCAACTAATGGGGCATCAAAATAATTAAAAATGTCTCTGTATTTATTATAAATTGACCGGTGTGCCTCATCACAGATTACAAGGTCAAAATGTCCGCAAGTATAAATTTTCCCATTATCATCCTTTGCAGAATCAATCACATTCATCATAGTCTGGTAGGTTGAAAAAATACAATGGGCACTATAGTTATCCTTTTCTTCCACTATATTTGAGCATGACAAATCGGGCAAAAGATTTACAAAATTCCGCTTTGCCTGTGTCACCAAAGAATTTCGGTCTGCAAGGAATAAAATATTTTTTACCCATCCGGCATTCAGCAAAACTTTACACAAGGCGATGACCGTTCTGGTTTTTCCCGATCCGGTTGCCATTACAAGGAGGGCTTTTCTTCTGTTTCTCTTGTCGAAACTGTCACATACCGCCTTGATAGCGCCTTCCTGGTAATAACGTCCCGCAATATGCTTATCTACAGAAACATGATTTAGGCTTGTCTTCATCGTTTGCAGATTAAACAGCTTTTCCAAATCTCGTTTAGAGTAGATAACTGATACCCTTCTTTCGGGATATTGATTGTCAATAATTCTTGTCTCAAAACCGTTTGTTAGAAACACTACCGGCCTTCTGTGATACTTTGCTTCGAGCAAATCCGCATAGAGTTTTGCCTGCTGTCTACCCTTTGCAACATCTACACAGGTTCGCTTTGCCTCTACAACCGCAAGGGGTCTATGCCTGTCATCATATAGAACATAATCTGCAAATCCCACTTCTGACTTGTTAGGCATCCCCGGAAGCTCTACTTCGTTAATCCAGTCTTTTCCCTCAGTCCATCCTGCGTCCAAAAGCATGGAATCAATATAGATTTTTCTTGTTTTATATTCTGATAAATCCAATGGCTTTGGCACATAGGTCTGTTGCTGTTCTGCACGTTTTGCCGTCAGCTCTTCTTTAAGTGCTTTATTTTCAGCGATAAGCGCTTTCAAATCCACATCATCGTCGGAGGATTTTAATATAACCGGTTCAACATGGGAAGCTTCCAGTAATTTCAAATCATACTTTCTTTCTTCATAGGTATCTGCATAGCAGTACGCAACATAATCCATGAAAAGGAATAGGTTCTGCAAACAGAGAATTGCTTCGTCTTTTGTGATTTTCCTGCCATTATGCGCCGCTCTGTTGCCGATTTTACGAATCAAGTCCAGCCTTTTCCAAAGGGAGTCATCGACCAAGCCATGGAAGTCTTCTGTGCTCATCAAACTAATTAAGGTGTCCTGATAAGGCATCTCTAAGGCCTCATCTACAGAATACATCCACTTGATAGCAAATTCCATAGCACGACGGCAATTGATTACACTGGCCTCCATATCAATTTTGAGAATCTTCTCTGCAGAAATAGCTACATTGGAAAAACTATTAAATTTTGTTTCTTCTTTTAAATAATCAAAATTGGTCATCGTAAACCTCCTCTTCTCCCTCATATAGTTTTTTATATGAATTTATCTCAAATGTAATCATTTGCGGATACTTGCTATAGTACCGCCGGCATATCCGCTTAAATAATTGCAGAAACTTCTCATCCATGCAAAAATCAAGCATGTAATCCAATAAATGCTCCACCTCATCTGAAGAGGCATCTCTGCTACAGATCGTATCTGTCTGCTCTTTGTAAAGGTTGTATGCATCCTTGTGAAGGGCCATCAACTGATGGAACAGGTTTTCTTCGGCCATGGTTTTTCCTCCGTCAAATTTTGATTTGTTGACCTGAGCAACGAAGGCGGCAAATTGCTCCTGTAGCTCCATTGATGGAACAATAATCTTCTGAACTCTCAAATCCGATAGGTTGATTTGCTGAAGGGTAGCACCTCTGGTATGTTCCTGTATATATTGCTGGCTTTCATCTGTATTAAGATAAGCATTGAGATACACAGGGTTGACTTTGCCACGGTCATAGCGAACAACCGCTATACCACGAGTTACATTCATCTCTTTAAATCGTTCATCTGTAAGAGCCGTAATTCCAGTTGATCCTCGTACTGTAATCAGTAGTTCATCACCCGTCAACTCAGTTTTTTTGAATCCATCACCAATCGACCGATCGATGTATTTGATTGCAGCCATTGATATTCTTCCATCAACCAAATCTACGGGGCGTAGAACACCCATATCGCCAGTTCCATCGTCACCAGGTTGTACGATTCCATAAGACAATCCTGAACCTTCTGTTATGAGCTCGATGAGCGCATACTGAGGATAACTTCCTTGTCCAAACATCTCGACAAATCGGGCTTTGATAAGGTCATCATACTTTTTAATTTGTTCTTTTCTTAGCCCTATTATCGTTTTTATCCTATCCAGTTTTTCTACAATTAATTTTTGTTCTTTTACATCAGGTAATTCAATTGCAAACTCACAAAGCATAGGAAATTTCAAGTTATCTCTTACACTTCCAGTCGCAACTGCTTTAATATAGTATGAGGTAATATCACTTTTTAAAAAGTAATATAAATATTGTTGATCTAGTTTTTCCGATACAGAAAAAACATTATACAAAGGACTTACAATCACTCTATCTTCTTCCCTTTGCCAATCCACAGAACCCACATTTATTCTCGAAGGATTATATGCAAAATAGCCTTTTGGAACAATTTTATAGGATGACTTGTCCTTACTTGCCACTTCTTTCCCAAAATAATCTCTGCAAAAACCTTGTGTATTTGTAACGCTATAGACCGGAATATCCTCTTCAAGCTTGTTTTTTACAGAGTATTCTTTAATATGATCACCTAGTCTAACTCTCATCTACAATCCCTGCAAACCTCAATTTGCATTAGGCCATATACTTCTGGTGCGCAGTTTTTACATTAGACTGATTGACCATTGCATATTGCATGGTCGTATCAATTTGTGAATGACCTAATATCTTCTGTACCTGTTCAATAGGCATC